>NZ_VIVR01000001.1:3633076-3935833 GCF_007828955.1 Kitasatospora atroaurantiaca | reverse complement strand
ATCAGGCCGCTGCGGGCGGCGTCCGCGCTCTCCGAGGCCCGGATCAGCGCGATGACCTCGTCGATCTGGTCCAGCGCCTTGAGCAGCGCACGCAGGATGTGCGCCCGCTCCTCGGCCTTGCGCAGCCGGAACGTCGTCCGGCGGACGATGACCTCGACCTGGTGGTTCACCCAGTGCCGGATGAACGAGTCCAGCGACAGCGTGCGCGGCACACCGTCGACCAGCGCCAGCATGTTCGCACCGAAGTTGGTCTGCAGGTCGGTGTGCTTGTACAGGTTGTTCAGCACGACCTTGGCGACGGCGTCGCGCTTGAGCACGATCACCAGGCGCTGGCCGGTCCGGGACGAGGACTCGTCGCGGACGTCGGCGATACCGGCGACCTTGCCGTCCTTGACCAGGTCGGCGATCTTCAGCGCCAGGTTGTCCGGGTTCACCTGGTACGGCAGCTCGGTGATCACCAGGCACTGCCGGCCCTGGATCTCCTCGACCTCGACCACCGCGCGCATGGTGATCGAGCCACGCCCGGTCCGGTACGCGTCCTCGATGCCCCGGCGGCCGACGATCAGCGCACCGGTCGGGAAGTCCGGGCCCTTGATCCGCTCGATCAGGGCTTCCAGGAGCTCCTCGTTGGAGGCGTCCGGGTGCTCCAGCGCCCACAGCGCACCCGAGGCGACCTCGCGCAGGTTGTGCGGCGGGATGTTGGTCGCCATGCCGACCGCGATACCGGTGGCACCGTTGATCAGCAGGTTGGGGATGCGGGCCGGCAGGACGGTCGGCTCCTGCGAGCGGCCGTCGTAGTTGGCGGCGAAGTCGACGGTCTCCTCGTCGATGTCCCGCATCATCTCCATGGCCAGCGGCATCATCTTGCACTCGGTGTACCGCATGGCCGCGGCCGGGTCGTTGCCCGGAGAACCGAAGTTGCCGTTGCCGTCCACCAGCGGCATCCGCAGCGACCACGGCTGGGCCAGGCGGACCACGGTGTCGTAGATCGAGGTGTCGCCGTGCGGGTGGTAGTTACCCATCACGTCACCCACGACGCGGGCGCACTTGTAGTAGCCCTTCTCGGGCCGGTACCCGCCGTCGTACATCGCGTAGAGCACGCGGCGGTGCACCGGCTTGAGGCCGTCGCGGACCTCGGGCAGCGCACGGCTGACGATCACGCTCATCGCGTAGTCGAGGTACGAGCGCTGCATCTCGGTCTCGAGCTCGATCGGCTCGACCCGGGACACGAAGGTGTCGATGGTGCTGGCGTCCGGCTGCTCGCCGTCGGGACGGTTGTCGTCGACCACTGGTGGTCAGTTTCCTTTCACGCGTGACTGGTACGTGGGCTCCCGGTCGGGGATCACACGTCCAGGAAGCGGACGTCCTTGGCGTTGCGCTGGATGAAGGAACGGCGGGCCTCGACGTCCTCGCCCATCAGGACGGAGAACAGGTCGTCGGCACGGGCCGCGTCCTCCAGGGTGATCTGCTGCAGCAGACGGTGCGCCTGGTCCATGGTGGTGATCCGGAGCTCCTCGGCGTTCATCTCGCCGAGACCCTTGAAGCGCTGGATCGCGTCGTCCTTCGGCAGCCGGCGCCCGGCCGCCACACCCGCCGCGATGGTCGCGTCGCGCTCGCGGTCGGAGTAGACGTAGTCGAAGTCGTCCTTGCCCCACTTGATCTTGTACAGCGGCGGCATCGCCAGGTACACGTAGCCGGACTCCACCAGCGGCCGCATGAAGCGGAACAGCAGGGTCAGCAGCAGCGTGCGGATGTGCTGTCCGTCGACGTCGGCGTCCGCCATCAGCACGATCTTGTGATAGCGGAGCTTGGACTCGTCGTAGTCCTCCTGGATGCCGCAGCCGAAGGCCGAGATCAGCGCCTGGACCTCGGTGTTCTGCAGCACCTTGTCGATCCGGGCCTTCTCGACGTTCAGGATCTTGCCGCGGATCGGCAGGATGGCCTGGATGCGCGGGTCACGGCCCTGCTTGGCCGAGCCGCCGGCCGAGTCACCCTCGACGATGAAGATCTCGCACTCGGCCGGGTCCTTGGACTGGCAGTCGCTCAGCTTGCCGGGCAGCGAGGCGCTCTCCAGCAGGCCCTTACGACGCGTCAGGTCCCGCGCCTTCCGGGCCGCCACGCGCGCGGTGGCGGCCTGGATCGACTTGCGGATGATGTCCGAGGCCTCCACCGGGTGGCGGTCCAGCCAGTCGTTCAGCTGCTCGTGCACCACCTTCTGGACGAAGGTCTTCGCCTCGGTGTTGCCCAGCTTGTCCTTGGTCTGGCCCTCGAACTGCGGCTCGCCCAGCTTGACCGAGATGATCGCCGTCAGACCCTCGCGGATGTCCTCGCCGGAGAGGTTGTCGTCCTTCTCGCGGAGCAGCTTCTTGTCGCGCGCGTAGCGGTTGACCAGGCCGGTCAGCGCCGCGCGGAAGCCCTCCTCGTGGGTACCGCCGCCGTGGGTGTGGATGGTGTTGGCGAAGGAGTAGACACCCTCGGTGTACGAGGAGTTCCACTGCATCGCGATCTCCACCGAGATCGACTTGTCCTTGTCCTCGGACTCGAAGTCGATCACCGTCGGGTGGATCACCTCGCCCTTGCGGGAGTTGAGGTGCGCGACGAAGTCGGCGATACCGCCATCGTACTTGTACGTCACCGAGAGCGGCGTGCCGTCCTCGTCCGCGTGCTCGGGGCGCTCGTCGGTCAGCGAGATGCTCAGGCCCTTGTTGAGGAAGGCCATCTCCTGGAAGCGGCGGGAGAGCGTCTCGAAGGAGTAGACGGTGGTCTCGAAGATCTCCGGGTCGGCCCAGAAGGTGACGCTGGTACCGGTCCGCTCGGTCGCCTCGTGCTTGGCCAGCGGGGCGGTCGGCACACCCTGCTTGTACTCCTGCGTCCAGCGGTGACCGTCGGTGTGGATCTCCACCGCCAGCCGGGTGGAGAGCGCGTTGACCACGGAGACGCCGACGCCGTGCAGACCGCCGGAGACCGCGTAGCCGCCGCCGCCGAACTTGCCGCCTGCGTGCAGGACGGTCAGCACGACCTCGACCGCCGGCTTGTCCTGGCCCGGGACCAGGCCGACCGGGATACCTCGGCCGTTGTCGACCACCCGGACCGCGCCGTCGAGCAGGATCGTGACGTCGATGGTGTCGGCGTGCCCGGCCATGGCCTCGTCGACGGAGTTGTCCACGACCTCCTGCACCAGGTGGTGCAGGCCGCGCTCACCGGTCGAGCCGATGTACATGCCCGGGCGCTTGCGGACGGCGTCGAGGCCCTCCAGCACCTGGATCGCGCTGGCGTCGTAGGACTGTCCCGTCACGGGGTCGGTGGATTCTGGGGTCTGGCTGGAGTTGCCGGAATCGGCCACGAAGCGCCCTCTCTGGCACAGCGCGGGCCGCACCCCCACCCGGTGGACGGGCGGGTCTGCGACCACGGCGTTTCGACTCGGTTGCTACGAGCAACAGTGTTTGGCTCTTAGTCTACCGGTAGGACTGACAGAGATGGCCGTTTGGCAGCCTCTGAGGGCAGATGTGCCGCCCTGAATCCCCTCCGCACATGTCCCGATACTCGCCAGGGGGGCTGAGAGCGCTCAAAAGGGCCGTCAGCGGTTCCGGAGGATCAGCTTCCCGATTCGGGGCGTCACCCCCAGGTGTCCCCGGGCCCCTTGCTGCCCGGCGCGCGCAGCCGGCCGTAACCCCGGGCGGGCGCGTCCGGCCCCAGTACCTTGATCACCCGGACCGTGCCGTGGCCGAGCTCGTGATTCAACCGGGCCACCAACTGGCGTGCCAACAGCCGGAGTTGCGTGGCCCAGGCGGTCGAGTCGCACTGCACGGTCAGGACCGCCTCGGCCTCCGCGTAGTGCTTGGGCTCGCAGTGCGCCGCGATGTCCGGCCCGACGATCTGCGACCAGCGCCCCATCACACCGCCCACCGCGGCCGGCGCCTCCCAGCCCCGCTCGGTGATCAGCCGGTTCAGCGCCGCCCCCAGCGGCACCGGATCACGGCCGTCCGCGCGCGCCCCGCTCCGCAGACCGTGCCGCTTCGCCTCGCGCTTCTCCCGCACCTGCTCGCCGCGCTGCCTGGCCTGCTCCTTCGCCGCCCGCAACGCCACCCGGGCCAGATCCACACCGGACAGCTCTGGGGTCCTCGACTCCTGATCGCTCACCGCGATCTCCTTTCCCCAGGCTGTGGACAGTCCAGCTTAGGGGGTCGGTGAGACAGCCGCGGCGCCCCCGTCCTCATGGCTCCGGGGTAACCCGCGGGGGCGCGGGGAACTGCGCGAGATCGGAAGGCGACAACGTGTGCCCTACCGCGGCGCGCAGTTCCCCGCGCCCCTGTCGGGCTGCCCCACAGCATCGAGGCTGAGCTCGGCCGCTCAGGAGTCGAGGCGGGTGACCTGGCCGTCGGCCACCGCGAAGCGGGCGCCGGACAGCGCCTTGGGCACGTCCTCCGGCACCGCCGCCGTCACCAGCACCTGCTCGGCGCCCGCGACCAGCTCCGCCAGCTGGTCCCGCCTCCTGGCGTCCAGCTCGGCGAAGACGTCGTCCAGGATCAGCACCGGCTCGCCGCCGTCGGACCGCAGCAGCTCGTACGAGGCCAGCCGCAGCGCCAGCGCGTACGACCAGGACTCACCATGGCTCGCGTACCCCTTCGCGGGCAGCGGCCCCAGCTTCAGCCCGAGCTCGTCCCGGTGCGGCCCGACCAGCGTCAGGCCCCGCGCGACCTCCTGCGGCCTGGCCTCCTGAAGAGCCGCGAGCAGTTGCTGCTCGGCCTCCTCGCGGCTGGTGGGGAGGGCACCCTCGAAGGAGCTGCGGTACTCCAGGACGGTCTCGCCGCCTCCGGGTGCCAGCTGCTCGTACGCCTGCGCCACCAGCGGCTGCAGGGCCGCCACCAGCTGCAGCCGGAAGGCCGTCAACTCGGCGCCGGCCCGGGCGAGATGACCGTCCCAGACCTCGAGCGTGGAGAGGTCGCCGGCCTTGCCCGTGCCGCCGCCGCGGCGGGCCATCGCGGCGGTCTTCAGCAGGGCGTTGCGCTGCTTGAGCACACGCTCGTAGTCCTGTCGCACGCCCGCCAGCCGGGGGGCCCGGGCGGTGAGCAGCTCGTCCAGGAAGCGGCGGCGTTCGCCCGGGTCGCCCTTGACGAGGCTGAGGTCCTCGGGGGCGAAGAGGACGGTGCGCAGCAGGCCGAGGACATCGCGCGGGCGGACGTTGTCGGAGCGGTTGATCCGGGCCCGGTTGGCCTTGCCCGGGGTGATCTCCAGTTCGACCAGGGTGGTGCGGCCGTCCCGCACGATGCTGGTGCGGATCACCGCCCGTTCCGCGCCGAGCCGGATCAGCGGGGCGTCGGTGGCCACCCGGTGGCTGCCCAGGGTGGCGATGTAGCCGATGGCCTCGACCAGGTTGGTCTTGCCCTGGCCGTTGGGGCCGACGAAGGCCGTCACGCCCGGGTCCAGGGGTACCTCGACCCGGGCGTAGGAACGGAAGTCGGCGAGCGACAGATGCGCGACATGCATGGCTGTGAACTGCGCTCGCCTTCTCTGCGACTGCTTACTTGGACTCGACCGCGTGGCCGCCGAACTGGTTGCGCAGGGCGGCGATCATCTTCATCTGCGGGGAGTCGTCCTGGCGGGACGCGAAGCGGGCGAAGAGCGAGGCGGTGATGGCCGGGAGCGGAACGGCGTGGTCGATCGCGGCCTCGACGGTCCAGCGGCCCTCGCCGGAGTCGGCGGCCCAGCCCTTGAGCTTCGCCAGGTGCTCGTCGTCGTCCAGGGCGCGGACGGCCAGGTCGAGCAGCCAGGAGCGGATGACCGTGCCCTCCTGCCAGCTGCGGAAGACCTCGCGCACGTCGGTGACCTCGGGGGCCGCCTCCAGCAGCTCCCAGCCCTCGGCGAAGGCCTGCATCATCGCGTACTCGATGCCGTTGTGGACCATCTTCGCGAAGTGGCCGGCGCCGACCTTGCCCGCGTGGACGGAGCCGAACTCGCCCTCGGGCTTGAGCGCGTCGAAGACCGGCTGGACCTTGGCGACGTACTCGGCCTCGCCGCCGTACATCAGCGCGTAGCCGTTCTCCAGGCCCCAGACACCGCCGGAGACGCCGCAGTCGACGAAGCCGATGCCCTTGGCGGCCAGCGTCTCGGCGTGCTTGACGTCGTCGGTCCAGCGCGAGTTGCCGCCGTCGACCACCACGTCACCGGGGGAGAGCAGCTCGGCGAGCTGGTCCACGGTCTCCTGGGTCGGGCCTCCGGCCGGGACCATGACCCAGACCACGCGCGGGCCCTCGAGCTTGCTGACGAGCTCCTCGAGGCTGTCGACGTCGGCGAGATCCGGGTTGCGGTCGTAGCCGATGACGGTGTGGCCGGCGCGGCGGATGCGCTCGCGCATGTTGCCGCCCATCTTGCCGAGACCGATGAGGCCGAGCTCCATGACCAAGTCCTTACCTGTGGTTTCGTGCCTGACGGCGGCGCCGTTGCCGCACAGCCAGAGCCTACGCCGATGCCCGGGCGCAACAGGGCAGGCGGCCAACCACTGGGGGCGCGGGGAACTGCGCGAATCGGAAGGCTCAGTGCTGCAGCCGCTCTCCGGGTGCCGGTTGCAACTGGTCCGGCGTACCCGGCTGATCGGTCTGCCCTTCCGATTCGCGCAGTTCCCCGCGCCCCTGTCGTTACCCCCAGCCTGGGGACAACGGGTCAGCCCGAGAGGCGGACCGGCATGATCAGGTACTGGTAGGCCTCGTCCGCCTCGGCGTCCACCGCGGGCTTGCCGCTGAGCAGGGCCGGCTTGGTCGAGGTGGTGAAGCTGAGCTGGGCGTACGCGGAGTCGATGGCCTTGAGGCCCTCCTCCAGGTAGCCCGGGTTGAACGCGATCGAGATGTCGTCGCCCTCGAGGTCGGCGTCGATCCGCTCGGTGGCCTGGGCGTCGTCGCCCGAACCGGCCTCCAGCGTGAGCACACCCTGCTCGAAGCTCAGCCGGACCGGGGTGTTCCGCTCGGCGACCAGCGAGACGCGCTTGAGCGCCTCCAGGAAGGGCTGGGTCTGGATCGCCGCGATCGCACTGAACTCGGTCGGGAAGAGGCTGCGGAACTTCGGGAACTCACCCTCCAGCAGGCGGGTGGTGGTCCGGCGCCCGGCACCCTCGAACCCGATCAGGCCCTCGCCCGCACCGCCGGAGGCCAGCGCGATGGAGACCGTGTCGCCGCTGCCCAGGGACTTGGCGATGTCCTGCAGCGTCTTGGCCGGGACCAGGGCGACGGCGGAGATGTCGGCCTGCTCGGGCTTCCACAGCAGCTCGCGGACGGCGAAGCGGTACCGGTCGGTGGCGGCCAGGGTGATCCGGTCGCCCTCGATCTCGACCCGCACACCGGTGAGCACCGGCAGGGTGTCGTCGCGCCCGGCGGCCACGGCGGCCTGGCTGACGGCGGAGGCGAAGACCTCGCCGGAGACCGTGCCGGTCGCGGTGGGCATCTGGGGCAGGGCGGGGTACTCGTCCACAGGGAGGGTGGGGAGTGTGAATCGCGAGCTGCCGCAGACCACGCTGACCCGCATGCCGTCGGTGGAGATCTCCACAGGCCTGTTGGGAAGGTTGCGCGAGATGTCGTTCAGCAGCCGGCCGGAGACCAGGACGGTGCCGGCCTCCTCGACGTCGGCCTCCAGCTCGACCCGGGCCGAGACCTCGTAGTCGAAACCGGAGAGGGCCAGGCTGCCCTCCTGTGCCGTCAGCAGCAGGCCGGCCAGCACCGGCACCGGCGGCCGCGCCGGGAGGCTGCGAGCAGCCCAGGCCACCGCCTCCGCGAGGACATCACGCTCCACCCGGAACTTCACCGGTAACCGCCTCCTGGATCCTGCTGTCGCTTGCGCTCTTGATCGTCTACTGGCACCTGACCGCGGGGCTCGGCCCTCCGGCTTCCAGTTGCCGAAGGACAGTCTGACGCACTCCACCGACAGACGGGGCAATCGGGCGGAAGCAAGCCGAACAGATGTCGGGGTCCGGTTGTCCACAGATTTCGGCCCACCCCGCTGTTAACCGAGTCCAGTGGTCTATAGGTGTAGTGGTAGTAGTAGGGCCTGTGGATACCGTGGATAACCCTGTTTCCGCAGGTCAGGTGCGGTTTTTCGTCCACAGGTCCTGTGGACGTGGAGTGTGGACAACCGGGGCTCGCTGTGGACAGCGGAGCGTTACCCACAGGGCACTCTGAGTATCCACAGGTTATCCCCAGCCCCGTCCCCAGATCATGGACGGGTTATCCACGGGGCCCGGTCAACTTCACGTGACGCCTTTCACACCGGGCGGTGAACAGTCGCTGCACGTTGTCGAACTGTGGATGCAGCTGTGGAGAACCTGGGGATAACCGACCCTTTCCTGGGGACAGGCGGTGGATAACCCATTTGGCGGTCTGACGGTCCGCCAACTGTCCACACCCTGTGGATAACTGTTGTGCACAAGTCCCCAGGCACCTGACCTGCGGGGAAGAGCGTAGCCGCGTCGGCCCTGTGGAGGAATTCTGGATAACCCGGGACTCCCCGGGTTGTGGACGGGGAGAAACCACCCGGTCCTGTGGATTGCCGCTCCACGAGCCCGACCTGTTCGAATTGACGGTCAGATGTTCGGTGCGGCCGCCGGCCTGGCGAAGCGTCGGCTGCCGGGATACTGCCCCGCCGGATCGCATTCCACACACGACAAAGGGGAGCCAGGATCCCTGACTCCCCTTCAACGGGCGCTGCTGCGGCCCGTACGGCTAGCTCTTGATGCGGTTGGTCAGCTCCGTCACCTGGTTGTAGATGGACCGCCGCTCGGCCATCAGCGAGCGGATCTTCCGGTCCGCGTGCATCACCGTGGTGTGGTCACGTCCGCCGAACTGGGCGCCGATCTTGGGCAGCGACAGGTCGGTGAGCTCCCGGCACAGGTACATGGCGATCTGGCGGGCCGTCACCAGCACCCGGCTGCGCGAGGAGCCGCAGAGGTCGTCCACACCCAGCCCGAAGTACGCGGCCGTCTGCTGCATGATGACCTGCGCCGTGATCTCCGGCCCCGCGTCCTCGTCCCCGCCGGGGATCAGGTCCTTGAGGACGATCCCGGCGAGCTCCAGGTCCACAGGGGCCCGGTTGAGGTTGGCGAAGGCGGTCACCCGGATCAGGGCGCCCTCCAGCTCGCGGATGTTGCGGGTGATCCGGGACGCGATGAACTCCAACACGTCGGCCGGAGCGTTGAGTTGCTCCTGGATCGCCTTCTTCCGCAGGATCGCGATCCGGGTCTCCAGCTCCGGCGGGGTGACGTCGGTGATCAGCCCCCACTCGAAGCGGTTGCGGAGCCGGTCCTCCAGGGTGATCAGCTGCTTGGGCGGCCGGTCCGAGGACAGCACGATCTGCTTGTTGGCGTTGTGCAGCGTGTTGAAGGTGTGGAAGAACTCCTCCTGCGTGGACTCCTTGCTCGCCAGGAACTGGACGTCGTCCACGAGCAGGATGTCCATGTCCCGGTACCGCTTGCGGAACGCGTCCGCCTTGCCGTCCCGGATCGAGTTGATGAACTCGTTGGTGAACTCCTCGGAGCTCACGTACCGCACCCGGGTGCCCGGGAAGAGGCTGCGCGAGTAGTGCCCGATGGCGTGCAGGAGGTGGGTCTTGCCCAGACCGGACTCGCCGTAGATGAAGAGCGGGTTGTACGCCTTGGCCGGGGCCTCGGCGACCGCCACTGCCGCCGCGTGCGCGAAGCGGTTGGACGCGCCGATCACGAAGGTGTCGAAGAGGTACTTCGGGTTGAGCCGGGCCGCAGGCTCGTCCTTGCGTGCTCCGCCGGCCGGTGGAGCACCGGGCGGCGCGGGCACGCCGGGGCTCGGGGTGCGCTCGGGCAGGCCAGCGCCCGTGCGCCCGGGGGGACCGGCCTGCGGCCTGGTCTCGGGCAGCAGAGCGCCCGGCTCGGGCTGCCCTGCCGGGGGGCGTGGGGGAGCGGGCGGCAGCCGCCGCGGCGCCGCCGGGCGGGGCCGGTCCTCCGAGGACGTCCCGTAGGCGCCGCCGAACAGGTCGCCCTGTGCGGCGGTGGTGCCCTCCCGGGAGGTCGGCTCCTCGCCGCGGTACGGGGGCTCCCAGCCGCCGGCTCCTTCGCCCTGCCGCTGACCCTGGCCGTGCCAGGAGGGCTGCTCGCCGCCGTACGGAGCGGGCCGCTCCTCATAGCCGGCGGTGTCGTACCGGCCGCGCTCGTAGCCCTGGTCGGGCGCGGGTGCGGACTCGTACGGGCGGCCGTAGCCCGGCGCGGGGTAGGTCTCGGCGGTGGGCCAGCGGCCGGGCTCGGCGGTGGGGCCGCCGTACTCCGGCTCCTCGCGGTAGGGCTGCTGCCATTCCTGGGCCGGCGGCTCGGCCGCGGCCGGGGGTTCGGCCGCGGCCGGGGGTTCGACGGGGGCGGACGTCCCGGCGGGCGGGACGGCGTTGGCGTCCACCATCACCGCGATCCGCACCGGGCGCCCGAACTCACGGCTCAGCGCCTCGCTCAGCTGCGGCAGCAGCCGGCCTTCCAGCACCTGCTTGGCGAACTCGTTGGGCGCCGCGAGCAGGGCGGTGTCGTGCATCATCCACATCGGCTGGGTGCGTCGCACCCACGTCTTGTCCTTGTCCCCGACGCTCGTGTCGTTGACCAGTCGCTCGACGACCCTCGCCCAGACCACGACGAGATCGCTGTTGCTGTCAGCCACTGGTGCACGCTCTCTCGTTCCCCGGATCGGGGGTGTCAAAGGACTCGGGTGCCGGTGGTCCGATCGATGAACAAACCCGACAAGTCCTGCAACGGTAGTCAGCGGACAGAGCTGATTCAAGTTGTTGTCCACAGGCTGTGGGTGAGCCGACTCCGGGTGTGGAGACGGCTGCGGAGCGTTGAACGGGCCTTGTGGCGCTTGGCCAGTATCATGATCGAGAGCTTCCGGAGGCGATCCGGGCGGGCGGTTGGCGACGGTCCGGTTTGACCCTCCACCCCCGTCCCGCGTACCGTAACCAGGTCGAGTTGTCGATGGCCGCTGCCGCATGTCCGCGGGTCCACCCGCTTCCAGAAGGCGCGCAGCACGGGCGCCGTGGATTGCCTCAACCCCCAGCCGACCTGGGACGTTGTGGCCAGATTTCCCACTGAGGGGAGATCGCGCGGACGCACGGTGACGGCCAAGCGATTCCCCGTCATCCTTCGATTCATCCCAGGAGCCCCCGAGTGAGCAAGCGCACCTTCCAGCCGAACAACCGTCGTCGCGCGAAGACCCACGGCTTCCGGCTGCGGATGCGTACCCGCGCCGGCCGCGCCATCCTGGCTGCCCGCCGTGGCAAGGGCCGCAGCAGCATCTCCGCCTGATCCGCGCAGGGTCTGCAGTGCTGCCCTCCGAGAATCGGCTGCGGCGGCGCCAGGACTTCGCGACCGCGGTGAAACGCGGTCGTCGGGCCGGTCGGCCCCTCCTGGTCGTCCATCTCAACAGAGATGGTGAGACCAAGGGGCAGACCGACCGGAACAGCGACTCCCGCCCGCACGTCGCCGAGGGGCTTCCTTCGGCGCGTGCGGGTTTCGTCGTGAGCAAGGCCGTCGGTCCGGCGGTCGTGCGCAATCTGGTCAAGCGTCGGCTGCGTCACCTTGTCCGTGAGCGTCTGCTCCGGCTGCCCGCAGGTAGCCTGATAGTGGTACGCGCGCTGCCCCCTGCCGGGACGGCTTCGTACCTTGATCTCGAGCACGACCTGGATGCGGCGCTTCGGCGGTTGCTCCGGGCGGAGCCGACCGGCAGCGTGCCGACAGGAGCAGGGCGATGAAGTACCTGCTGATGGGGCTGATCAGGCTCTACCAGTGGACCATCAGTCCGCTGCTCGGCCCGGTCTGCCGGTACTACCCCTCGTGCTCGCACTACGGGTACGAGGCGGTGCGGGTGCACGGCGCGGTGAAGGGAACTGGCCTGACCGCGTGGCGCATTCTGCGCTGCAATCCCTGGTCGCCCGGCGGGGTCGATCATGTACCGCCGCGCAAGCACCCGGTCTGGCACCGTCGGTTGCGCGATCTGCTGAGCCCGAAGAGCGGGACCGCCGGGCCTGAGCCGGTGGCCAAGCCCGATGTCCAAGGAGTCTGACCGGTGACCTGGTCCTTCCTCAACCCCCTGTACACCGCGGTGTCCTGGATCATTGTCCAGTTCCACTCGCTGTACAGCCACGTCTTCGACCCGAACGGCGGTTGGGCCTGGGGTCTCGCGATTGCCTCCATGGTGGTCGTCATCCGGATCTGTCTGATCCCGCTTTTCGTGAAGCAGATCAAGGCGACCCGGGCCATGCAGGCGATCCAGCCGAAGATGAAGGCCATCCAGGAGCGCTACAAGAACGACAAGCAGCGCCAGTCCGAAGAGATGATGAAGCTGTACAAGGAGGCGGGTACCAACCCGTTCTCCAGCTGCCTTCCCATCCTCGTGCAGGCGCCGTTCTTCACCGCTCTCTACGGTGTGCTGGCCTCCGTCGCCGACAACAAGCCGATCGGTGTCATCAAGGGCGACCTGCTGAACAGTGCGCAGCAGGCGCACATCTTCGGTGCTCCGCTGTCGGCCACCTTCCTGGGCTCCACCGAGACGAGCGTCAAGGTCGTCACTGCGGTGATGATCATCCTGATGTCGCTGTCGCAGTTCATCACGCAGCGCCAGCTGATGACGAAGAACATGGACCTCACGGTCAAGACCCCGTTCATGCAGCAGCAGAAGATGCTGATGTACGTGTTCCCGATCATGTTCGCCGTGATGGGCATCAACTTCCCGGTCGGTGTGCTGGTCTACTGGCTGACCACCAACGTCTGGTCGATGGGTCAGCAGCTGATCGTCATCCGCAACAACCCGACGCCGGGCAGCAAGGCCTGGGACGAGCGGCAGGCCCGCCTGAAGAAGGCCGGACGGCTCAACCCGGACGGCAGCGTCAAGAAGGCCGGGCTGCTCTCGATCATCTCCGGTGGTGGCGGCGGCAAGAGCGCCGCTGCGACGGCGGAGCAGACGGTGGAGGAGTCCGTTCAGGTCCGCCGCCAGCAGCCGCGGAAGCTGACCAAGGCCCAGCGTCAGCACGCGGGTGTCCACCCGCAGGGCGCCGCCCAGCCGACCAGCCTGACCAAGGAGCCCGAGCCGCAGGATGCGGTTCCGGCGGAGTCGGGTGCCGCGGGCAAGGCGGCCGGCAAGCCGGTGGCCAAGCAGACCCCGGCCAAGCAGACCACGGCCAAGTCGGGCGCGAGGCAGCAGCCGAAGCGAGGCGGGCAGCAGGGCGGCCAGCGGCCGAAGAAGAAGTCCTGACACCGGCCCTGACCGTCGAATGCAGCCGCAGATCTTCGTTCTCGGCCCCACCCGAGGGCCCATCCCCGAAGGAGTCCATCAGTGACGGAAGGCACCACCTCTGCTGTCGAGGCCGTGGCCGAGGCCGAGGCTGCGACCGGCGCGGGCGCCGCTGACAGCCTCGTCTCCCGCCTGGAGCAGGAGGGCGACATCGCAGCCGACTACCTGGAGGGTCTGCTCGACATCGCGGACCTCGACGGTGACATCGACATGGATGTGGAGGGCGACCGTGCCCTGGTGTCCATCGTCGGTGAGGGCAACGACCGCGCCCTGCAGCGTCTGGTCGGCCAGGACGGCGAGGTGCTGGAGGCCCTGCAGGAGCTGACCCGGCTGGCCGTTCACCGGGAGACCGGTGAGCGCAGCCGCCTCATGCTGGACATTGCGGGGTTCCGGGCGCGTAAGCGGTCCGAGCTCGCGGCGCTGGGCACCAAGGCGGCCGAGCAGGCGAAGAGCACGGGCGAGCAGGTGAAGCTCCGTCCGATGACGCCGTTCGAGCGCAAGGTCGTCCACGACGCCGTGGCCGCGGCAGGTCTGCGCAGTGAGTCGGAGGGCGAGGAGCCCCAGCGCTGTGTGGTCGTGCTGCCGGCCTGACGCCGGAGGCGGTCTGCCGACCGACCCCGTCCGCTTCGTGCGGGCGGGGTCGTCGTCCCTTCGGGGGTCGGGCGGGTGGGGGCGGCGAGTGTCACATGTGCGGTGTTTCACGTGAAACATGGCTCACGTGAAACAGTGAGGAGTGCGGGTCGGTGGAGACGGTGAGCGGAGAGGCTGAGATGGACACGGACGGCGTGGCGACCGAGGGCACCCCGGCGGAGGGTGGGCCCCAGGGTCTGCCCGATGTGCCGGCCGTGGCGCAGGAGATCTTCGGGGAGCGTCTCCCGGCGGCCGTGCGCTACACCGAGCTGCTGGCGACGGCGGGTGTGCAGCGTGGGCTGATCGGCCCGCGCGAGGTGCCCCGGCTCTGGGACCGCCATGTGCTCAACTGCGCGGTGCTCGCCGAGCTCCTTCCGCCCAACGCCTCGCTGTGCGACGTCGGCTCCGGGGCCGGACTGCCGGGTATCCCGGTGGCCATGGCCCGGCCGGACGTCTCGGTGACGCTGCTCGAGCCGCTGCTGCGGCGGACCACCTTCCTGGAGGAGGTGGTCCGGGAGCTCGGTCTGGACAATGTGACGGTGCTGCGCGGCCGCGCCGAGGAGATGGTCGGCAAGCTCTCGGTGGACATCGTGACCGCCCGGGCGGTGGCTCCGATGGACCGGCTGGCCGGCTGGGGTCTGCCGCTGCTGCGGCCGTACGGGCAGATGCTGGCACTCAAGGGGGACACGGCGGAGCAGGAGCTGGCGGACTCGCGTTCGGCGCTGACCAAGCTGGGTGCCGTGAAGTGGTCGGTGATCTCGGTGGGCGAGGGGACTCTGGAGACCTCGACCCGGGTGGTCCGGGTCGAGGCGGGCGAGAGCCCGGGCGGGGTGCGGGCGGCGACCCGGCGGGCGAAGGCGGCGAGGGCCGGCCGGACGGCCAAGCCGGGAGACGGCGGCCGGGCCGGCGGTCGCCGACGGCGCTGAGCGAACGGCGGTACGGAGAGCGGGTGGTCCTCGGACTGCTCGCTCTTCGGCATTTGTGCTGCTTACAGGCAGTCGGAGTGTCGCACCGTCAGATTTCCGACATTGCGGGCATGGTGTTTCACGTGAAACGTCGCTCCCTGCTTTCTGGCAGTTTCGATCAGCGGCTCCGCCGCGGGCTCCACCGCATCCGGGCGGCGACTGTTGCCGCTCCGGTTTCACGTGAAACACTGACCCCCATGCAGGACTCGGAGACCATCGACCAGATCGATGACACGCCTATCGCGCGCGCTGCCCAGGCCGCAGTGCAGGCCATCGGGCGGGCCGGCGAGGGGCTGCCCAGACCGGCCGCAACACGGGTGATCGTGGTGGCCAACCAGAAGGGCGGGGTGGGGAAGACCACCACGACCGTCAACCTGGCCGCCTCACTGGCCCTGCACGGGCTGCGTGTCCTGGTGGTCGACCTCGACCCGCAGGGCAATGCCTCCACCGCGCTCGGGATCGACCACCACGCCGAGGTGCCGTCGATCTACGACGTCCTGGTGGAGGGCAAGCCGCTCGCCGACGTGGTGCAGCCGGTCAGGGACGTCGAGGGGCTGTTCTGCTGCCCGGCGACCATCGACCTGGCGGGCGCCGAGATCGAACTGGTCTCGCTGGTGGCCCGCGAGAGCCGGCTGCAGCGCGCGATCGCCGCGTACGAGCAGCCGCTCGACTACATCCTGATCGACTGCCCGCCCTCGCTGGGGCTGCTGACGGTCAACGCTCTGGTCGCGGGGCAGGAGGTGCTGATCCCGATCCAGTGCGAGTACTACGCGTTGGAGGGGCTGGGTCAGCTGCTGCGCAACGTCGAGCTGGTCCGTGCGCACCTCAACCCCACGCTGCACGTCTCCACCATCCTGCTCACCATGTACGACGCCCGTACCCGGCTGGCTGCCCAGGTGGCGGAGGAGGTCAGGACGCACTTCGCCCAGGAAGTGCTGCGGACGGCCATCCCGCGCTCGGTGCGTATCTCCGAGGCGCCGAGCTACGGGCAGACCGTGCTCACCTACGATCCGGGTTCCACCGGTGCGCTCTCCTACCTGGAGGCGGCGCGTGAGCTCGCGCTCCGGGCAACTGGGGTGGAGGGCCTCGGCGCGGACGGCGTCGGTGTGGACGGCCTCGGTTCGGAGGGTCTCGGCTCGGTGGGGCAGCAGCGGGGCGCGAGTGGCGCTCCGACTGCCCCGATGGCACAGCACGGCACGATGGAGGACAACCGGTGAGTGGTGGGCGCAGAGGTCTGGGACGAGGGCTCGGGGCACTGATCCCGGCGGCGACGCCTGCCGCAGGTCCGGGTGCGGCCACGGTGGCTCCGGCCCGTACGGGCGGGGCGCCGGCTGTGGTGGGCGTCGGCGGGTCGTCGCCCGCGGCCGTGCCGCTGCTGCCGACGGACCGCGGCACGGTGGCGGCGAAGGTCGCGGCCGAGAGTGTGCGGGAACTGTCCGGTCTGCCGGGGCGGAGCGTCCTGGAGGCTGCGCTGGCCCCGGTCGAGGGTGCCCGGTTCGCCGAACTCCCGCTGGACTCCATCACCCCGAACCCACGGCAGCCGCGTGAGGTCTTCGACGAGGACAAGCTGGCCGAGCTGGTCGCCTCCATCAAGGAGGTGGGCCTGCTGCAGCCGGTGGTGGTCCGTCAGGTCGGTGCCGAGCGCTTCGAGCTGATCATGGGCGAGCGGCGCTGGCGGGCCTCCCGGGAGGCCGGTCTGGAGCTGATCCCCGCGATCGTCCGGGCCACCGAGGACGACAAGCTGCTGCTGGACGCACTGCTGGAGAACCTCCACCGCGCGGAGCTCAATCCGCTGGAGGAGGCGGCCGCGTACGACCAGCTGCTGCGGGACTTCTCCTGCACCCACGACGAGCTGGCCGACCGGATCGGCCGCTCGCGCTCGCATGTCTCCAACACGCTGCGGCTGCTGAAGCTCTCCCCGGCGGTGCAGCGGCGGGTGGCGGCGGGCGTCCTGACGGCGGGCCACGCCCGTGCGCTGCTGGGTGTGCCGGACAGCGAGCGGCAGGACCAGCTGGCCCGCCGGATCATCGCGGAGGGGCTCTCGGTGCGGACCACCGAGGAGATCGTCGCGGTGATGGACCAGGACGAGAAGCCGCAGCGCTCGGCGGGCCCGAAGGCCGGCAAGCTGCTCTCCCCGGCCTTCAACGACCTGGCCGGACGGCTCTCGGACCGCTTCGACACCCGGGTGAAGGTCGAGGTCTCCCAGCGCAACGGGAAGTTGGGCAAGGGCAAGGTGGTTCTGGAGTTCGCCTCGGTGGAGGATCTCAACCGGATCCTGGACAGTCTGGCGCCCGGCGAGGAGGGCCTGCGGCTGTCGCAGAGCTGAGCGGGGCGATGACTCCGCCAGGTAGGTGCATGTTTCAGGTGAGCGCTGTTTCACGTGAAACATGCACCTACTGTGTTTTGGGAGGAAGCTCGGTGGTGACGCCGCTCGGGGCTGAGGCAGCTCGGGGCTGAGAAGGAGGTGCCGGACGTGGGACGCAGGATCGCTCCGCTGACGCTGGACAACCTTGCGGATCTCCCGACGACCTGCCGCGCCTGTGTGTTCTGGGAGCTGGACCCCGTGAGCGCCAAGGCCGCGGTGGAGTCGGGAAAGCCGGAGCTGGAGAAGGAGAGCTGGATCTCGGCGGTGCTGCTGGAGTGGGGCTCCTGCGGCCGGATCGTCTACGTGGACGAGATCCCGGTGGGCTATGTGCTCTACGCGCCCCCCGCGTACGTGCCGCGCTCACAGGCGTTTCCGACCAGCCCGGTCTCCCCGGACGCGGTGCAGCTGATGATCAGCCGGGTGCTGCCCGGGTACCAACGGCAGGGGATCGGCCGGGTGTTGGTCCAGACGGTGGCCAAGGACCTGGTCGGCCGGGGCTTCAAGGCGATCGAGGCCTTCGGGGCGGTGGGCCGGGAGATCCCGAGCTGTGTGCTGCCGGCCGACCATCTGCTGGCGGTGGGCTTCAAGACGGTCCGGCCGCACCACCGCTACCCGCGGCTGCGTCTGGAGGCGCGCACCACACTCTCCTGGAAGGGTGATGTGGAGGTGGCGCTGGAACGGCTGCTCGGCGGGGCGCGCAAGGAACCGGCGCTGCGTCCCTTCTGAGTCCGGCCGCAGGCGAGGCTGCGGCCGATCTGACCGCTGAGGGAAGAGACGGACTGAGGCGGGCCCCCGATTGGATCGGGGGCCCGCCTCAGTCGTCGTACCGTCGGCCGATGCCTAGATGAAGTCGGCGAGCTCGCGGAGCAGCGCGGCCTTCGGGCGGGCGCCGGTGATGGTCTTCACGACCTCGCCGCCCTGGTAGACGTTGAGCGTCGGGATCGAGATCACGTTGTAGGTGGCCGCGGTCTGCTGGTTGGCGTCGACGTCCAGCTTGGCGATGGTGAGCTTGTCGCCGTGCTCGGCGGCGATCTCCTCGAGGATCGGGGCGACCTGGCGGCAGGGGCCGCACCAGGTGGCCCAGAAGTCGACCAGGACGGGCTTGTCGCTCTTCAGAACCTCGGCATCGAAGGTCGCGTCGGTCACAGTGATGGTGGCGCCGGCCACGGGAACTCCTAAGGGTCACATACGAGGTGGTACCTGGCGCGAGTTCGTCGGCTCGGCACCTTTGGGGTGGACAACAACCGGGAGGGCTGTTCTGTTTCGGCGGGGGCGGCTGTTTCACGTGAAACAGGCTCAGCCGAGCTGTGTTTCACGTGAAACAGCGAACAGCCGCCCCCGAGGGTTCGGGGCTGGTGCTCAGACCGCCACGACGGCGGCCTGGGCCTCCAGGTCGGCCAGCGAGGCCAGGTAGCGCTCGGCGTCCAGAGCGGCGGAGCAGCCGGTGCCCGCCGCGGTGATCGCCTGGCGGTAGGTGTGGTCGACGACATCGCCGGCCGCGAAGACGCCCGGGATGTTGGTGCGGGTGGAGGGCGCCTCGACCTTGAGGTAGCCCTCGGCGTCCAGGTCGAGCTGGCCGGTGAAGAGATCGGTGCGCGGGTCGTGGCCGATCGCGATGAAGAGGCCGGTGACGGGCAGCTCGCGCTTCTCGCCGGTGGTGGTGTCGCGGAGGGTGACCCCGGTCAGCTTCGGGTCGCCGTGGATCTCCTCGACCGCGCTGTCCCAGGCGAAGCTGATCTTCGGGTCGGCGAAGGCGCGCTCCTGCATGGCCTTGGAGGCGCGCAGGGTGTCGCGGCGGTGGATGACCGTGACGCTGCGGGCGAAGCGCGAGAGGAAGGTCGCCTCCTCGAGCGCGGTGTCGCCGCCGCCGACCACGGCGATGTCCTGGTCGCGGAAGAAGAAGCCGTCGCAGGTGGCGCACCAGGAGACCCCCCGGCCCGAGAGCGCGTCCTCGCGGGGCAGGCCCAGCTTGCGGTGCTGCGAGCCGGTGGTGACGATCACGGCGCGGGCCCGGTGGACCGTGCCCTCGGAGTCGGTCACGGTCTTGATGTCACCGGTCAGGTCGACGGCGACGATGTCGTCCGGCACGAGCTCGGCGCCGAACCGCTCGGCCTGGGCACGCATGTTGTCCATCAGCTCGGGGCCCATGATGCCTTCCCGGAAACCGGGGAAGTTCTCGACCTCGGTGGTGTTCATCAGGGCACCGCCGGCCGTCACCGCTCCCTCGAAGACCAGAGGCTTGAGGGAGGCTCGGGCGGTGTAGAGCGCAGCCGTGTACCCGGCGGGGCCGGAGCCGATGATGATCACGTTACGGACGTCGCTCACTGCATCTCCTGGTTCGCATCGCGACCCGCACATTGGCGGGGAGGGCGGTCCTGCTCCGCCGCCCGGGACAACGACTCACCAGTGTCGCTCATTCCCGAGCCTCCGTGCAGCAGGCGCCCGCAGAGTGGGCCGGGGGAAGGGGCGGGGAGAGGTGGCGAGTGGGACGGGGCAGTCAGTGGGTCGGGACGGTGCGGTGAAGCAGGACGGTGGCGCCCGGGCAGTCGGGGGTCACCAGGTAGACGTCGACCTGGCCGGGCTGGTCCGCGAGCGGGTACACCAGGGCGGTGACGGCCTCCGTCCCGTAGCGGCCGGAGCCGACGGCGAGAGGTGTCTCGGTGGTGTGGCCGGTGGCGGCGGGGAGGCAGCTTGGCACCTCGGTGCGGGCGGCGGCGCTGGAGTCTCCGGTCCTGGGCTGGACGCCGTAGGTCTGGGCCTCCGGGGTGGGCTTGGCGGCGGAGAGCAGTTGCCGGATCTGTTCGCCGAGGTGGTCCTCGCGGTAGACCGGGCCGCCCTGGGCGAGGGCCGGGTGCTGCTTGGCCACGCCTCCGTTGGCGGCCGTGGCCGTCGCGTCGCCGCCGCCTCCGGGGTGGCTCTGCTGGACCACCAGCACGCCCAGCGTGAGGGTCGCGGCCAGAGCCGCCGCACCCAGGAGGATGCGGCCACGCCTCCGTCGGCGCCGACCGGGGCCGCTGCCGGTGAGGGTGCCGGGGCCGGTGGAGTGGGTGGTGCGGCTCGGCGGGGCGGAGACGGCGTTGCGGGTCAACCGGGCGGCCTCGACGGGTGCCGCCCCCACCGCCAGGGCGGCGTCGATCCGCTCGGCCACGTCGGCCGGCATCGGGGGAGTCTCCGTGCTGCTGAGGAGCTCCCGTACCTCGGCGAGGGCGGCGTAGGTGTCGGCGCACTCCGCGCAGTCGGCGAGGTGCTGCCGGAGGGCCGGGAGATCAGCCGGGTCGGTGAGCTCCTCGGAGAGGTCGGCCAGCAGGTCGATGCCGGGGTGCGGGTCCGAGCCGTCGGCGGTGGGCCAGGAGGGGGTGCGGGACGTCATCGCGAAGTCACATCTCCTTCCAGGACCTGACGGGGGAGCTTGGAGCCCTCTCCTGGGACGGCGCGGGTGCCGGGTGGGTTCCCCGGCTCGCGGGGCGGCGGTGCTGTTTCACGTGAAACAGCGCCGTCCGGTGTTTCACGGCCGTCCGGTGTTTCACGTGAAACCGACGTGCCGCCGTCCGCCCGCAGGTGACGTACGAGCGGCAGCAGCTTGGCCCGGCCTCGCGCACAGCGGCTCTTGACGGTGCCGACCGGCACCCCGAGCAGCTCGGCCGCCTCCGCAACGCCGTACCCCTGCATGTCGACCAGGACCAGCGCGGCGCGCTGCTCGACGGGGAGGGTCGCGAGGGAGGCGGTGATCTCACGCTGGAGCTCCGCCCGGACGACCACGGCCTCGGTCGGCTCGGCGCTGCCGAGCGCGGAGTCCAGGTGCTGCGGGTTCTCGTCCAGCGAGCCCGCCTGCCGGCCGGCGGCGCGGCGGGCCCGGTCGAGGCAGGCGTTGACGACGATCCGGTGCAGCCAGGTGGTGACGGCCGACCGCCCCTGGAAGGTGTGGGCGGCGCGGAACGCGGACACCAGCGCGTCCTGCAGGGCGTCGGCGGCCTCCTCGCGGTCGCCCAGGGTGCGGAGCGCGACGGCCCAGAGCCGGTCGCGGTGGCGGTGGACGAGGACACCGAAGGCCTCCGGGTCACCGGCGGTGTGCCGGGCCATCAGCTCGGCGTCCGATCGCTCCTCCGCCATGTCCACCCCCTCGCGCGGTCGGGTCAGCCCGTGACCTTGATCTCGGCGATCTGACCCCGGTAACGGCCGTCCCCATCCTTGGGGATGCTGGTCAGCCAGATCAAGAGGTAGCGCGTGGTCAGCGGGTGCTCGGGGTTGAGGTCGACCTCGGTGCCCGAGTTCTTGGCGACCGCCGTGCCGAGGCTGTTGAGTCCGGACTTGCTGACCGGGGGAGCGGTTGCGTCCTTGGGCGCGGCCCGCAGTTCGACCTTGGTGTTCCCGAGGAACTGCACATGGACCGAGCCGACCTGCTGCACCGAGCCGAGGTCGACCAGGAGGCCGGTGCCTTCCTTGAAGGAGCCGCCGAGGTCGTCGTTGTACGCCGAGGTCTGCCAGACGGTCGCGGGGTCGCCGTCGATGGCCCGGGCGGCCTCCTCGGCGTGCTCCGGCCCGTCCCCGAGCGCGTTGAACTGCTGGACGCCGGCGATCGTGAGCGGGTGGCCGGGCACTGCGACGCTCGGCGCCGAGGAGGTCTGAACGGTCCCGGGGTGGCTGGTGGCCTTGTCCTTGGAGCCGTTCAGGTGGGTGACCAGCTGCCAGGAGGCGACGCCGATGGCTGCCAGGGCCACGGTCGAGGCGGTCCACTTGAGCAGCCTGCGCATACGGCGGCGCGGCCGCGGCCGGACCTCGGTGGCGAGCGGGGCGGGGGGAAGCGTCTGGGTGGGGTGGGAGTGGGTGGAGCGGGTCTGTGCGGCCCGGGGCGGGGTGTAGCGGGGCGGGGTGAAGGCGGGCGGTGCGGGCGGCTCGGGCTGACGGATCTTCGGCATCAGCGCGATCGCCTTGGCCAGCTGCTCGGGGCTGGTGATCGGGTTCTGGTGGTGCGGCGGGTGCTCGCACAGGGCACGTGCGGCGATCTCCGAGAGACCCTTGTGGACGCCCGCCTTGACCTGGTCGGGGGGCACACAGCCGAGGCTCCTGGGCAGCCCCTGGAGGTCGTACCGGTCCTCGGGGTACGGCCAACGGTGCGTCAGCGCCGCGTACAGCAGGGCGCCGATCGCGCGGGTGTCGGCAACGGCGGCGGCCTCGTCGGGGAGCCCTCGGAGTGCGGCCTCGACGGCGATGCCGTTGATCCGGTACTGGCCGGTCTCGGTCCGCAGGACGCACCTGGGGGTGAGGCGCAGGTGGGCCTGGCCGCGGCGGTGCGCGGCGGCGATGGCGTCGGTGACCTGACGTGCCATCTGGTAGGCGTTGTAGGGCTCCATGGGCCCGTCGGCGAGCAGCTGCGCCAGATCGGTGGCGCCGGGGAGCCACTCGCGGATGACGTAGACCAGTTCGCCCTCCTGCACGGCATCGAGGACCTGCACGAAGCGCGGGTCGCCGAGCAGTGCGGCGGCCTTGGCCGCGGCGAGGACCGACTTGGCCCGCTGGTGCCCGGCTGCGAGCAGGTGGACGCCGACGGCGCGGCGGAGCTTCTCGTCGACGGCGCGCCAGCTGCTGAAGGTCTCCGCCTGGGTGATGCACTCCTCCAGGCGGTAGCGGCCGGCGATCTTGTCGCCGCTGTGCCGGAGCGGCGCCGGCAGGACGACCGGGAGGGCGCCGGTGTCCGGGTCGGCGGGGGCGAGCTTGTCCAGTGCCTTGTCCAGAGCCTTGTCCGGGGTCTTGCCGGCGGCCGGGGACGGGGCCGATTCGGGGGTGGCGGACTTCTTGGCGGCGGCGCGTCCGGCGGCTCCGGCGGCCAGCTCGGCGGCGATCTCGGTGGCCGAGAGCGGGGCGGTCGCCTCGGCGGGTTCCTCCGGGTCGGCCGTTTCCCCGGCTTCGACGTTCTCTTCGGTGTCGGTGTCGGTGTCGGTGTCGGTGCCGGTGCCGGTCGCGGTCTCGGTCTCGGTCTCGGGGTCGGCGTCGCTCGCGGCCTTGATCTCGGCTGCGGCGGCGTCCTCCGGGTCCGTCTTCGCGCCCGTGGCCTCCTCGACGTCCATGGCGTTCTCCGCGTCGGTGGCGTTCTCCGCAGGGGTGTCCCCCGGAGCATCTCCCGGAGTGTCCTCCAGGGCGTCTCCCGGCTGGTCGTCCGGTGTGTCGTCCGGGATGTCTCCGAGTGCCATGGCCAGTGCCGCCTCGTCCGCCACGGACGTGTCGACAACTGCCTTGGTGCCATCAGCCACCGTGGTCCTGCCTCCCCTTGTATCGCCCCGGTTCCCAGAAAGTCGGCAGGAGGCCCAGCCCCTCGGGGCAGAGTCGTGCCAGGACAATTGTGCCCACCTTTCCTCCCCTGGTACGACCGCTGAGCGGGTCGACTGGTTGCCTGCCGGTGTCCGGCAAGGGCTTCTGCCTGCGGCTGGGCCGGAATCGACGGCGATCGCCGACTCCGGCCCGGGGTCCGCCACCTGAGGGAGCGGGAGATCATCGGTGGATCCTGGTTGACGCCAGGTCAGTCTGCAGCAGGGAGAACGGCTCAGCGGCCGAGCCGGCTGCGCACCATCCCGATCATCGCGTTGAGCTCCTCGATCCGCATCCTCCTGGCGATCACCACGAAGACGGCCAGCTGCAGCCCGCCGGCCACGAGCAGTGTGATGACGCTGCCCGACCAGCCTTCCACCTGCCCGTTGACCAGCAACGCGGCTCCGATCCCGACCGCCGCGGCGGGCACCGAGGCGATGGCGAGCCGGACGTACGTCTTGGCGATCCGCTTGGTGTCCAGCCCGCCGATCTTCGCCTTGAGCTTGGGAACCGCCACGGCCACGCCCACCGCGTAGGAAGCGCCGTAGCCGAGCGCCATACCGGTCACCGCCCACTGGGCGGGAAGGACCAGGTAGCAGATCACCGCGGTGCCCGCCTGGCAGACCGCGACCCACACGGTGTTGGAGAACGGGGTGCGGGTGTCCTCGTACGCGTAGAAGCCGCGCAGCAGGACGTACTGGACGGAGTACGGGATCAGGCCGAGCGCGAAGGCGGAGAGCATGAAGCCGACCGCGGTCGTCCCGTGCGCCACCGCGCCGCCGTTGCCGAGTCCGTAGATCGCGCTGCCGATCACCGGGCCGAGGGCCAGGAAGAGGAACGCGGAGGGCACGATCGCGACGGCCGAGGTGCGCAGCCCGTACGAGAGATCGTCGCGGACGGCTCCGGCGTCGGCGTCGGCGGCGGAGCGGGAGAGCCGGGGGAGGACGGCGCTCATCACCGAGACGGTGATCACGGCCATCGGCAGCTGCCAGATCAGCAGGGCGTTGGAGTAGGCGGCGAGGCCGACGCCCAGGTGCCCGGTGGACTCTGCGGCCGCGCCGGCGGCGGTGGCGAGCTGGGTGACGACCAGGTAGCCGGCCTGGTTGGCGAGGACGAAGAGGAAGGTCCACTTGGCGAGCCGGGCGGCCTTGCCGAGGCCGTGGCCGCGCCAGTCGAAGCGGGGCTTGAAGTGGAAGCCGGAGGCCCGCAGGTACGGGATCATCGCCAGCGCCTGGACGGAGAGGCCGAGCAGGGTGCCGATGCCGAGCAGCCGGATGCCCTCGGGCGAGACGGTCTCCGGGGTGACCTCGCTGTGCTCGAAGGTGCCGAAGACCCAGATGTACATCCCGAAGGTGAAGATCACCACGATGTTGTTGAGGACCGGGGTCCACATCATGGCGCCGAAACGGCCGCGCGCGTTGAGAATCTGACCCATCACCACATGGACGCCCATGAAGAAGATGGTCGGCAGGCAGTACCGGGCCAGTGCCACCGTGGTGTCGGCGCTCTCCGGGTTCCGCATCAGCGAGTGCGAGATCAGCTGGACCAGCAGCGGGGCGGCGACCACCGCCACCGCGGCGACCCCGGCCAGGCCCGTCATCACCAGGGTCAGCAGGCGGTTGGCGTAGGCCGTGCCACCGTCCTCGTCGTGCTTCATGCTGCGGACCAGCTGGGGCACGAAGACGGCGTTCAGCGCGCCGCCGCCGATCAGGATGTACAGCAGGGTGGGCAGGGTGTTGGCGGCGTTGTACGAGTCGCCCATGGTGCCGACGCCGATGGCGGCGGCGATCACCATCGTGCGGAGGAAGCCGGTGCCCCGGGAGACCAGGGTGCCCGCGGCCATGATCGCGCTGGAGTTGAGCAGGCCGGCGACCTTGCCGGCGCCACCCCCGCCGTTGGTGCCCGGCTCGGCGGGCGCGGGCTCGTCCGGCACGGAGACCGCCGGGGGCACCTGCACGGCCGCCACCTGAAGGTTGGCCTCCTCCTCGGAGAGCGGCGGGTCGAACTCGATGGGCGGGACGAAGGGCGGCTTCTCGGACGGCTCGTCCGGCTTCCGGGTGCTGAGCAGGGCATCCACGCCGACGTACTCGGTGGTCTCGGTGTTCCACGGCGAGCCCTCGCGCACCCGCTCGGTGCCGGGGGCCTCGGGGGCGTCGGAGCCGGTACCCATGCCGGCCCAGCGGGGTGCTGGGGCGGTCAGGCTGGGCTCCGGGTGCTCGCTCGGCTGCTCCTCCGGGTGGCCGTTCGGCTGAGGGGGTACGGCGGGTCCCGCCGCCCGCAGGCCGTACGGGTCCTGGTCGGCAGAGCTGCCGTAGGGGTCGGCGGCGTACGGGTCCTGCGCGTAGGTGTCCGCCACGTACCAGTCGGCGGGTGCGGGGTCCGCGGGTTGCGGACCGCCCGTGGGGGCGGCTCCGGCGGCGCGGTCGTCCGCCTGGCTACGGCCCTGGCCCCTGCCCTGTGCTCGCTCCTCGCGCGGCCCGCTCATGCCACCTCTTCGATGCTCGGGATCGGCTGCCCTGGCGGGGCGTCCTCAGTGACCCACCTTCTCATCACCGGCGACCCGATCCTCGGCATCTGCGGCGCTCTCCGGGTCCGAGTCGGCCTCCGTTCCGGGGGCGTCGACCGGGCCGGGCACGGCGTCCGCGGTAGTGTCCGAGCCGGCGTCCCCGGCGGTGTGAGAGCCGGAGTCGACGTCGGTCTCCGAGCCCGCGCGCGAGCGCGCGTCCGAGCCGGATTCAGTGTCGGCGTCCGCCTCCGGGTCCGAGTCGTCCGGGTCGACGGACCGCTTCTTGCGCTGCAGGTAGAAGCGCGCCGCGGCGAGCAGGATCAGCACCACACCGCCGCCGATCACGTACAGCACGCCCTGGGTCACCGAGGTGACCTCGACGGTGAACGACACGGCCTTGCCGTACGGCTGGGGGTCCGGCCCGGTGGTCCAGAGCTGCGCGGTCATCTGCACCGGGCCGTTGCTCTGCGCCTTGGCCGGGAAGCGCAGGGTGCGGCTGGTGGTCGCGTCGAGCACCACCGTCTCCGGCAGACCGACCACGTCGAGGCGGTTCAGCTGGCCCGAGGTGAGCCTCAGCTGCAGGTTGCCGACGGCCTGGTTCAGGTCGTTCTTGACGCTCACCAGCAGGGTGCCGTTGTCACCTGGGAGAGTGATGACGCTCTTGGCCGGGACCTTGACCGCGGAGATCAGGTTGTCCAGGTACTCCTGCACCCCGGCCCGGTACGCGTTGCCCGCGCTCGCTTTGTCGCGCCACCCGGTGGACATCGACCGCACCATCGCCGCGCTGAACGGGCCGCGTACCCGCTGCGGCTGGGTGAGGATCCGCATCAGCTGGTCCAGCCGGGTCTGCATGCCCATCACATCGCCGAGCGCCGAGCCGGACACCTCCGAGCCGCGCAGCTCGTTCGGGTAGTCGGCCGGGCCGGGCACCGAGGAGTTCGCGTCGGGGTCGGGCGCGGCGGTGGCGACGGCGTCGAGCTTGACCTGGTTGATCCAGGCGCCCTTCTGGGCGGCGCCGAGAGCGGCGGCCAGCGCGGTGGCGGTTCCGACGGTGAGCCCGCGCGGCGGCATGACGAGCAGGTTGCGCTGGTCCTGGGGCCGCTGCTCGGTGATCATCTTGGTCTCGGCGAGGAAGCGCTGGGTCGCCGCCGTCTGCGCCTGCTGGGTGCTCAGGTCGCCCTGGAAGGGCTCGGAGACGGTGTGGTCCGCGACCACGGCGGTCTGGCCGTTGCCGATCGAGCGGGCCGAGTTGGGGGTGTAGGGCAGCGAACCCGGCTCCGGCATGCTCGTGCCGTCGACCAGCACCAGGGTGTCCCCCGCGGTCCGCGCGGTGGCCGCGATCTGCTGGTCCAGGGCGCCCTGGTACGGCCACGCGACATCGGGCCGGACATCCACCGAGAGCCGGCCCTCGGCGGTCACCTGGCCGGCCGTGCCGGCCTTGCGCAGAGTGGTGTCCATACCGTTCAGGTCGGCGCCGTTGTGGGCGATCGAAGCGATGTCCGGGTCGGCGTACGGCAGCGAGACGACCTCGGAGCCGGAGGCGGCCACCGCCTGGCGGAGCTTGGCGAGCCAGGCCGTCGCGACGTCCTTGCCGGTGCCCGCGACGGTGTTCTCCTCCTTCGCCGACTCGCCGGCCGTCCCCGGCTTCTGCACCCGGTACGGCTTGGTCATCGCGTACACGGTGTCCAGCAGGTCCGGGTCGACCACCCAGGTCAGCCCCGGCAGCGTGCTGCCGATCGTGACCAGCTTGTAGAGCCGCCCCTCGGGCGCCAGCTCGGCGGCCAGGCCGTCGTCGCGCAGCACCGGCATCTGGTCGTTGTCGGGCATGGTCTGGGCGACCAGCTCGGGCGTGTGGGTGAGCGGCCAGAGGGTGGCGACCTGGGTCGCCCTGGAGGTCGGCTCGGCGTTGTAGGGCAGGAAGGTACGGGCGATGCCGAGGGCGTGCATGCGCTCGTTGTCGGCGGTGCCGCCCCAGACGTCCACGGCGAGCTCGTACACGCCGGCCTTGCTGATCGTGAGGTCCGCCGGTGTGACCTGGAGGGTGAACGGGCGGCTCTGGCCGGCGCCGATGTCACCGAGGGCGGCCTGCGGGCTCTGCAGGTCGGACCCGTCCTGGGTGGAAGGGTTGTTGCGGGACGCGACCAGGGCGATGTCGCTCCTGGTGCGCAGCGACTTGCCGCCGAGCGGGACCCGTACCGCGGCGTGAGCGGATTTGAGCTCGCCGCCGCCGGCGTTGACCACCCGGCCCGTGATCGTGATGGGATCGTTCTGTCCGGCCACCGTCGGGGTGACGGTGTCGATCGCCACCGACGCCGGGTAGTCGGCCGAGGCCTCGGCGAAACCGGTACGGCCGGGGGCGGCGGCGAGGGCGGGCGGGGCGGCCGAGAGCAGCACGGCGCTGCCCGCCGCCAGCGCGGCGAGCCGCTTGACCACACGCCCGGTGCGTCCGGTTCGTCCGAACGCTGTCAGCCCCGAGTGCCGTGCCGGCTCGCTCACGCGCTTTGCCCTCGCCGTTCTCGATCGTTGGTCGATCAGCTCATGAATAGGTACAGCATGAACAGCCGTACGGCCCGGCCATCGGCCGGCGCCGAACCGGGGCACCGACGCCGAACCGAGGCACCGATGCCGAACCGGGGCAGCGCACCGGACCGGAGCGGCCCGCCCCGCCGAGCTAGAAGTGCTCCCCGGCATGGTAACGAGGCTGTCAGGTTTGCAGTGTTGCGGGCCGGAAGCTGTGCGCAGCAAAACGGACGGGCGCCGGGGGAGGCCGGGCACGTACCCTTGTGAGCCGTGTCCACTGCCAATGAGCCCATCGCCAATCATTCCAGCACTGCCACCCCCGCCACAGTCCCAGGGTTGAGCGAGGCGCAGGCCCTGGGCCTCCAGGAGCTGCTCCGCGTCTCCCCGGTCGCCGACGAGATCGCCCGCCGCTTCCAGGCGGCCGGCCACCGGCTGGCCCTGGTCGGCGGCTCGGTGCGCGACGCGCTGCTGGGCCGGCTCGGCAACGACCTCGACTTCACCACCGACGCCCGCCCCGAGCAGGTGCTCAAGCTGGTCCGCGGCTGGGCCGACGCGGTCTGGGACGTCGGTATCGCCTTCGGCACGGTGGGCGCCCGCAAGGACACGTCCGACGGCAGCTTCCTGATCGAGATCACCACGTACCGCTCCGAGGCGTACGACCGCACCTCGCGCAAGCCCGAGGTGACGTACGGCGACACCATCGAGCAGGACCTGGTCCGCCGTGACTTCACCGTCAACGCGATGGCCGTCGACCTGCCCGGACGCGGCTTCGTCGACCCGCACCACGGCCTGGACGATCTCGAGGCGCGCGTGCTGCGGACGCCGGCGACCCCGGAGGAGTCCTTCTCCGACGACCCGCTGCGGATGATGCGGGCCGCGCGCTTCGCCGCTCAGCTGGACTTCACCCCGGTCCCCGAGGTGGTCGTGGCGATGACCGCGATGGCCGAGCGGATCACCATCGTCTCCGCCGAGCGGGTGCAGGCCGAGCTGAACAAGCTGCTGCTCGCGGACCACCCGGTGAAGGGACTGCGGCTGCTGGTCGACACCGGCCTCGCCGACCACGTCCTGCCGGAGCTGCCCGCGCTGCGGCTGGAGAGCGACGAGCACCACCGCCACAAGGACGTCTACGAGCACTCGCTCACCGTCCTCGAGCAGGCCATCGCCCTGGAGCAGGACGGCCCGGACCTGACCCTGCGGCTGGCCGCGCTGCTGCACGACATCGGCAAGCCGCGCACCCGGCGCTTCGAGCTGGACGGCCGGGTGTCCTTCCACCACCACGAGGTCGTCGGCGCCAAGATGACCCGCAAGCGGATGCGGGAACTCAAGTACTCCAAGGAGCTCATCGACGAGGTCTCCCGCCTGGTCGAGCTGCACCTGCGCTTCCACGGGTACGGCAGCGGCGAGTGGACGGACTCCGCGGTCCGCCGGTACATCACCGATGCCGGGCCGCTGCTGGAGCGTCTGCACAAGCTGACCCGCTCCGACTGCACCACCCGCAACCGCAAGAAGGCGGCCGCCCTGTCCCGCACCTACGACTCGCTGGAGAAGCGGATCGAGGAGCTCAGGGAGCAGGAGGAGCTGGACGCCATCCGCCCGGCGCTGGACGGCAACCAGATCATGGAGCTGCTCGGCCTGAAGCCGGGCCCGCAGGTCGGCAAGGCGTACAAGCACCTGCTGGAGTTGCGTCTGGAGCACGGGCCGATGGAGCACGAGGCGGCGGTCGCGGTGCTCAAGGAGTGGTGGGCGGGGCAGCAGTGACGGCTGGGGCGTGAGTCGCTTTAGCACTTCCGCTCGATCGTGTATTGCCGGGCAGTAGGTGTGACTGGCTGATCAACGGTGGCGTTGCTCCATCCGAGGGAGGGGACGGTCTCCTCTCTCGGAAGGAGCGAGTGATCATGTCTGTGGAAGCCGTGTTGCTGGAGTCCCCGACCATGCGGGCCCGGGTGGCCGAGCGGGTCGAGGTGCTGGACCGGGTGAGGGCGCTCATGCTGCTCCCGGACGGGGTGCACGTGACCACCGAGAGCGTGGCGGCGTACTTCGACGTGAGCGAGAAGGCCGTCTACTCGCTGGTCGTCGACCACCGGGCCGAGCTGACCTCGAACGGCTACCGGGTGGCCACGGGCAGCCGACTGGCCTCCTTGAAGGAGGTCTGTGGGATCCAGTCCCGTGCCCGGTCCATCGCGCTCTTCACCCGGCGCACCGTGCTGAACGTCGCGATGCTCCTCCGGGACAGCGACATCGCACGTCAGGTGCGGTGCCACCTGCTGGACGCGGAGCAGGCCGGGCGGAGCGCCCCGGTGGTCCAGCCTGTGGAAAACCTCGTCCAGCCGCTCGAGGGGACGATCGACGCGGCCGTGGCGCGGATCGCCGAGAACGTGGTGCGGGGCGTCGTCGCCACGGCGGTGATCCCGGTACTCAACTCCCTCGTCGCGGAGGTCGGCAGCAACAGCCGCAAGCTGGACGCGATGGCCGACCGCGTCGACCGGCTGGAGCGCATCGTGCTGGACGACGACGAGAAGGCCGTCGCCCGCCGTCGGCTCCGGTTGCTGCGCGCCCTGGACGAAGGCGCCGAGGAGGGCCTGGAGGAGCTCCCGGTCTGACCGGGAGCCAGGGCGCCGCCCCCGGTGGCTCAGGACTTCTTGGCCGCCGGGGAGCCGCCCTTGACCGGGCCGAGGCACAGGACGTACTTGGTCTTGTGGTAGCGGCGGCCGGTGCTGCTCCAGTACGTCGAGGTGGTGCCGGGCGTCTGCTTGCAGCGGTTGGTGTCGTTGGTGTCGTTGATCTTCGCCAGCACGACGTAGTCGGCCTTGGGATCGCTGCAGGCGATCTTGTCCACGCTGTTGCTGCCCTTGGCGTCGACGCAGTCCCCGATCTTGGCCTTGGCGGGGTTGCTGCCGGACATGAGGAAGCCGACCAGCAGCATCACGAGGCCGAGCCCCACGCCGACCATCCGGGCGATCGCACGGAAGCCCGGCTTGGGCTTGGCGGGTGCGGCCGGAGGCGCGGGCGGCGGCGGGTACTGGGGCTGGCCGTACGGCGGTTGCTGCTGCTGTTGCCCGTAGGGCTGCTGCCCGTACGCCGGGGGCTGTCCGTAGGCCGGAGGCTGGGCGTAGCCGGGCTGGGGCGCGGGCGGCTGCCCGTACGCGGGAGGCTGGCCGTACGCCGGCGGCGGGGGAGGAGGAGCCGGGTATCCGTACGCCGGAGGCTGGCCGTAGGGCTGCTGGGGCGGCTGAGGCTGGTTCGGCGGATATCCGTACTGGGGTTGGCCGTACGGATTCGGCGGTGTGCTCATCAGTCCCCCCGGGCAGCTGTGGTCGCGATCCGTACCCTATCGAGTCAACGGTCCGTCAGGACCGGCCAGGGTGGGTTCCGGTGCCCGGCGGGCGGCGCGGGCGTAGAGCACGGCGGTGAGCGCGTACACCAGCGAGACGCCCACCACGACCGGCACCGAGCGGCCGTTCAGCGGCAGGACCAGCGCGGTCACCGCCGCCGCCGCGACGAAGGCGAGGTTGAACAGGACGTCGTAGATGGCGAAGACCCGGCCGCGGAAGTCGTCCTCGACCGACTCCTGGACGAGCGTGTCCGCGCAGATCTTGGTGCCCTGGGTGACCACCCCGAGCAGCAGCGCCGCGGCCATGCTCGGCCCGACCGTGAAGAGCAGTCCCAGGGCCGGTACGAAGACGGCTGCCGAGGCCGAACACACCGTCAGCCAGCCCGAGAGCCCGAGCCGGCGGGTGCACCAGGGGCTGATGACGGCGGCCAGGAAGAACCCCACCGCCGAGACGGCGACCGCCTTGCCGAGAGTGGCCAGCCCGGCCGCACTGTCGGCGGGGTCGTTGAAGGTGTACCGCGACAGCATCAGCACCACCACGACCAGCACGCCGTAGCAGAACCGGGTCACCGTGACGGCGGCCAGTGCGAGCACCGCAGGGCGGCAGTCCCGCACCAGGTGCCGGACCCCGTCGGTCAGTTCGCGCGCCGCTTCGCCGAGGGCCCGGTGCAGAGCGGGGCGCTCGGGGTGGTGGTCGGGCCCCAGCAGGCCGGGCGCCATCCGCTGGGCTGCCAGTGCGGCGCTGAGGTAGAGCACGGCGGCCACGCTCACCAGGGCGGCATCCGCCTGGTTGCCCGGCGGCAGCACCTGGTGGACCAGGAAGCCGAGGCCACCACCGCAGGCGGCGGCGACCGTGCCGAGGGTGGGGGAGATGGCGTTGGCCGTGACCAGCTGCTCCTGGCCGACAACGCGGGGGAGCGCCGCAGACAGACCGGCCAGGATGAAGCGGTTGAGCGCCGTTACCAGCAGGGCGGCACCGAAGAAGAGCCAGACGGGGGCGTTGACGAGCAACAGCCCCCCGGTGACCAGACCGAGCCCGCAGCGGGCCAGGTTGCCCAGGTAGAGGACCTGGCGGCGCCGCCAGCGGTCCAGCAGCACCCCGGCGAACGGCCCGATCACCGAGAACGGCAGCAGCAGGACCGCGAGCACCGAGGCGATGTCGGCGGGGCTGGCCTGGCGCTCCGGCGAGAAGATCACGTAGGAGGCCAGCGAGACCTGGAAGACGCCGTCGGAGAGCTGGGAGAGCATCCGGGCGGTCAGCAGGCGGCGGAAGTCGCGCCCGCGGAGCAACCCGCCCAGGGTGGCACGCGGCGGTACTCGGGTGCTGCCGTGCGCGGTACTGCCGTTCTCCGTGAGAGCCACCCGCTCAGGGTGCCATGTCGACGGCCGATGTTTCACGTGAAACATCGGCCGGAAAAAGCCCCGAGGGGCCCCGGTACGGAACCGGGACCCCTCGGAGGCCTGAGGAGCTTGTCGAGCGGTCAGCTCAACGCTTGTCGAGCTATCAGCTCAACGCTCAGCGCTCGACCTCGCCGCGGATGAACTTCTCCACGTTCTCGCGGGCCTCGTCGTCGAAGTACTGCACCGGCGGGGACTTCATGAAGTACGAGGACGCCGACAGGATCGGGCCGCCGATGCCGCGGTCCTTGGCGATCTTCGCGGCGCGCACGGCGTCGATGATGACACCGGCCGAGTTCGGGGAGTCCCAGACCTCGAGCTTGTACTCGAGGTTCAGCGGGACGTTGCCGAACGCGCGGCCCTCGAGGCGGACGTACGCCCACTTGCGGTCGTCGAGCCACGCGACGTAGTCGGACGGGCCGATGTGGACGTTCTTCGAGCCCAGCTCGCGGTCGCGGACCTGGGAGGTGACGGCCTGGGTCTTCGAGATCTTCTTCGACTCGAGGCGGTCGCGCTCGAGCATGTTCTTGAAGTCCATGTTGCCGCCGACGTTCAGCTGCATGGTGCGCTCGAGCAGGACACCGCGGTCCTCGAAGAGCTTCGCCATCACGCGGTGCGTGATGGTGGCGCCCACCTGGGACTTGATGTCGTCACCGACGATCGGCACGCCGGCCTCGGTGAACTTGTCCGCCCACTCCTTGGTGCCGGCGATGAACACCGGGAGGGCGTTCACGAAGGCGACCTTGGCGTCGATGGCGCACTGCGCGTAGAACTTCGCAGCGTCCTCGGAGCCGACGGGCAGGTAGCAGACGAGCACGTCGACCTGGCGGTCCTTGAGGACCTGCACGACGTCGACCGGCTCCTCGGCGGACTGCTCGATGGTCTCGAGGTAGTACTTGCCGAGGCCGTCGAGCGTGTGGCCGCGCTGCACGGTGACGCCGGTCGGCGGCACGTCGCAGATCTTGATGGTGTTGTTCTCGCTGGCGCCGATGGCGTCAGCCAGGTCGAAGCCGACCTTCTTGGCATCGACATCGAACGCCGCAACGAACTCGACGTCCTTGACGTGGTACTCGCCGAACTGCACGTGCATCAGGCCGGGGACCTTACCGGCCGGGTCGGCGTCCTTGTAGAACTCGACACCCTGCACCAGCGACGCGGCGCAGTTGCCGACGCCCACGATGGCTACGCGAACCGAACCCATTCCGGTTGCTCCCTGTGATCTCATGAGGCCCGCCTCACCGGCGGTTCTCGCTCAACTTCTGTTCTGACTTGTAGACGGGCGCGATGCGCCCACTCCTGCCGCGCGCACAGGGCGAACGCGGAGTCAGCGCTCCTGTCCGGAGCGCCCCGGGCGGTCGTGCGGTGGCCTCGGCGGGTCCGAGGACCCGGCCTCCTGGCCACGGCCGTCCGAAGTCTTGGATTCACCGGTGGGCGCGCCGTTGCGCCCCGTCCGGTTGGCTCGCTCGGTCTCGATCAGCTCGTTCAGCCAGCGGACCTCGCGCTCCACCGACTCGAGACCGTGCCGCTGGAGCTCGAGCGTGTAGTCGTCGAACCTCTCGCGGGTACGGGCGATCGAGCTGCGCATCCGCTCCAGCCGCTCCTCGAGCCGGCTGCGCCGCCCCTCGAGGACGCGCATCCGCACGGCTCGGTCGGTCTGACCGAAGAAGGCGAAGTGCACGCCGAAGTGCTCGTCCTCCCAGGCGTCCGGGCCCGAGTCGGCGAGCAGCTCCTCGAAGCGCTGCTTGCCCTCGGCGGACAGCCGGTAGACGATTTTCGACCGCTTGCCGTTGAGCGCGGTGGCCGGGACGTACTCGACGTCCGGGTTGTCCTCGACCAGGAAACCCTGGGCCACCAGGCTCTTCAGACAGGGGTAGAGCGTCCCGTACGAGAAGGCGCGGAACGAGCCGAGCAGGACGTTGAGCCGCTTGCGCAGCTCGTAGCCGTGCATCGGGGCGTCATGGAGCAGGCCGAGGACGGCGAACTCCAGCACTCCTGAGCGCCTGCTCATGCCGTCCCGCCTCCTTCCCCGACGACTCCCACCGGGGGTTCCCCGGTGCTATGCCGTTCCGATGTATCGGCTCGATATATCGAGAACAGTAAACCTGGGTCACGGAACGGGCAAGGGGGACGCGGGTGAATGTGATCACAGGATTCCGACGACCCCTCAGTCGACAGCGCGTCAAGCGCCACTCGGGTCCACTTGGCAACGGGCATGTAATGATCTGGAGCCATTTTGCGGCTCTTGGCAGGTGATGCCCGATTAGTACTCATTTACGGGTGCGTACGCTGTCGCGTGTGCACGAGGACCACCTCCGGGGTTAAGGCGGTTGCGGGCATCGGAAGTGAACCCTGCCTTCAGGCCCTAGACGGTCTGACCGAGGAGTTGCTGGAAGATGAGCGAACACCGGCGAAGGTCGCCCAACCCGGGCGGCGGTGAGCAGCCTCCGGGCCGTCGGGCCGACGGGGGACGCCCGTACGCCTACGGGACCCCGCCCGAGGGTGCGCCCTCGTACGACCGTCCCGGAGGCGCCAGGCCCGGTGCCGGCGGGCGGGAGACGGCCCGGCAGCCCCGGCTGACCAGGGCCGAGATGCGCAAGCAGGCCCAGAAGGGCGGCAAGCGCGGTGCGGCCGAGCCGGCGACCGGGCGCGGCGGCAAGCCGGGCATGAAGCGGTTCATCGACTACCCCAGGTACGGCAAGTCCGGGGTGCGTCGCTGGCTGCCGTCCTGGAAGCAGCTGCTGACGGTCTTCCTCATCTTCTTCGGTGGCGGGGTGGCCGCCGTCGGCGTCGCGTACGCACTGACGCCGGTCCCCGACGTCAAGGACCTGGTGCACGACCAGAACAACATCTACTACTGGGCCGACGGCCAGGAGATGACCAGGCAGGGCACCACCAACCGCCAGGTCGTCAAGCTCGGGGACATAAGCAAACCGGCCCAGAACGCCGTGGTCGCAGCCGAGAACGAGAGCTTCTGGAACGACACGGGCATCGACCCCAAGGGCATCGCCCGGGCCGTCTACAACATGGCCACCGGCGGCGAGACCCAGGGCGGCTCGACCATCACCCAGCAGTACGTGAAGAACGCCTACCTCAGCCAGGACCAGACGCTGAGCCGTAAGGCCAAGGAGTTCTTCATCACCCTGAAGATCAACCAGAGCAAGGGCAAGGAGGACATCCTCGAGGGCTACCTGAACACCAGCTGGTTCGGCCGCGGTGCCACCGGCATCCAGGCCGCGGCGCAGGCGTACTACGGCGTGGACGCCAGCAAGATCGACGCCTGCCAGGGTGCGATGCTGGCCGGTCTGCTCAAGGGCGCCGGCCTGTACGACCCCACCCTCAGCCCCGCCAACCACGCCCGGGCGGAGGACCGCTGGAAGTGGATCCTCGACCGGATGGTGATCACCAAGACGCTCACCCCCGAGGACCGGGCCAAGTGCGGCAAGTTCCCCGAGCCGACCCCGCAGAAGGCTCCGGCGAGCATGAACGGTGAGATCAGCTACCTGGTCGAGATGGCCAACAACTTCGTGCAGACCAAGGACAAGACGATCACGGATCTCGTGCTCGGCAAGGGCGGCTTCCAGATCTACACCACGTTCCAGCGGGACAAGGTGGACGCCCTGAAGAAGGCCGTCGACGACTTCCAGGCCGCCACCTTGCATCCGGACAAGCACGAACAGGACAAGTTCGTCCAGGTCGGCGCGGCCTCGGTGCTCCCGAACGACGGAGCGATCGTCGCCATCTACGGCGGCCCCGGCGTGGAGAACAAGCACTACACCAACAACGCGGACGCCGGCGGTATCCCGGTCGGCTCGACCTTCAAGCCCTTCGTGCTGGCCACCGCGATGCAGAACGGCGTGCTCAGCCAGACCGGTGACGACGGCAAGCCGAAGCGGATCAACGCGGAGAGCCGCTACCTCGCCGACAACATGGCCCCGATCTACAAGGCTGACGGCTCCCCGGCGATCGGCGACGACGGCAAGCCCTACCACCAGAGGAACAGCGGCGGGGGTACGAAGGGCTTCGTCACGCTCAAGACGGCCATGCAGTACTCGTACAACGTGCCGTTCGTCCAGCTGGGCCAGGACGTGGGCGGCAAGAACGTCGAGAAGATGGTGAAGGCGCTGGGCCTGAAGGCGGGCCTCGTCGACTCCTCGACCCTCACGTACCCGCTCGGCACCTCCACTCCGAGTGCGATCCGGATGGCCTCCGCGTACTCGGTGTTCGCCGCGCGCGGTCAGCAGACCGACCCCTACTCGGTGGTCAAGGTCCTCAAGGACGGCGTCGAGAAGCCCGGCTTCGCCAAGCCGCAGTCCAAGGCGGTGCTGGACCAGGCGGTGGCGGACAACATCACCGACGTTCTGGAGAACGTGGCCAAGAACGGTACCGGTAAGGCCGCCACCAGCTCCCTGGGCTTCCCGGTGGCGGGCAAGACCGGCACCACCGACGCCGGCACCTCGGCCTGGTGGGTCGGCTACACCACGAAGCTGGTGACCTCGGTCGGTATGTGGCGTGAGGAGCCGGGCAAGCCCGGCCTGCTCTCGCTGGACGGCACCGCCGGCAAGGACGAGGTCCACGGTGGTGACTTCCCGGCCGACATCTTCGCCCGCTACATGAGGACGGTGATGAACGGTCAGAAGGGCGAGCCCTTCCCGGACCCGGAGCCGTTCGGCGACCAGGTCGACTCCTCGGGTGCCCCGTCCACGGCGTCCCCGTCGGCCTCGGCCTCCGAAAGCGCGTCCACCGCCCCGACGACCACGGCGCCGTCGGCCACGACCAGCGCCAGCAAGTCGGCCGACCCGACCACCTCGCCGACCGCGACCCCGTCCTGCTTCCTGGGCTTCTGCCCCACGAACACCAAGAAGCCCACGGGCAAGCCGGACCAGTCACCGACCGACACCTCGACACCGTCGGCCGGCGCAGCGGCGAACAACACCGGCGCGGGCTAGGCCAGGTCTGACAATTCCCGCCGGGCGCACGGCGAATTGTCAGACCGGGCCTGGGCCCGGTCCCGATCGACGACCACCCGGTGGCGGCTCTCCTCGGAGGGCCGCCACCGGCGTCTGTGCCGGCCCCGGCCGGGCCGCCGGTGTGTTTTCCGGGGTCTCCTCGTCCGCCCAGGAATGGTGCGGCATCATGTCCGCCATGACGTCGAGCGCGAGTGACGAAACCGCCGGGCCCGCGATCGCGGTGCCCGAGGGCCCGCTGCCCAACACCGTGGTCGTCCCGGCCGACGAGGACCCGGTCGCGGCCGCCGGCAGCGAGGTGCTCGGCGGCCCGCCCGGACGGCGGGCGCTGCTCGGTGTCTCGTGGTGGATCCCGGCCCGGTTCCTGGCCCTGACGGTCGTCGTCACGTACATCCTGGGCATGGTGCAGAAGCTGCCCTGCTACAACGGCGGCTGGTTCCGTGGGGCCACCGCCCAGTACACCCACGCCTGCTACAGCGACATCCCGCACCTGTTCACCGGGCGCGGCTTCGCCGCCGGGCTGCACCCGTACGTCGACATGCTGCCGCAGCCCACGCCCGACATGCAGTACCTGGAGTACCCGGTGCTCACCGGGTTCTTCATGCAGATCGCCGCCTGGCTGACACCGCCCGGCGGCAGCACCGAGACCCGCGAACAGTGGTTCTGGATGGTCAACGCCGCGATGCTGCTGATCTGCGCGGTGGTCGTGGTGGTCGCCCTCTCCCGCACCCACCGGCGCCGCCCCTGGGACGCGCTGCTCTTCGCGCTCGCCCCGTGCCTGGCGCTGGACTCCACCATCAACTGGGACCTGCTCGCCGTCGCCCTCACCGCCGTCGCGATGGCGTACTGGTCGGGCAGCAGGCCGGTCTGGGCCGGTGTCTTCATCGGACTCGCCACCGCCGCCAAGCTCTACCCCGTGCTGCTGCTCGGCCCGCTGCTGGTGCTCTGCTGGCGGGCCGGCCGCTGGCGCGCCTTCGGGCAGGCGGCCGCCGCCGCGGTCGGGGCCTGGCTGCTGGTCGACCTGCCGATCATGCTGGCCAACTGGAAGGGCTGGGCGACCTTCTACACCTTCAGCCAGACCCGCAAGGAGGACTACGGCTCGTTCTGGCTGATCCTGATGCAGGACCGGGGCAAGCAGCTGGAGACCCTCAACATCTGGATCGGGGGCCTGCTCGTCCTCAGCTGCCTGGGCATCGGCTGGCTGGCCGTCTCCGCCCCCCGCCGGCCGCGCTTCGCCCAGCTGGCCTTCCTGGTGGTGGCCGCCTTCATCCTGACCAACAAGGTGTACTCACCGCAGTACGTGCTCTGGCTGATCCCGCTCGCCGCGCTGGCCCGCCCGCGCTGGCGGGACTTCCTGATCTGGCAGGGCTGCGAGGTGCTGTACTTCCTCGGCGTCTGGTCCTACCTGGCCTACACCGGCGACTCCAAGCAGCACGGCATCGGGCAGGACTGGTACCACTTCGCCATCGTGCTGCACCTGCTCGGCACGCTCTACCTCTGCGTGATGGTGATCCGCGACATCCTGCTGCCGGAGCGCGACCCGGTCCGCTGGGACGGCAGTGACGATCCCTCGGGCGGGGTGCTCGACCACGCGCCGGACGTCTTCGTCCTGGGCACCGCCCGCCGGCTCCGCGAGGAGGAGACGTACGCGGGGTTCGCCCTGCCGGGCGAGATGGAGTGGCTGCCTCCGGGGGAGCACGTCGACCGCTAGGCCCTGTCAGGCCGACGGGCTCAGCGGAGCACGACCCGGTCGAAGTGCGTCGTGGTGTGCCGGACGTTCAGCGACAGCTCGTCGCCGATCGAAGGGGCCTTCGTGTCGCCGGGCAGGAAGAGGATGCTCACCTGCATGTGCGGCGGCTCGGCGAACCAGAGCTGCCTGCCCGCCCAGGCGTACGGCGAGAGGGTGCGGTTCACGGTGGCGAGCCCGGCCCGGGCCAGGCCCTTGGCCCGCGGCACCATGCCGTGCACGTACTTGGGCGCCTCCAGCCCGACGCCGTGCGCCGTACCGCCGGTGACCACCAGGAGGTGGCCGTCGGACGGCGCCTTGTGCTGGCGGTAGCCGTAGCGGTCGCCCCTGGCGACCGGGGTGACGTCCAGGACGGTGGCCCGGCTCTCCAGCGCGCCGATCTCGCCCAGCCAGAGCCGGGTGCCGATCCGCGAGCGGAAGAAGGTGGCGGGGAACTGCCGGGCCAGCCGGGCCAGGTCCGCCGAGCCGAGGTGGCTCAGGAAGACCGTGCGGGCCGGCAGCCCGGCCGCTCCGATGGCCCGCACCCAATGCGCGACCTCGGCGACCGGGTCGGAGCCGTCCGGCCGGTCCAGTGGCAGGTGCAGCGCGAAGCCTTCGAGAGTCACCGAGTCCACCGGGAGCCTGCCGAGGTCGGCCGGGCCGATGCCGTGCCGCCGCATGCTGGTCATGCACTCCACCACCACCCGTGAGCCGGGCGGCAGCGCCCGCAGCGCCTCGACGTGCGCCACGGTTCTCAGCACTCTTCGCGGCAGCTCCGGCGACTCCTCACCGGTCCGGTACGGGGTGAGCACCAGCAGCTCGCCCTCGTACCGCCCGGCCGCGTCGGCGGCCTCGTAGGCCGTCCCCACCGCCAGGCAGTCCACCCGGCCGTCGGCCGCCCGCAGCAGCCCCGCCTCCCCGGCCAGCAGGCCGTTCCCGAAGCCGTAACCGTTGCCCTTGGCCACCGGTACCAGGCCGGGGAACTCGGCCAGCACCGCCCGCTGGTGAGCGCGCCAGCGTGCGGCGTCCACGTACAGCGACAGGGTCATCGGTCTCTCCCGTGGGTTGGGGCTCAGCGGCGGGACATGTAGAGGTCCAACGCCTTGTGGAGCAGCTTGTTGAGCGGGAAGTCCCACTCCCCGAGGTACTCGGCGGCCTGGCCGCCGGTGCCCACCTTGAACTGGATCAGCCCGAAGAGGTGGTCGTCCTCGTCGAGCGTGTCGCTGATGCCGCGCAGGTCGTACAGGCTCGCGCCGAGCGCGTACGCGTCGCGCATCATCCGCCACTGGATCGCGTTGGACGGCTTGACCTCGCGCTTGTGGTTGGCCGAGGCGCCGTAGGAGTACCAGACGTGCTCACCGACCGTCAGCATCGTGGTGGCCGCCAGCGGTTCGCCCTCGTGGTACGCGACGTAGAGGCGCATCCGGTTCGGGTCCTCGGCGACGAGCGCCTTCCACATCCGCTGGAAGTAGGCCAGCGGGCGCGGGGTGAAGTGGTCGCGCTCGGCGGTGACCACGTACAGCTGATGGAAGACGGCGAGGTCCTCGTAGCCGCCCTGGACCACCTCGACGCCGCTCTTCTCGGCCTTTTTGATGTTGCGGCGCCAGAGCTGGTTGAAGCCCTTCTGGACGTCGTCCAGCGAGCGGTTGGCCAGCGGCACCTGGAACACGTACCGGGGCTGGACGTCGCCGAAGCCGGCCCCGCCGTCCTCGCCCTGCAGCCAGCCGGCCTTGCGCAGCCGGTCGGCCACCTCGAAGGCCCGCGGCTCGTACCAGTCGGGGTCGAGGTCGCGCAGCCGCTTGGCGGTCCCGCCGGAGATGGCCTCCTTGATGGTCGGGGCGTCCCAGCGGCGGATCACCACCGGCGGGCCCATCTTCACCGAGAACGCGCCCTGCGCCTTGAGGTGGGCCAGCATCGGCTCCAGCCACTGGTCGAGCTCCCGGTCGAACCAGTCGATCACCGGGCCCTCGGGCAGGTACGCCAGGTAGCGCTTGACCTTGGGAAGCTGCCGGTAGAGCACCAGCCCGGCGCCGACCAGCTCGCCCGAGCCGTCGAACCAGCCGAGGCTCTCGGTGCGCCACTCGGCCTTGACGTCCCCCCAGGACGGCACCTGCATGTGGCTGGCCGACGAGCGCGTCCTGATGAACGCCAGGTGCTCCTCACGGGTGATCGTCCTCAGGCGCAGGCTCATGCTGGGGTGCTCCTCCTCGGTCGGCCGGTAGGGGTGACCCTATCGCCCGAATGGTCCGTTTCGGGCGGGCCGGGCTGGACGTGCCGGGCAGACATGGCGGCGCCCTCCTCGCGGACCTGTGCACAGGTATGTACGGGAGGAGGGCGCCGGAGGTTACGCCGCTTGCACGGCTTTCCCCGGACGGATCAGAGCGCGCGTGTCACCACACGCCCCCGAAGAACCCCCCGTGGGCCATGCCGATGCCGAGCCCGAACGCCGAAGCGACCAGTGCGATGACCAGGACGAACCGTTCGGCCGTGGTGACCGAGATGAACTGGCCCCACAGGCCGGTGACGACACCGGCCAGGCCGGTCCACGAGCTCATGATGTGGAGGTTGTAGAAGAACGAGCTGACGAACGACAGCAGGCCGAAGACGACGGTCAGCCCGACGAGGGTGTTCTCCTTCGGGTGCGGCCGGCCGTCGGTGTTGAGGGTGAGCTGCGGGAATCGGCGGATGGTCTGTGCCATGAGGACCCACCTCCTGGTGGAGGACACGCGGACGGGCTGGACACCCGTTCTGTACAGATTCCCGCCGTTACGCCCTGGATCACAACCGGTATGCATTTTGTTCGGCCGGATGGGTGCGGGTAGGCTGTGCGGTCTGCACTGGTGTAGTTGTGCCCCCGTCTGCCCTTAGCCGGGCCGGAGGCCGACTGTCGGACCTGGCCGCTACGGTGGCCGTACGTCGTCACTGCACCGGTGCCGACGCTGCACAACCCTCCTGCCACGGAAAGACCGTGGCCGCTGAGTCCAAAGGAGGTGGGTTACTCATGCGTCACTACGAGCTGATGGTCATCCTCGACCCCTCGGTCGAGGAGCGCGCTGTCGCCCCCCTGATCGAGAACTTCCTCACCGTCGTCCGCAACGGCGGCGGCAACGTGGAGAAGGTCGACACCTGGGGTCGTCGCCGTCTGGCTTACGAGATCAACAAGCAGTCCGAGGGCATCTACTCGGTCATCGACCTCAAGGCCACGCCTGAGGTCGTCAAGGAGCTCGACCGCCAGCTTGGCCTGAGCGAGTCGGTTCTGCGGACCAAGGTCCTGCGCCCGGACACCCACTGAGTCGTCTCTGATGCCTTCGGGCGTCGGGTGACTCACGTCCGATGTTTCACGTGAAACATCCGGACGAGCACCGCAGAACTCCTTTCCGAGAGGTCATCACCACCATGGCAGGCGAGACCGTCATCACCCTCGTCGGCAATCTCGTCGACGACCCCGAGCTGCGCTTCACCCCTTCGGGTGCCGCGGTCGCCAAGTTCCGCATCGCGTCCACGCCGCGGACCTTCGACCGTCAGACCAACGAGTGGAAGGACGGCGAGAGCCTCTTCCTCACGTGCAACGTCTGGCGTCAGCCCGCGGAGAACGTCGCCGAGTCGCTGCAGCGCGGCATGCGCGTCATCGTGCAGGGCCGACTGCGCCAGCGGTCTTACGAGACCAAGGAAGGCGAGAAGCGGACGGTCTTCGAGGTCGAGGTCGACGAGGTCGGCCCGAGCCTGCGTTCGGCGACCGCCAAGGTCACCCGGGCCAACCGGTCCGGCGGCCAGGGCGGCCCCGGTGGCGGCGGCTTCGGTGGCGGCAACGGCGGCGGCGGGTACGGCGGCGGCCAGCAGGGTGGCGGCGGCTGGGGCGGTAGCTCCGGCGGCGGTCAGTCCGCTCCGTCCGACGACCCGTGGGCGTCCAGCGCTCCCGCCCCTGGTGGAAACCAGGGTGGTGGCGGCGGCTGGGGTGCCCCGGCCGGTGGCGGCTACTCGGAAGAGCCTCCGTTCTAAGCGGTGCGCGCCGGGCCCTCGGGCCCAGGCATGCTGAGAGATTTCGTGCGATCCGCGCGGTGCCCCGGCACCTGTGGGTCGTGAACCCCAAATGGAGCACATGATGGCGAAGCCGCCTGCTCGCAAGCCGAAGAAGAAGGTTTGCGTCTTCTGCAAGGACAAGGTCAACTACGTTGACTACAAGGACACGAACCTGCTGCGGAAGTTCATCTCCGACCGCGGCAAGATCCGTGCCCGCCGGGTGACCGGCAACTGCACCCAGCACCAGCGTGACGTCGCCACGGCCGTGAAGAACAGCCGTGAGATGGCACTCCTGCCCTACACCTCCACCACGCGCTAAGAGAGGGTGACCGAAGAATGAAGATCATCCTCACTCACGAGGTCCCCGGTCTCGGCGGCGCCGGCGAGGTCGTCGAGGTCAAGGACGGCTACGCCCGTAACTTCCTGGTCCCGCGTGGCTTCGCCATCCGCTGGACCAAGGGCGGCCAGAAGGACGTCGACGCCATCCGTCGCGCCCGTAAGGTCCACGCCATCCAGACCCTCGAGGCCGCCAACGAGGTCAAGGCGAAGCTCGAGGGCCTGCAGGTCAAGCTGGCCGTTCGCTCCGGCGACGCCGGCCGCCTGTTCGGCTCGGTGACCCAGGCCGACGTCGTCGAGGCCATCAAGGCCGCCGACGGCCCGGTCGTGGACAAGCGCGCCGTCGCGATCGCCTCGCCGATCAAGACCGTGGGCACCCACAAGGTCTCGGTCAAGCTGCACGCCGACGTCCAGGCCAACCTCGACGTCGCCGTCGTCGCTGCCTGAGCTCTGCGCTAGCCGCGCCTGAGGGCCGGACTCCCTTCGGGGGGTCCGGCCCTCAGGTTTTGCGCTGCCCGGCTTCTGCGGGCTCTTTTCCGGCCGACGCCGTGGTCAGACCCGCACGGCTCCGGTGACCAGCCAGCTGCCGGTCCGCGTGCGCAGGCCCAGGAACAGCGCCCGTACCAGCATGAACAGGTTCATCGCCCACCACAGCGCCATCAGGCCGCCGCCGAGCGCCGGCACCGCCCAGGCGACCGGGGCGAAGACAGCGAGCGTGGCCAGCATGGCCCAGGCCAGGTAGGTCCCGTCGCCGGCGCCCATCAGCACCCCGTCCAGCACGAAGACCAGACCGCCCAGCGGCTGGGTCAGGGCCGCCAGCAGCAGAACGGCGGAGAGCAGGTCCTGGACCGCCGGATCCGGGGTGAACAGCGGCACGTACAGCGGCCTGGCGACCACCATCAGCAGCCCGAGCACAATCCCCGAGCCGACCCCCCACTCGACCATCCGCCGGGTGGCCGCCCTGGTGCCCGGGACGTCCCCGGCGCCGAGGTAGCGGCCGATGATGGCCTGGCCGGCGATCGCGATGGCGTCCAGAGCGAAGGCCAGGAACCCCCAGAGCGTCATGGCGATCTGATGGGCCGCCACCTCCGCGTCGCCGAGCCGGGCGGCCACGGCGGTGGCGATCAGCAGGACGGCCCGCAGGCTCAGCGTGCGGACCATCAGCGGTCCGCCGGCCTTGGCGCAGGCCCGTATCCCTTCCGGGTCGGGGCGCAGGCGTGCCCGCTCCCGGCGGGCCCCGCGGACCACGACCAGCAGGTATGCGGCCGCCATCCCGTTCTGCGCCAGCACCGTTCCCCAGGCGGAGCCGGCCACGCCCAGGCCGACGCCGTACACCAGGCCGAGGTTGAGCAGGATGTTGGAGGCGAAGCCGCCGACGGCCACCAGCAGCGGTGTGCGGGTGTCCTGCAGGCCGCGCAGCACGCCGGTGGCGGCCAGCACCATCAGCATCGCCGGGATGCCGAGGGCGCTGATCCGGAGGTAGGTGACGGCGTACGGGGCGGCCGTCGGCGAGGCGCCCAGTGCGGTGGCGGCCTGGGGGGCCAGTGCAAGGGTCAGCACGACCACGCCGACCGAGAGCAGCAGGGCGAGCCAGATACCGTCGATGCCCTGCTGGATGGCGGCCTGGCGGTCGCCCGCCCCGATCCTGCGGGCGACGGCGGCGGTGGTCGCGTACGCCAGGAAGACGAAGACGCCGGTGGCGGCGGTGAGCGCCGCCGAGGCGACCCCGAGACCGGCCAGCTGAGCGGTGCCGAGGTGGCCGACAATGGCGGAGTCGGCCATCAGGAAGAGCGGCTCTGCGACCAGCGCCCCGAAGGCCGGGACGGCCAGGGCCAGGATCTCCCGGTCGTGCTGCCGGCGAGGCGGGGCGGAGGCGCTTGTCATGCGGTCAGAGTACTCATCCACAGGTAATAGGCGCAAGCAGCTTTGGATGCTTACTCGAAATCTTGATCGAGGGCGGGTGTCGGTGGGGTCGACGGTGGGAGACCTGAGTGTGTGAAGTATTTCTCATGCACAGCCCGTGGACGGAGTAACCGCAGGTCAGCAGGTTGACGCCAGGTAGATGGTGTGGTTATCCACAGTAGTGTCCACAGACTTGTGCACAGGTTTGAGGGAGTTCTCCACAGGTGAGGGCCCGTCATCCACATGCCCTGTGGATAACCATCTTGGCCGATCGGCGTCCAGCCCCTTAGCGTGGTCGCTTACCCACCGCTGCCGCCCGCGCGACACCTCCCTCCCGGCGCCGGATTTGTCGGTGCGGTGGCGTATGAAAGAGGGTGCGTCACCGGCAAGGCCTGCTCCAACTCGCACCACTCGCTGATCGGGGAACACGCGTGACCGGCCCCCAGTACGACGACCACGACGTACCTCCGCCACCGGAGGATGACTGGCAGCCGTCCGACGACGCCTTCCCCCCCGGCCCCTTCCCGGACGGCCCGGGAGACCGCCTGCCGGTCTCGCGCAAGAGCTCCGAGGGCGGAGGAAAGGGCGGCTTTCAGCGCGGCGGCTCCGGTGGAGCGGGTGGCTCAGGTGGTTTCGGCGGCTCGGGGGGCTTCGGGGACAAGCGCAAGCGTGACGGTGGGTCGGGCTCCGACGACACCCGCCAGGCTGTGGACGGCTTCGAGCGCGTCCCGCCGCAGGACCTCGCCGCCGAACAGTCCGTGCTGGGCGGCATGCTGCTCTCCAAGGACGCGATCGCCGACGTCGTCGAGGTGCTCAAGCCCGCCGACTACTACCGGCCCGCCCACGAGCTGATCCACGGCGCCATCCTCGACCTCTACGCCCGCGGCGAGCCGGCCGACCCCATCACCGTCGCCGGGGAGCTCACCAAGCGCGGCGAACTCACCCGGGTCGGCGGCCCCGGCTACCTGCACACCCTGGTCAACTCCGTCCCCACCGCCGCCAACGCCGAGTACTACGCCGAGATCGTCCACGAGCGCGCCGTCCTGCGCCGCCTGGTCGAGGCGGGCACCCGGATCGCCGGCATGGGTTACGCCGCCGAGGGCGACGTGGACGAGATCGTCAACGCCGCCCAGGCCGAGATCTACGCCGTCACCGAGCAGCGCACCAGCGAGGACTACGCCCCGCTCGCCGACATCATGGAGGGCGCCCTCGACGAGATCGAGGCCATCGGCTCCCGCGCAGGCCAGATGTCCGGCGTCCCCACCGGCTTCGCCGACCTCGACGCCCTCACCAACGGCCTCCACCCGGGCCAGATGATCGTCATCGCCGCACGACCCGCCATGGGTAAGTCGACGTTGGCCCTGGACTTCTCCCGGGCCTGTTCGATCACCAACGGTCTGCCGAGTGTGATCTTCTCGCTCGAAATGGGGCGCAACGAGATCGCCATGCGTCTGCTCTCCGCCGAGGCGCGGGTGGCCCTGCATCACATGCGCTCCGGAAACATGACGGACGACGACTGGACGCGGGTCGCCCGCCGGATGCCGGATGTGACGGCGGCTCCCCTCTACATCGACGACTCGCCGAACCTGTCGATGATGGAGATCCGTGCCAAGTGCCGCCGTCTGAAACAGCGGCAGGACCTCAAGCTGGTCGTCATCGACTATCTCCAGCTGATGCAGTCGGGCGGCTCGCGCCGGGCCGAGAGCCGCCAGCAGGAGGTCTCCGACATGTCGCGAAACCTCAAGCTGCTGGCCAAGGAGCTCGAGGTCCCGGTGATCGCGCTGTCCCAGCTGAACCGTGGCCCGGAGCAGCGTACGGACAAGAAGCCGATGGTCTCCGACCTGCGTGAATCGGGCTCGATCGAGCAGGACGCCGACATGGTCATCCTGCTCCACCGCGAGGACGCCTACGAGAAGGAGTCCCCCCGCGCCGGCGAGGCCGACCTGATCGTGGCCAAGCACCGTAACGGCCCCACTGCCACCATCACGGTCGCCTTCCAGGGCCACTACTCCCGCTTCGTCGACATGACCCGCGACGTGACCTGACCTTGTCGGGTCTCAAGCCTTGGCGGAATCTCACGGCAGTTGGCAGATGGATGGCAGAAATGCCACTGCCATGAGACTTGCAGTTCAGGGGCTTCACTCGTTTGGGTGGCTCGGGCGGTAGTCCGGGTCACGGGCGCTCAGCGCCTCGTCTCGTACCTGGTCAGGATCACGCCGCAGGGAAGCGTCCGCGTCTCCACCAGGTTGAGGTTCACCCAGTTGTCCAGCGCGGTGAAGAACGGCGTGCCGCCGCCCACCAGGACCGGCGCGGTGGCCAGCACGTACTCGTCAATCAGCCCGGCCCGCATGGCCGCCCCGGCGAGCGTCGCGCCGCCGATGTCCATCGGGCCGCCGTCCTCGGCCCTGAGCCGGGTGATCTCGGCGACCGCGTCGCCGGTGACCAGGCGGGTGTTCCAGTCGACCTTGTCGATCGTCGAGGAGAACACCACCTTCGACATGTCCCGCCAGCGGCGCGCGAACTCGATCTCCGCCGGGGTGGCGTTGGGCTGCTGGTCGCCGGTCGGCCAGTAGGAGCTCATCGTCTGCCACAGCTTGCGCCCGTACAGCGACAGGTCGGTCGCCTGCAACTGGTCGGACCAAAACTGGAACAGCTCGTCGCTCGGCACGCTCCAGCCGATGTCGTCGCCGGGCGCGGCGATATAGCCGTCCAGGGTCAGGTTCATGCCGTAGATCAGTTTCCGCATGGCGCCAGCCTTCCGTGAGTCGGTCTCACGCGTACAGACCGGCGCGCGGGAAACTCATCGGTGCGCGATCTGAGCTCACATGTAGTCCTCGTGCTCGGTGGCTCAGCCGCAGACTCATCGTTCCGCCGAGGAAATGGCATCGATCTGAGACTGATCTTGGGTGACATCGCGGTGAGACAACAGAGAACCAGCAGGTCACAGAAGATCGACATGTCATCGGCGGCGAGATCCTACAACCTGTAGGGTCACCGCTTCCGCCGGCAACGAACGAGAGCCGGCCCGAGGGACGCCCGAAAACCCCCGTGCAGGGGGCGTGGGGTGAGGCTACGGTGCCCCTGACGGCTACCGAGGGGCTGGACCTACTTCCGTGACGATCTACTTCTACGGTGCGGACGAGGTCCCGTACGGGTGCTTCTCCAACTTCTCCCCGCACGGCTTCTCCGCCGACGGCCTCTGGTGGCCCACGTCCGAGCACTACTTCCAGGCGCAGAAGTACGCCGGCACCGGTCATGCCGACCGGATACGGCGCGCGTCGTCGGCCCTGCAGGCCGCGGAGCTCGGCCGGACCCGTGCGCGGCCGCTGCGGCGGGACTGGGAGAAGGTCAGGGACGACGTCATGCGGCGGGCGGTCCACGGGAAGTTCTCGCAGAACCCGGAGATCAGGGAGATCCTGCTGGCCACCGGTCAGGAGGATCTCGTGGAGGACACCACCACCGACCACTACTGGGGCCGAGGTTCCACGGGTACGGGCAGGAACATGCTGGGCCGCATCCTGATGCGGACGCGGACACGGCTGGCCGTCGAGCGCGAGGGGACCGCGCGGTGATGATCCGGGAGATCCGTACGGAGCGGCTGGTCCTGGTGCCGCTGCGGGTCGAGCACGCGGAGGAGATGGCCGAGGTCATGGCGGACCCGGCGTTGTACGGCTTCACCGGCGGTGAGCCCGAGCGGCCGACGGAACTGAGGGCCCGTTACGAGCGGTGGACGGCCGGCTCGCCCGATCCGGCCGAGAGGTGGTGGAACTGGGTGGTGCGGCTCCGGGCGGAGGACCGCCTGGTGGGCTGGGTCCAGGCGACGGTCGCCACCGGGCAGGACGAGCCCGCCGCCGAGGTGGCCTGGGTGGTGGGGACGCCCTGGCAGGGCCGGGGGATCGCCACCGAGGCGGCCCGAGGCCTGGTGACATGGCTGGTCGGCCAGGGGGTCCGTACCGTGACCGCGCACGTCCACCCGGAGCACGGCGCCTCCGCCGCGGTCGCCGCCGCAGCCGGCCTCGCGCCCACCGGGGAACGGCTGGACGGCGAGGTCCGGTGGCGGCTGCGGGTGGCGGTGTAGCGTCCCGGCGGCACGGCTCAGGTGGTGGTCAGGACGATGCCGCCGCGGGTGCCGGACTCGGCGAGGCGGGCGTGAGCCTTGGCGGCTTCGGCGAGCGGGTACTCGGAGTCGACGCGCGGGGTCAGCAGGCCGGCCTCGGTGAGGGCGGCGAGCTCGGCGAGCTGTGCGCCGTCGGGGCGTACGTCGATGACGGCGACCCGGATGCCGCGCTCGGAGTCGGGCACGGTGTCGGGGCGGACGGAGACGAAGGCGCCGTCGGCCCGGACGGCGGCCAGCAGGGAGGTGCCCAGCAGGGCCGTGTCGACGGCCGCGTCCACACCGCCCTCCGGGGCCAGCTCCCGGACCGCCGCGACCGCGTCCTCGCCGCGCTCGACCCACCGGGCACCGAGACCGGTGATGAACTCCCGGTCGGCGGCCCCCGCGATGGCGATGACCTTGAGGCCGCGCCCGACCGCGAGCTGGACGGCGAACCCGCCGAGTGCGCCCGCGCCGCCGCTGACCAGCAGGGTCTGCCCCTCGGTCAGCCCGGTCAGCTCCAGTGCCTGCAGGGCCGTCAGTCCGTTCAGCGGGAGGGTGGCGGCGGCCGTCACCGACGTACCGGCCGGAGCGGGGCCGACCGCCGAGGCGGGCAGCACCGCGTAGTCGGCGTGCGTACCGTTGTGGCTCGCAAACCAGTGCGAGAGTCCGATCACGGCGTCCCCGGTACGGAAGCCGTCCACCCCCTCGCCGAGGGCGTCGACCGTTCCGGCCACGTCCCAGCCCAGTTGGTGCTGGGGCCGCTCGGGCAGGTGGTGGGCCACCGCGCCTGAGCGGACGGCCGCATCGGCCGGGTGCACGGAGACGGCCTGGGTCCGGATCCGGATCTCTCCGCGGCCCGGCTGCGGGATCTCGACCTCGGCGATCTCGATGACCTCGGGTCCACCGAAGGTCTTCACGACGACTGCGCGCATGGCTGGTTCTCCTCTTGGACGGTCCACCTGGACTGCCTTGTGCTTCCGACATCAAGACGTTCTCAGCCGTGAGCCGGGGTGTGGAGAGGACCGTTCTGCCTGGGATCGGCAGTCCCAGGCTGCGCCGGTGGCTGAATCCCCTGGTGCGTACGGCCGGCCCCGTGATGTGCTGCCACGTTATGGAGACACGTCCGGCCGGGACCGCCGGCTATCGCGAGGATGCGGGCGAACTGGCCCGGCAGTACGAGAGCGTGACGTTCGAGAAGGTGCACCGGGAGGTGCTGCACCTCTTCCCGGAGGCTCCGGCCCGGGTGCTCGACCTCGGCGCCGGGACGGGCCGGGACGCGGCCGCACTGGCGGCCCGCGGCCACACGGTGGTGGCCGTGGAGCCGACCGTCGAGCTGCGGGTGCACGAGGCGGCCGGGTTCACCTGGCTGAGCGACTCGCTGCCTGAACTCCGGGAGGTCGCAGGCAAGTTCGACCTGGTGTTGGCGACGGCCGTCTGGATGCACCTGGACCCGGCGGAGCGCGGGCGGGCGATGCGGCGGGTGTCCGAGCTGTTGGCCCCGCAGGGGCGGGTGTTGTTGCTGCTGCGGCACGGCCCGGTACCGCAGGGGCGGCGGATGCACCCGGTCTCGGCGGACGAAACGGTAGCGCTGGCAGGCGAGTTCGGCCTGGTGGAGGTGCACCGGAGCGAGCGCGCCGACGCGCACGGCCGGACCGGTGTCAGCTGGACCCATCTGGGGCTTGACCTCAAGTCGGCTTGAGGTTCCATGCTTCTCGCATGACACGGACAGAGACCAAGGCACACGCACGGATCCCCGCAGACCCCGAGGTGGCGATGCTGCGCGAGCTGCTCGGGGCGTTCGTGGACCGGGACGCGGTCGCCAGGCTGATCGACAGATACCTGGCGAGCCTGGACGAGCGGGTCTTCGACGAGGCCTGGGCCCGCTCGTTCTTCACGGAGGACGTCCGGCTGGAGTTCCCCGTCGGGAGCCGTACGGGGCGTGCGGGGCTCGCAGAGTTCCAGGCGGCGGCGATGGCGAAGTTCGGGCGGACGCTGCACGTCGGCTCGAACCACGCCATCGCGGTGCACGGGGACCGGGCCACACTGAGCTTCAACCTGCTGGCCGCGCACGTCCATTCGGACGCCGCCCATGCCGAGCGCGGCTACGCCCCGGGCACCCACTTCGACATCGGCGGCCGGATGGACGGCGAAGCCGAGCGGACCGAGAGCGGTTGGCGGCTGAGCCGGCTCGCCCTGCAGCTGGTGTGGACGACCGGTGAGCCCCCGGCTGCTACAGCGTGACCGTGGCGCGGAAGACCGTGGCGCCGGGGCCGGACAGCTCGGTGCCGCCGCCGGTGGCGGGGAGGAAGGCGGACTCGCCACGGGCCAGCGTGAGGGTGCTGCCATCGGTGTGCGCGAGCCGGACGGCGCCCTCGGTGCAGAGCAGGATCTGCGGGGCGTCGCCGTCGACCCGCCGGGGCTCGGGGCCGAGGACGAAGCGGGACAGCCGGAACTCGTCGATCGGCACCGGGTACAGCTGCTCGCCGGCGCCGTCGGTGACCGGCCGCAGGACGTCGGGCTGCCCGCCCCTGAACTCGACCACGCGCAGCAGCTCGGGGACGTCCACGTGCTTGGGCGTCAGGCCGCCGCGCAGCACGTTGTCGGAGTTGGCCAGGATCTCGACGCCGATGCCGCGCAGGTACGCGTGCGGGACGCCCGCGCCCAGGTAGAGCGCTTCGCCGGGCTGGAGCCGTACGTAGTTCAGCAGCAGGGCGGCGAGCAGGCCGGTGTCGCCGGGGAACTCCCGGGCCGCGTACGCGTAGGCGGAGAACTCCCCGCCCGGGGCGGCCGCGGCGGCCCGCTCGACGGCCGCGGCGACCTCGGTCACCGCGGCGGTGGCGGCGGCCCCCGTCAGCGACAGGATGGTGGCGAGCGCCTCGCTCAGTGCCTCGGCCTCGGGCTTGTTGCGCAGCAGCTCGACCAGCGGGGCGAGCACCGGGGCGCCCAGCGACTCCATGAGGTCGGCGGCCGCGGCGGGCGTGCGGAAGCCGCAGAGGCCCTCGAACTCGTCGAGTGCGCAGATGAGTTCGGGCTTGTGGTTGGCGTCCTTGTAGTTGCGGTGCGGGGCGTCGACCGGGACGCCCCGGGACTCCTCGTCGGCGAAACCGGCCTTGGCCTGCTCGAGGTCGGGGTGGGCCTGGATGGAGAGGGGGGTACCGGCGGCCAGCACCTTGAGCAGGAACGGCAGGCTCGGGCCGAACTTGGCCACGGCCGCGGCGCCGAGCTCGGCCGTCGGGTCCTCGGCGATCAGCTCCGCGAGCGAACGCGGGCCGCTGCCCCGGTCGACCCGGGACGGTGAGCCGGGGTGTGCGCCCATCCAGAGTTCCGCCTGCGGTTCGCCGGTCGCTTCCTGACCCAGAAGCTCGGGGATGGCGGTGACCGATCCCCACGCGTAGGGGCGGACGGTGTTGACGAGCCTGTCCATGGGCGCGGTCCTGTCTGTTCTCTGGGTCGTGTTGCGGCGATCCGGTGGAGCTGAAGGAGACGACCCTAACCGACCGTCCGTACGGCCTGGTGAACGGAACATGATCCGTACGGACGGTCGGCTGCGGTCTCAGGCGCGGACGAGGGCGAGGACGGCGTCGCGGACCTCGGCCATCTTCCCGGGGTCGCGGGCCTCGACGTTCAGGCGGAGCAGCGGTTCGGTGTTGGAGGCGCGGAGGTTGAACCACCAGTCCTTGCCGGCGATGGTCAGGCCGTCCAGTTCGTCGACGGTGACGTCCTCGAGCGAGGCGTAGGTGGTGCGGACGGCGGCGGTGCGGTCGGCCTGGTCGGCGACGGTGCTGTTGATCTCGCCGGAGGCGGCGTAGCGGTCGTACTCGGCGGTGAGGGCGGACAGGGTGCCGGTCTGGCCGCCGAGGGCGGCGAGGACGTGGAGGGCGGCGAGCATGCCGGTGTCGGCGCGCCAGAAGTCGCGGAAGTAGTAGTGGGCGGAGTGTTCGCCGCCGAAGACGGCGTCCGTGGTGGCCATCTCCTGCTTGATGAAGGAGTGGCCGACGCGGGTGCGCACCGGGGTGGCGCCGAGTTCGCGGACCACCTCGGGGACGGTCCAGGAGGTGATCAGGTTGTGGATGATGGTGGGGTTGTGCTCGCCGGCGGCCTTGGCGCGGGCGATCTCCCGGGCGGCGACCAGGGCGGTGATCGCGGAGGGGGAGACCGGTTCGCCGCGCTCGTCGACGACGAAGCAGCGGTCGGCGTCGCCGTCGAAGGCCAGGCCGATGTCCGCGCCGGTCTCGACGACCTTGGCCTGCAGGTCGACCAGGTTGGCCGGGTCCAGCGGGTTGGCCTCGTGGTTGGGGAACGTGCCGTCCAGCTCGAAGTACAGGTCGACCAGGTCGATCGGCAGCCCGTCGAACACGGTCGGCACGGTGTGCCCGCCCATGCCGTTGCCGGCGTCGACGACGACCTTCAGCGGCCGGATCGCGGACAGGTCCACCAGGCCCAGCAGGTGGTCGGCGTAGCCGCGCAGGGTGTCCTGGGAGGAGAGCGAGCCCGGCTTCACGTCCACCGGCGGGATGGTCACGGTGTCGTCCGCGGCGGTCCAGGACTCCACCAGCTCCCGGACCTGGGACAGCCCGGTGTCCTGGCCGACCGGCGCCGCGCCGGCACGGCAGAGCTTGATGCCGTTGTACTGCGCGGGGTTGTGCGAGGCGGTGAACATCGCCCCGGGCAGGTCCAGCTTCCCGGACGCGTAGTACAGCTGGTCGGTGGAGCACAGCCCGATCTCCACCACGTCCGCGCCGTACGCGGCGGCGCCCTCCGCGAACGCCCGCGACAGCGACGGCGAGGACGGACGCATGTCATGCCCCACCACGATCGCCGACGCACCCACCACCCGCACGAACGCCGCACCGAACGCCCGAGCCAACGACTCGTCCCACTGATCCGGCACCACACCCCGGACGTCGTACGCCTTCACCAACTGCTTCAGGTCCCGCACTGCTGGCTCCACCCTGCTCGGTGCGGCATGGGCCGCACGCTGTCGGTCGACACCAGCGGGCAGGCTCCGGCCCCATCGGGCCTGCGTGCGTCGGGGGAAGGCGCAGCGGGCGGCGAGGCCGGACGCGAGCGACCGGTTGCTTCGCGACCCACGGGTGTTCAGGTTGAGCAGGAAGACTACCTGGTGAGGGCCGGACGGCCGGGCGGTGCAGGCCAGGCCTGGCGGTCGGCCGGGAATGCGGGCCGTTGTAGCATGCCCATTCTTGCTGCCTGTTCCCAGCTGCTTCGAAAGGCACAGACGTGACTGCCCCTGAGGAGAGCACCTTCGCCGATCTCGGCAAGGTGCTGGTGATCATCCCGACCTACAACGAGGCCGAGAACGTCGAGCGGATCACCTCCCGGGTCCGTACCGCCGTCCCCGAGGTCCACGTCCTGGTGGCCGACGACAACAGCCCCGACGGCACCGGCGAACTCGCCGACAAGATCGCCGCCGAGGACGACCACGTCCACGTCATGCACCGCAAGGGCAAGGAAGGCCTCGGCGCCGCCTACCTGGCCGGCTTCCGCTGGGGCATCGACAACGGCTACGACGTCCTCGTCGAGATGGACGCCGACGGCTCCCACCAGCCCGAGGAACTCCACCGCCTGCTCACCGCCCTGCGCACCGCCGACCTCGTCCAGGGCTCCCGCTGGGTCCCCGGCGGCAAGGTCGTCAACTGGCCCAAGTCCCGCCTGCTGATCTCCCGCGGCGGCTCCCTCTACTCCCGCCTCATGCTCGGCGTCCCCATCAAGGACGTCACCGGCGGCTACCGCGCCTTCCGCAAGGAGACCCTCCTCGGCCTCGGCATGGACGAGGTCGCCTCCGCCGGCTACTGCTTCCAGGTCGACCTCGCCTGGCGCACCGTGAAGGCCGGCTTCAAGGTCGTCGAGGTCCCCATCACCTTCGTCGAACGCGAATTCGGCGCCTCCAAGATGAGCCGCGCCATCCTCGTCGAAGCCCTCTGGCGCGTCACCGGCTGGGGCATCGGATCCCGCATCCAGAAGCTCACCGGAAAGAAGTAACGCCGTACCGACCACGCCCGCCCTGACGTACCGTCAGGGCGGGCGTGGTGTGTTCGGAGGCGTCCCGCCCCTACGGTGCTGTCGTGACCGGACCGAAGGCACGTTGGTGGGACGCTCTGCCGTTGCCTGCCCTGATCTGGGGCAGTTCTTCCTCAAGGTCGCGGTCGGCGTGATGCCCGCCCGCGTACGTGGCGCTGGGGCGGATCGCGATCGGCGCCGGGCCTAGCCCTGCTCGTCGCAGACGGCCGGGGTCGGGGGCAGGTGGACCTCGGCCCAGTTGCGGAGCTCCGCGAGCGCGGGCCGCAGGGCCCGGCCGGACTCGGTGAGGTGGTAGCTGACCCGCAGCGGCGGGCCCTCGTCGACGGTACGCACCACCAGTCCGGCCTCGGCCAGCTCGGTGAGTCGGTCGGAGAGCATCCGTTCGCTGATGCCGGGGATCGCCCGGCGCAGCTCGGAGAAGTAGCCCGGGCTCTGGCTGAGTACGGCCACGATCAGGCCGGTCCAGCGCTTACCGAGCAGGGCGAAGACCCGGGTGAGCGCCATGTCCACCCCGGTGCACGCCGTGTGCGCCTGCTGTGCCGCTTCCTGAGCCATGTCATACAGCGTACTGCCCTCGCGCTAGTGACGAAAGAAAAGTAAGCTGCTACGTTAGATGAAGCTGCCAACGAAAGAGCAGCAACTTTCCGAATGGAGGCTCCCATGTCCACACTGCTGCACATCGACTCGTCCGCGCTCACCGAGGGTTCCGTCTCGCGTGAGGTCTCCGCGACCTTCCGCAAGGAGTGGGAGGCCCAGAACCCCGAGGGCACGGTGATCTACCGCGACCTCGCTGCCACCCCCGTGCCGCACCTGTCCGCCGACGGCATCACCGCCTCCTACGTGCCGGCCGAGCACCGCACTCCCGAGCAGCAGGCCGCACTCGCCCTGCGCGAGGAGCTGATCAGCGAGCTGGAGCAGGCCGACGCGGTGGTGATCGGCACCCCGATGTACAACTTCACGATCCCGTCCAGCCTGAAGGCCTGGCTCGACCAGGTGATCCTGATGGGCCGCACCGCCGGTGAGCAGCCCTCCGCGGCCGGTACCTCCGTGACGGTGGTCTCGGCGCGTGGCGGTTCCTACGCGGCGGGTACGCCGCGGGAGAGCTTCGAGTTCGTCACCACCTACCTGGAGAAGGTGCTGACCGGCATGCTGGGCCTGGAGGTCGACTTCGTCCTCCCCGAGTTCACCCTCGCCCGGGTCAACCCGGCGCTCGCCGACTTCATCGACACCGCCGACGCCTCCAAGGCGCAGGCGCACCAGGACGCGGTCGAGAAGGCCAAGGCGCTCAGCGCCAAGCTGGCGGCCTGACGCCCTCCGGCACCCGGGCGGTGGCGCGGGCGGTGTGGTCGGCCACACCGCCCGGGCGCGCCTAACCGGCAATCGAGGGTCGTTGCTCCCAAGCTGGTCCCGTACATGGGCCCGGTCCGGGCCCCCGAGCCGACCAGGGAGCCGATGTGACGCCGTCCCCGCCCGACGAGACCGCCGGAGCCGACCCGGCCGGCCGCGGTACGGGGATCCCGGCCGCCGGCCCACTGCAGATCGAGGTCTTCACCGGACCCGAGGCGGCCTTCTTCGCGACGTCCAGCCTGATCATGGGCGAGCGCACCGCCATCCTCGTCGACGCCCAGCTCACCCGCAGCGCCGGCCGGGAACTCGCCGAGTGGATCGCGGGCAAGAACCGCCAGCTGCTGGCCATCGTCATCACCCACCAGCACCCGGACCACTACTTCGGCGCCGAGGAGGTGCTGCGGCTCTTCCCCAGGGCGCAGCTGCTCGCCGCGCCACCGGTCGTCGACGCCATCGCGCGGACGGGCGCCGCCAAGGTGGCGCAGTGGAAGCCGGTGTACGGGGACGACATCCCCGACCAGCCGCTGCTGCCCGCGCCCCTGCTGCCGCAGCCGCTGATGATCGACCGCCAGCTGATCCGCGTGCTGCACCTGGGCCAGGGCGACTGCGAGGCCTCGACCCTCGCCCACATCCCCAGCCTGCGTACCGTGGTGGCCGGTGACTTCGTCTACAACGGCACGCACGTCTGGACGGCCGACACCGACCCAGTCCAGCGCGTCGAGTGGATCAACAACCTGGCCCGGATCGCCGACCTCGGCATCGACCGGGTGATCGCCGGGCACCGGGCACCCGGCGCGGACGACGACGCGATGCGGGTGCTCTCCTTCACCGGCGAGTACCTCCAGGACTTCGACCGCGCGCTCGCCGAGCACCCCGGCGACCCCGAGGGGCTCACGGCGGCGGTGAACGAGCGCTACGGCGGCCTGACCCTCCCCGCCATCCTGGAACTCGGTGCGTCGGCCAACACCGCCCGCATCACCCTGGCCTCCCACCAGCCGGACGAGGACGGCATCATCGACGCCGAGATCATCGAGGATCCCTGATCCCCGGCGGGCCGATACTTGCACCATGACGGCGTACGACGCGATGGTGCTGGCCGGCGGTGCGGCACGCAGGCTCGGCGGGGCGGACAAACCCGCGCTGGCGGTCGGCGGCCGGACCCTGCTCGACCGGGTCCTCGCGGTCTGCTCCGACGCCGGGACGACGGTGGTGGTCGGCCCGCAGCGGGAGACCGTACGCGGCGGCCTGCGCTGGACGCGTGAGCAGCCGCCGGGCGGCGGCCCGGTCGCGGCCGTCGCCGCCGGGCTCCGGTACGTGACCGCGGAACGGGTCCTGCTGCTCGCCGCCGACCTGCCCTTCATCGACCGGCCGACCGTCACCCGGCTGCTCGCCGCCCTCGACGAGGACGAGGGGGAGACCGAGGTGGCCCTGCTGGTCGACGCGGCCGGGCGTGACCAGCCGCTGGCCGCCGCGTACCGGACCGCCCCGCTGCGCGCCTCGCTCGCCGCCCTCGGCGACCCGGCCGGGCTGCCGCTGCGTCGGCTCACCGCGCCGCTGCGCGCCGTACGGCTGGCGGACCTGGACGGAGTGGCGTACGACTGCGACACCTGGGAGGAACTTGCCCAGGCCCGCGAACGCGAACGCGCCGAGGCGAGGCCCGACTGTTGACCTGGGCAGCCGGGCGACCACAACAGGGGCGCGAGAACTGCGCGACGCGGGAGGCTGCGGGCTGTTGCCTTCCGACCTCGCGCAGTTCCTCGCGCCCCTGGGCGGTGCAACTGGATCGGGTGCCTAAGAGTCCCTGCTCACCAGCCGTCAGGCCCCGGAGTGAGCGAAACGACGCGCGATACTCACGGCCGGAACACCTCCGCGTGGCGCTGGATCGGGCAGCATGGGGCCATGGACCGCACGCTGGATGACTGGATCGCCGAGGTCAGCGCCGAGCTGGGCATCGACCTCGACGTGGACGTGCCCGGGCTGCTCGACCTCGCCCGCGTGGTCGCGCACGGGGTGGCCCGCCCGGCCGCGCCGCTGACCGCCTTCCTGGTCGGCTACGCCGCCGCCCAGCAGGGCGGCGGGCCGGCCGCCGTCGCGGCGGCCAACGCCCGTACGACCGTGCTCGCCGAGCGCTGGGCCGCAGCGGACCCGGCGTGAGCGCGCTCACCGAGGTGCCCGCGATGGCGCCCCCGCCCACTGCCGGGACGCTGCACGACGGACCGTGGCCGCAGGCCCGCCGTGCCGCCCGCCTGGCGGCCCGTCAGCCGCTGCCCGCCATCGAGGCGGAGCTGGCGGCCGCCCTCGGCCACACCCTGGCCGCGCCGCTCGCCGCGCTCACCGACCTCCCCGCCTTCGACACCTCCGCGATGGACGGCTGGGCCGTCTCCGGGCCTGGCCCCTGGCGCCCGGCCGGCCGCGTGCTCGCCGGGCAGGACGCGGCACCCCTCGCCGACGGCGAGGCCGTGGAGATCGCCACCGGTGCCCAGCTCCCGCCGGGCGCGACCGGCGTACTGCGCCGTGAGCACGGCCGCACCGAGCACGGCCTGCTGTACGCCCTTGGCGAGGTGGCCCCCGGCCAGGACGTCCGCCCGCGCGGCCAGGAGTGCCGAGGGGGCGAAGCGCTGCTCCCGGCCGGTACGCCCGTCACCCCGGCCGTGCTCGGCCTCGCCGCGGCCTGCGGGCACGACCGGCTCACCGTCCACCGCCGCCCCACCGTCGAGCTCCTCCTTCTGGGCGACGAGCTCCTCGACTCCGGGCTGCCGCAGACCGGGCGGGTCCGCGACGCGCTCGGTCCGATGCTCGCCCCGTGGCTGAGCGCCGCCGGGGCGGAGCTGACCGGCCGGCGCCAGGTCAGGGACGACTTCGGACTGCTCCGGGACGCCGTCCGGCACTCGCCCGCCGACGTCGTGATCACCACGGGCGGCACCGCGGCCGGCCCGGTCGACTTCCTGCACGCCGCGCTGGAGGCTTCCGGAGCTCACCTGCTGGTCGACGGCGTCGCCGTCCGCCCCGGCCACCCGATGCTGCTCGCCGAACTCCCGGGAGGCCGCCACCTGGTGGGCCTGCCGGGCAACCCGCTGGCCGCCGTCGCGGGGGCCGTCACCCTCGCCCTCCCGCTGCTGCACGGCCTCTCCGGCCGTCCGGGGCCCGACCTGCGGACGGAACCCGCCGCCGTCGACCTCCCCGGGCACCCCACCGACACCCGGCTGCTGCCCGTCGTCCGCACCGATCAGGGCGTCGTCCCGCTCGCCTTCGACGGCCCGGCGATGCTGCGCGGTCTCGCGCTCGCCGAGGCGCTCGCGGTCGTCCCGCCCGGCGGTGTCCCGGCCGGCGGCCGGACCGAGCTGCTGCCGGCCCCTTGAGCAGGGCACGGCTGCACGCGGGCGACGAGCCGGGCCGGGACACCGACATCCTGCTGCCCGCCAGGAAGGCCGCCCCGGCGCTCCGCCAGGTCGCGCTGCGGCTGGCCATGGCCCTGGGCGTGCTGGTCGCCACCACCCTGATCGTCTGGGCGGACCACGCCGGCTACCACGACAACGCCGACGGCACGGTCGACTTCCTGGACTCCGCGTACTACGCGACGGTCACCCTCTCCACCACCGGCTACGGCGACATCACCCCGGTCAGCGACGCCGCCCGGCTCACCAACATCTTCGTGATCACCCCGCTGCGCGTGATCTTCCTGATCATCCTGGTCGGCACGACCCTCGAGGTGCTCACCGAGCGCACCCGCCAGCAGTGGCGGCTGAACCGCTGGAGGTCCACCGTGCGCGAGCACACCGTCGTCGTCGGGTACGGCACCAAGGGCCGTCACGCCGTGGCCACGCTGCTCGGACAGGGCGTCCGCAAGGACTCGATCGTGGTCGTCGACCCGCAGCGCAAGGCGATCGACCAGGCGACCGGTGACGGACTGGTCGGTGTGCTGGGTGACGCCACCCGTACCGACACCCTGCGGCGCGCCGAACTCCCCACGGCCTCCCAGGTGGTGGTCGCCCCCGAGCGCGACGACACCGCCGTCCTGATCACCCTGACGGCCCGCCAGCTCAACAAGGGCGCCACGGTCGTCGCAGCCGTACGGGAGGACGAGAACGCCCCGCTGCTGCGGCAGAGCGGCGCCGACGTGGTGGTCACCAGCTCCAGCTCGGCGGGCCGGCTGCTCGGCATGTCGATGCTCAGCCCGCACGCCGGCGCCGTGATGGAGGACCTGTTCACCTACGGCACCGGTCTGGACGTGGTCGAGCGCCCGGTCACCAGGGCCGAGGCCGGGCGCAGCCCGCGTGAGTGCGCCGACCTGGTGCTCGCGGTGGTCCGTGGCCGACGGGTGCTCAACTACACCGATCCGGAGGCCGCGACCCTGCAGCTCACCGACCGGGTCATCACCATCCAGCGGGCCGGCTCCGCCTGAGAGCCTCCGGCTCGGGGGGCGGGGCAACCACCGGGGGCTGATCGGCTGCCTGACCTGAGACAGCGGGCCGACGGGACCTGACGGCATGTCCGCGCGTAGCGTGACGGGTATGCGAGCCATCACGATTCCCCAGCCCGGCGGCCCTGAGGTGCTGACCTGGGCGGAGGTGCCCGATCCGGTGCCCGCTGCGGGCGAGGTGCTGGTCGAGGTCGCGGCGACCGCCGTCAACCGGGCCGACCTGCTGCAGCGCCAGGGCTTCTACGACCCACCCCCCGGCAGTTCCCCCTACCCCGGCCTCGAGTGCTCCGGGCGGATCGTCGCGCTCGGCCCCGGCGTGGCCGGCTGGGGCGTCGGCGACGAGGTCTGCGCGCTGCTGGCCGGCGGCGGGTACGCGGAGCGCGTCGCCGTACCGGTCGGGCAGCTGCTGCCCGTGCCGAAGGGGGTGAGCCTGGAGGAGGCCGCCGCGCTGCCCGAGGCGGCCTGCACGGTCTGGTCGAACATCTTCATGGTGGCCCACCTGCGGCCTGCCGAGACGGTCCTGGTGCACGGCGGAGCGAGCGGCATCGGGACGATGGCGATCCAGCTGGCCAAGGCGGTCGGCGCCAAGGTGCTGGTCACCGCCGGGAGCCCCGCGAAGCTGGCCCGCTGCGCCGAGCTGGGTGCGGACGTCGGTATCGACTACCGGGAGCAGGACTTCCTCGAGGCGGCCAGGGAGGCCACCGGCGGGGAGGGCGTGGACGTGATCCTCGACATCATGGGCGCCAAGTACCTGCAGCGGAACGTGGACGCCCTGGCGGTCAACGGGCGCCTGGTGATCATCGGCCTGCAGGGCGGCGTCAAGGGCGAGCTCAACCTGGGCACCCTGCTCGCCAAGCGCGCCGCCGTGGCGGCCACCTCGCTGCGGCCGCGCCCGCTGGGCGAGAAGGCGGCCATCGTGGCGGCGGTACGTGAGCATGTCTGGCCGCTGGTGGAGGCGGGCGTGGTCCGGCCCGTGGTGGACCGGGTGCTGCCCCTCACCGACGTCGCCGCCGCGCACCGGGTGCTGGAGGCGGGGGAGCAGGTGGGCAAGGTGGTGCTGCGGGTTCCGCCGGCCAGGTAGGAGCACCCGTCGGGGTACCTGTCGCCCGGGTGGCTGCGGTGTCCGAAATGCCTGGAATGCCGGAATGTGTGAGGCTGGTCCGGAGCTGTCCCGCCGCCGTCCGTGTCCCAGCGCGGTCGGCCGTCGGAAGGACTCCGTCCGTGGCTGCACTTCCGTTCGCATTCAGCGTGCTCTCCTCCGCCCTGCCGTCCGGCTGCGCCGGGCCATGCCGATGGGCGGCCGCTGCCGCCGCCGGGCTGGCCGTTCCGTTGCTGCTGGCCTTTCCGGCCGCAGCGGCGGGCGGCCCGGGGGTGGCGGCCTCCGGCAGTGTGACGGAGCGGGTTCAGGTGGCCCAGCAGCCGATCTCCGTCCCTTCGTTACCGGCCGTCGTCGTACCGCAGCTACCGCAGCTACCGTGCGTGCCGCAGCTGCCGCTGCTGCCTTCGCTGCCGGAACTTCCGCTGTTCTCCGAGCCGCCATGCCCGGAGGCCCTTACCCCCACACCCGGCCGGTCGGTCTCACCCGAGCCGCAGCCCTCGCAGTCGGCGTCGCCCTCGGCCACCCCGACGGCCTCGCCGACCGCCGGCTCCTCCGCGAGCCCGACGCCCTCCGCCTCGGCGAGCCCGTCCCCCTCGGCGGCGCCGGTCCGGCAGGTGCCCTGGCCCGCGTTCCAGCTGCCCGCTCCGGAGCTGGAGCAGGAGTCCCCGGCCGTGGACGAGGCCGGTGACCAGCCGAGCGACGAGCCACTGGCCGAGGACCTCGCCGAGGATTCCGCCGACGACGACTCGGCCGAGGCGGTGGCTGCGGCGATGCCCGCAGAGCCCCGCCCGCCGGTGGGCGGCCAGGCGGCCCAGGCGGCCAATGACGTGGTGGTCCCGCTGCGCTGGACGGACGCCTCCAACCTCCAACTCCCGCTCGGCGCGGGCCTGGCCCTGATCGGTTGCGGCCTGGCCCTGATCGGCCTGCGCCTGCGCCGCCGCTGAACGGGCGCAAAGGCCGCTGCGAAGTGGCGCGCGGACGTGGGAAGTCACGCCGAGTGGTGCCTCCGTGCGCACCCCGCTGTCAGCCGTCCGAGCTGCATCATGGACAGTCAGTTGACCCTCTCCATGCCCGAAGCATATGAAGGAGCTATGACTAAGCCGATGAACGAACGGTCACAGCCGGAGTCGTATCAGGCGTCGGGCGGACAGCCGGGGGACGGTTCGAGAGTGCTGGTCGTCGGCCCGGACGGAATGCCGATCGGCGGGGCGGCGGGCGCAGGCTTCGGCCGGCCCGGGGAGGGTGACGCGATGGAGTCCCGGGAGCTGCCCGTGACCGAGATGGTCGAGCAGCCGGCCAAGGTCATGCGGATCGGCAGCATGATCAAGCAGCTGCTGGAGGAGGTCCGGGCGGCGCCTCTCGACGAGGCCAGCCGGGTGCGGCTGAAGGAGATCCACAAGAGCTCGATCAAGGAGCTGGAGCTGGGCCTCGCGCCGGAACTGGTCGAGGAGTTGGAGCGGCTGTCGCTCCCGTTCACCGACGACACCATCCCCACCGAGGCCGAGCTGCGGATCGCCCAGGCCCAGCTGGTCGGCTGGCTGGAGGGGCTCTTCCACGGCATCCAGACCGCGCTCTTCGCCCAGCAGATGGCCGCACGGGCGCAGCTGGAGCAGATGCGCCGCGCCCTGCCGCCGGGCATGCACGGCGGCGAGCCGGAGGACGAGGAGCCCGGCGAGGGGCGGGGCATCCGCTCGGGCCCGTACCTCTGAGACCGACAGCTCCCAAGTGCCGGCCGGTCCAAGTGTCCGTGTCCGGAGTGTCCGTGCTTGGTCGCGGCTCGGACACAGTGCCGCCCCTGCACCCGGTTGTGTGGGTCTGAGCCGATACCCTGACCCCTGTGTCGGCCCCGGCTGCCGACCGGGGTCGGGCGGGCCGAGGGCGCCGTACGCGAGCCGACCGGACGAGACCACACGTCGCGGCAGCGGTGGCAGACCGCGCCGAGGGGGAGCAGAGGACCATGAGCGACGACGGCACCACGGTCGAGGGTCACTCCCTGGGCAACGGCCGGTATGTGCTGCAGCACCTGCTCGGTCAGGGCGGCATGGCGTCCGTCCACCTGGCGTACGACACGGTGCTGGACCGCCAGGTCGCGGTGAAGACGCTGCACACCGAACTCGGCCGTGAGGCCTCGTTCAAGGAGCGGTTCCGCCGGGAGGCGCAGGCCGTCGCGCGGCTGCAGCACACCAACATCGTCTCGGTCTTCGACAGCGGCGAGGACGTCGCCGCGGACGGCGCGACCACGCCCTACATCGTGATGGAGTACGTCGAGGGCAAGGCCCTGCGCGACGTGCTGAACGAGGCGATCGCGCAGCACGGCGCGATGCCCACCGACCAGGCGCTGAAGATCACCGCCTCGGTGCTCTCGGCGCTGGAGGCCTCGCACGACCAGGGCCTGGTGCACCGTGACATCAAGCCGGGCAACGTCATGGTCAGCACCAAGGGCATCGTCAAGGTGATGGACTTCGGCATCGCCCGTGCGCTGCAGTCCGGTGTCACCTCGATGACGCAGACCGGCATGGTGGTCGGTACGCCGCAGTACCTCTCGCCCGAGCAGGCGCTGGGCAAGAGCGTGGACGCGCGATCCGACCTCTACTCGGTCGGCTGCATGCTCTTCGAACTGCTCACCGGCCAGCTGCCGTTCGACGGCGACTCGGCGTTCTCGATCGCGTACAAGCACGTCCAGGAGGAGCCGCCGGCGCCGTCCGGGCTGAACCGCGCGGTGCAGCCGGGCGTGGACGCGCTGGTGGCCCGCTCGCTGCGCAAGGACCCGGCGCACCGGTTCCCGACCGCCGAGGCGATGCGCGAGGAGGTCGAGCGGATCGCGGCGGGCGCGAAGGCCGGTGGCGGTGGCGGTGGCAACACCCTGCAGGCCAGCACCCCGCTGGTGATCGGCGAGGGCCCGCGCTCGGTGCACGCCGCACCGTCGCTGACCAACTTCCCGCAGGTCACGGGGGACATCCGGACCCCGGCGCCGCAGGTGCAGCAGCCGTACCGGGCGCCGACCCCGCCGCCGTACGGGCCGCAGACGCCGCCGCCCTACGCGCAGGCCCCGCAGACCCCGCAGCCCTTCCCGCAGGTGCAGCCGCAGTACCAGGCTCCGCAGACGCCGCAGCCGTTCCCGCAGCAGTACCAGACGCCGCAGCCCTTCCCGCAGCAGGCGCAGACCCCGCCGCCGTTCGCCCGGGCGCCGCAGCCCACCTTCGTGCCGACGCCGGCCACCAGCAACAACAACGGCTGCTCCACCGCGCTGATCGTGGTCGGTGTGATCATCGGCCTGATCGTGCTCGCGGTGATCATCGTCGGGATCGTGGCCACGAAGAGCGAGAAGGACAAGTCCTCCACCTACGGATCGCAGCGCCCCGCAGCCGTCCTGGACCTGGGCCAGGAAGGCCTGATCTGAACCCCCGCCCGCGGCTCTGCCGTTCCCCGGCGGGCTCGCCGAAGCGGTAGCGTCTGAGGGACGGAACCACAGGGCGACCGCGCACCGAGCGACGGCCCGGGGCGAGGAGTGATGGCACAGACACAGCAGCCGGGTGACGGCGAGACGGAGCGCACTGCCGGTGCGGACGTCCCCGAGCCCGAGCAGCCGGAGGCCGCCGCCGAGACCGCCGCGCTGCCCGCCACTGCGGCGCAGACGCCCGTGCGCGGCACGACGGCCCCGCTGGGCACCGTCGGCGAGGGCCGCTATCGCCTCACCCACCGGCTCGGCCGGGGCGGCATGGCCGAGGTCTACGCCGCGCAGGACGTCCGGCTCGGCCGTACCGTCGCCGTCAAGCTGCTCCGCTCCGAGCTGGCCCAGGACGACGTGGCCCGGCTCCGCTTCACCCGCGAGGCACACTCGGTGGCCTCGCTCAACCACCACTCGATCGTCGCGGTGTACGACACCGGCGAGGAGCACGTCGGCGGCGAGTCCACGCCGTACATCGTGATGGAGCTGGTCGAGGGGCGTACCGTCCGCGAGCTGCTGGTGGACGAGGAGGCGCCGCCGGTCGACCAGGCGCTGATCATCATCGCCGGGGTCCTGGAGGCGCTGGCGTACAGCCACAGGCACGGCATCGTGCACCGGGACATCAAACCGGCCAATGTCATCATCACCACCGGCGGCGCGGTCAAGGTGATGGACTTCGGCATCGCCCGCGCGCTGACCGGCGCCGCCAGCACCATGACCCAGACCGGCATGGTGATGGGCACCCCGCAGTACCTCTCGCCCGAGCAGGCCCTGGGCAAGGCCGTCGACCACCGCTCCGACCTGTACGCGGCCGGGTGCATGCTCTACGAGCTGCTGACGCTGCGCCCGCCGTTCACCGGCGAGACCCCGCTCGCGGTGGTCTACCAGCACGTCCAGGACGCGCCCGTACCGCCCTCGCGGGCCAACGACCGGGTGCCGCCGGTGCTGGACGATCTTGTGCTGCGCTCGCTGGCCAAGAACCCGGACGACCGCTTCCAGAGCGCCGACGAGTTCCGCGCGCACCTGCAGCACGCGCTGCGCGAGATGCACGGCGCGGCCGGGGCCGGCTACGCGGCGGGCGCCGCAGCCGCCGCGGCGGCCGCCGCCGGTCTGGCGGCGGCCGGATCGGGGAACACGGGCGGCTACCCGGGGTACGAGGGTTCACCGAGCGGCGGCACGGCCATCACCGAGCCGCTGGGCGCGGTCGGCGGTGCAGGCGCAGGTACGGGTGCGGGTGCGGGTCCCGGCACCGGTTCCGAGCCGACCTCGGTGCTGCCCTACCCGGTCGGCTCGCCCTACAACACCCCGGCGGCGCCCTACCCGGCAGCCGGGGGCGGCGGTCCGCACGACGAGGAGCCGGAGGTCAGGCGCCGCAGCCCCTGGCCCTGGGTGCTCGGCGCGGTGGTGCTGCTGCTCGCGGCGGGCCTCGGGGTGGCGCTGGGGCTGAGGTCCGGCGGCAACCCCGGCCCCTCCGTGCCGTCGCCGGCCCAGAGCAGCGTCTCCACGCCCAGCGAGACGCCCTCCACCACGCCTTCGCCGACGCAGAGCCACAGCCGCAGCGCCTCGCCGAGCGAGTCGCCGAGCAGCTCGCCGTCCGCGAGCGCCTCGCACTCGACCTCGCCGTCGCCCTCCGCCTCGGCCTCCCCGTCGGAGTCCGCATCGACCTCGCCGTCGGGATCCCCCTCGGCCCCGAGCAGCCCGACCGCGACGAGCGTCACCTCCAACCCCGTGCCGCCGACGCCGTCGTCGAAGGTCAGCCCGCTCCAGACGCCCTGACGGAGCGTCAGTTGGTGAAGGCGTCCAGGACCTGCTCGTACTCCTGGCACCACCAGGCGAGCTGCCCGGCGGCGGCCGGGAAGAGCGGGTCGGCGCGGTGGTCGCGGCGCTGGTAGCGCCACTGGAGCATCCAGAGGTCGTTGAGGCGCTCCCACCAGACCCGGTGCACCGCCGCGGCCATCTCGGCCACGGTGGCCGCCCCGGAGGCCCGGTACGCCTGGGAGTAGCGGCGGACCCGGACCAGGTCGAGCACGCCGCTCTCCCGGTCGTTGAAGACCAGCGTGGCGCCCCGGACGGCCTCCTCGGCACGCGGCTGCAGCCCGAGCTTGTCCCAGTCGAGCACCGCGGTCACCCGGCCGCCCCGGTGCAGCAGGTTGAGGCCGTGGAAGTCGCCGTGCGTCCAGCCGGTCGGCGGGGCGTCCTCGGGGGCGGGGCGCCGGTGCCGGTGGGCGGCGAGCAGGTCGAGCCGCTCGGCCAGCCGCTGCTCGGCGAGGGCGTCGAACGGCCCGTACGGCTCCTGCAGGCGGGCCCGCCCCCGCAGCTCGGTGATCAGCTGCTCGGTGTCGTCGGGGTCGGCGGAGTGGTGTCCGGCGGGCTGGCGTACGGGGGCGCAGACCTGGTCGAGTGCGCCGTGCAGCCGGCCGAGCAACGCCCCGAGCTCGCCGCACTGCTGCTGGTCGAGCTCGGTCCCGTGCGGGTGGCCGCCCTCGATCCAGGGGAAGAGGGCGAACAGCCGCCCGCCGTACGCCGTCACGGTCCGCCCGTCCCGGGCGCGCAGCGGTGGCGCCGTGGGCAGGCCGAGGGCGTGCAGGGCGGCGGTGGCCCGGTGCTGGGCGGTGATCGCGGACCGGGTGGCGGTGGCCTGGTCGACGTAGCACTTGAGGAAGTACGTCCCCGCCTCGGTGGCCACCCGGTAGCCCCGGTTGAGCAGCCCCTCGGCCACCGGGACGGCGCCGCCGGCCCGCCCGACCTCGTAGGCGCGCAACACGCCGTTGACGGTGGAATGCGGGACCGGCGGGCTGAGGGTCCCGATCGGGGGTGCGGTGCTGTCCGGGCGGCCCGGTGGGCACACGATGAGCTGGGCGTACGTCGTCACTCTCCCTCGCCTCCGGGCGCGCCGGTGTCGAAAGGGACGACCGACAAGCGACGAAGGAGCGCCGGAGGGTGGGCCCCTCCTGCCCGATGGCGGGCAAGGAGGGCGAGTGTCGACACCGGGCCAGGAGCGCCCGGAGGCGAGGAAGGAATCACGGAGCAGAGCGTAGTGATGCGCTGCAGGGGTACTTGACAGAGCGTCAGAGATGTGCTCAGTGGGGGTGGTCGGCCTGGTGGCGGGCGACGTACGCGGCGGCCTGGGTCCGGCGCTCCATGCCCATCTTGGCGAGCAGGCTGGAGACGTAGTTCTTGACGGTCTTCTCGGCCAGGTGCAGCTCGTTGCCGATCTGGCGGTTGGTCATCCCCTCGCCGATCAGATCGAGGATGCGGCGCTCCTGTTTCGTCAACCTGGCGAGTCGTTCGTCCTCCTTCTCGCCGCCGTCGCGCAGCCGCTCCAGCACCCGGCTGGTCGCGACCGGATCGAGCAGCGACCTGCCGGCCGCGACGTCCCGGACGGCGGAGAGCAGGTCGGTGCCGCGGATCGCCTTCAGGACGTACCCGGAGGCCCCGGCCATGATGGCGTCGAAGAGTGCCTCGTCGTCGGAGAACGAGGTGAGCATCAGGCACTTGATCTCCGGCCGCAGGGAGCGGACCTCGCGGCAGACCTCGACGCCGTTGCCGTCCGGCAGCCGGACGTCGAGGACGGCCACGTCCGGGTTCACGGCCGGGATCCGGGCCAGCGCCTCGGCGGCGGTGCCGGCCTCGCCGACCACCTCGATATCGCCGTCCATGGAGAGAAGATCGTGGACGCCCCGTCGGACGACCTCATGATCATCCAGTAGAAAAACCCTGATTTGTCCCTTTTCGGCCACGGACAAATACTCCCATGCACCCTTATAAAGGGTCTATCGCCCATGCCGTCGCGAAGACAGAATCGATGCCGATTACCCCCTTACGCGGAGAGCTCTGCCCGGATAGCGTGCGCAGGTGTCCTGACGGCCACCGTTGTGAGAGCTGCACCACACCAGCAGCTCTCGAGCGCGAACAAGTAGGACGTCCTAGCGCAAGCGCGCCAAGGGGCGCCGCTGGGTAACGTTCTCGTGAGGGACGCCGTCGGAAAGGGAACACCACCTGCCCCGCAGTCGGCGCGCACACCCACGCGCGCTTGCGAGGAGGTGACCGGACCGGTCACCGGCGACCCCGGGCGGCCGGACAGACCGAGGAGTGAACGTGACCGTCAAAAGCACGGCGAGGACGCGCAAGAAGGCCGCCCCCGTCGTACCTGACAACCTCCGCGCGGGTACGGATGCGCAGCCGGAACTCGTACAGCTACTGACGCCGGAAGGCGACCGGGTCGAGCACCCTGACTACCAGCTGGCGATCACGCCGGAGGAGCTGCGCTCGCTCTACCGCGACCTGATCCTGGTCCGGCGTTTCGACGCGGAGGCCACCTCCCTTCAGCGCCAGGGCGAGCTGGGCCTGTGGGCCTCGCTGCTCGGCCAGGAGGCCGCCCAGGTCGGCTCGGGCCGTGCGATGCGCCCCGGCGACTACGCCTTCCCGACCTACCGCGAGCACGGCGTCGCCTGGTGCCGCGACGTGGACCCGCTGAACCTGCTCGGCATGTTCCGCGGCGTGAACCACGGCGGCTGGGACCCGAACGAGAAGAACTTCCACCTCTACACCATCGTGATCGGCGCGCAGACCCTGCACGCCACCGGTTACGCGATGGGCATCACCAAGGACGGCGCGGACGACGCGGTGATCGCGTACTTCGGCGACGGCGCCTCCAGCCAGGGCGACGTCAACGAGGCCTTCACCTTCGCCTCGGTCTACAACGCCCCGGTGGTGTTCTTCTGCCAGAACAACCAGTGGGCGATCTCCGAGCCCACCACCACCCAGACCAAGATCCCGCTCTACCGCCGCGCCTCCGGCTTCGGCTTCCCGGGCGTGCGGGTCGACGGCAACGACGTGCTGGCCTGCCTGGCGGTGACCCGCTGGGCGCTGGACCACGCCCGTACCGGCCAGGGCCCGGTGCTGATCGAGGCCTTCACCTACCGGATGGGTGCCCACACCACCTCCGACGACCCCACCCGCTACCGGCCCACCGAGGAGACCGAGGCCTGGAAGGCCAAGGACCCGATCTCCCGCCTCAAGGCCCACCTGGAGAAGGAGGGCCTCGCCGACGAGGCCTTCTTCGCCGGCGTCGAGGCCGCGAGCGAGGAGCTGGGGCTGCGGGTGCGCGAGGGCGTGCGGAGCATGCCGGACCCGGACCCGACGCTGATCTTCGACCACGTGTACGCGGAGCCGCACACGCTGGTGGACGAGGAGCGAGCTGAGTACGAGGCGTACGCGGCGTCCTTCGAGGGCGGGGAGAACCTCTGATGGCCGGTCAGCTGAGCATTGCGAAGGCGCTCAACGACGCACTTCGCAAGTCGCTGGAGAACGACCCCAAGACCCTCCTCATGGGCGAGGACATCGGAAAGCTCGGCGGTGTCTTCCGGATCACCGACGGCCTCCAGAAGGACTTCGGCGAGGACCGGGTGATCGACACCCCGCTCGCCGAGTCCGGCATCATGGGCACCGCGATCGGCCTGGCGCTGCGCGGCTACCGCCCGGTGGTGGAGATCCAGTTCGACGGGTTCGTCTACCCGGCGTTCGACCAGATCGTCTCGCAGCTGGCGAAGATGCACGCCCGCGCGCTCGGTCACGTGAAGATGCCGGTCACCGTGCGCATCCCGTACGCGGGCGGCATCGGCGCGGTCGAGCACCACAGCGAGTCCCACGAGGCCTACTTCGCCCACACCGCGGGCCTGCGGGTGGTCACGCCGTCCAACGCGCACGACGCGCACTGGATGCTGCGCCAGGCGATCGCCTCGGACGACCCGGTGATCTTCCTGGAGCCCAAGCGGCGCTACTGGGACAAGGGCGAGGTCGGCGACGCCGCCGACCTGTCGATGCACGCGGCGCGGATCGTGCGCCCCGGCACGGACGCCACGCTGATCGCGTACGGGCCGATGGTCAAGGTCTGCCATGAGGCCGCCGCGGCCGCCGCGGAGGACGGCCGCAGCCTGGAGGTCGTGGACCTGCGCTCGCTCTCCCCGGTGGACTTCGCCACCCTGGAGGACTCCGTCAAGCGCACCGGGCGTGGCATCGTGGTGCACGAGGCCCCGGTCTTCCTGGGCATGGGCTCCGAGCTGGCCGCCCGGCTCACCGAGAAGTGCTTCTACCACCTGGAGGCACCGATCCTGCGGGTCGGCGGCTACCACGCGCCGTACCCGCCGTCGCGGGTCGAAGAGGCCTTCCTGCCCGACCTGGACCGTGTGCTCGACGCCGTCGACCGCGCGCTGGCGTTCTGAGAGAGGAGCGACCATGACCACTGAAGTGCGCTCGCTCCGCGAGTTCAAGATGCCGGACGTCGGCGAGGGGCTGACCGAGGCCGAGATCCTCACCTGGTACGTCAAGCCGGGCGACGTCGTCACCGACGGGCAGGTCGTCTGCGAGGTGGAGACCGCGAAGGCTGCGGTCGAGCTGCCGATCCCGTTCAACGGGGTCGTCGAGCAGCTGTTCTTCCCGGCCGGGGCCACGGTGGACGTCGGTACGGCGATCATCTCGGTCGCGGTCGGCGAGGGCGCTGCGGAGCCCGTCGCCCCGGTGGCTGCACCCGCTCCGGCCGCTGTTGCTGTCGCTGCTGCTGCCGTCGCCGCTGTCGAGCCCGAGCCGGAGCGCCGCGAGGTGCTGGTCGGGTACGGGCCGCGTACGGGCGGTGCCCAGCGGCGCGCCCGCCGGACGACCGTGCCGGCCCCGGCTGCCGCTCCTGCGGTCGTCGCGGCGCCCGCGGCTCCGGTCGTGCCCGCGGCTCCGGTCGTGGCCGAGGGTGAGCGGCCGCTGGCCAAGCCGCCGGTGCGCAAGCTCGCCAAGGACCTCGGGATCGACCTGCGGACGGTCACGCCGACCGGTCCGGACGGTGTGATCACGCGTGAGGACGTGCACGCGGCGGCCGCGCCGGTGGCTGTGGTCGCCGAGGTGGCCGTCGCCGTCGAGGCCGCGCCCGTGGTGAGCGGTCTCGGGGACGTCCGGGTTCCGGTCAAGGGTGTGCGCAAGGCGACCGCGCAGGCGATGGTGGCCTCGGCGTTCACCGCGCCGCACGTCACCGAATTCGTGCAGGTCGACGTGACGCGGACGATGAAGCTCGTCCGGGAGCTCAAGGAGAGCGGCGAGCTCGGGCAGGGCGTCCGCGTCAGCCCGCTGCTGCTGGTCGCCAAGGCGCTCCTGACGGCCGTCAAGCGGTACCCCGAGATCAACGCGAGCTGGGACGAGGCGGCCCAGGAGATCGTGATCAAGGGCCAGGTGAACCTCGGTATCGCCGCGGCCACCCCGCGCGGCCTGATCGTCCCGAACATCAAGGACGCCGGGTCCAAGACCCTCCCGCAGCTGGCGATCTCGCTCGGCGAGCTGATCGACACCGCCCGCCAGGGCAAGACCTCGCCCGCCGACATGTCGGGCGGCAGCATCACCATCACCAACGTCGGCGTCTTCGGCGTCGACACCGGTACGCCGATCCTCAACCCCGGCGAGGCGGCGATCCTCGCCTTCGGCGCGGTCCGGCTGATGCCGTGGGTCCACAAGGGCAAGGTGGTTCCCCGTCAGGTGACCACGCTGGCCCTCTCCTTCGACCACCGCCTGGTGGACGGAGAGCTCGGCTCCAAGGTCCTGGCGGACACCGCCGCGATCCTGGAACGCCCGAAGCGCCTCATCACCTGGGGCTGACGCAACGGCGGAAGGGCCCTGCTCCCTCGGGAGCAGGGCCCTTCCGTTTTTCCCTATCGCTTGGCGATCCGCCGCACCGCGTACAGCACCCCACCCCCGAACGCGATCAGCGCGGCCGCCGACCCGAACAGGAACCCGGTCGGCGCGGACGGTCCGGTGGACGCCAGCTCGGTGACGGGCTCCGCGCCGGCGGTGGTCGGCGTCGCAGCGGGGGCGGAGACGGCAACGGCCGGGACGGTGGTGGCCGTCGGGGATGGGGCGGGCGTGGTCGGGGCCTTGGGCGTCGGCGTGGCGGTGGCCTTCGGCCGGGCGATGGTGAGCGCGAAGCCGGAAATCCTGCCGTGGCCGTCCGGGCCGCCGAAGACGTCGATCTTCTTCAGCTCCTTGGGAGCCTTCGCCGAGAGGCTGAGCCGGAACATGTAGCGGTGCGCGCGCCCGTCGGCCACCGGCTCGGCGACCGACGAGGTGTCGGCGACGATCGTCGGGTCGCAGGAGTGGCGCATCCGGAGGCGCTTCCACTCTCCGTGGAACATGACCTCGACCGTCACGTCCTCCGGCTGCAGGTTCACCAGCCTGTGCGACTCGGTCGCCGAGGGCTCCGAGGCGAAGAGCGCGAAGCCCGGCGCCAGTCGCCGGTACGGCTCACCGGTGAAGTTGACCTGCTCCAGGCCGATCTCCACCGGGGCACCACCGGCGGTCACCGACTTCGGCACCGGCGGCAGGAAGGCCTCGACCGGGTCCTTGGCGTGGCGCTCCGGCGCCTCCTGGACGGCCGTCGGGCTGTCCTCGCCGCAGGCCCATGCGGGGGAGCTCGCGAGGAGCGGGAGGCCGAGGGTGAGGGTGAGAGCGGCGGCGGAGGCGGCGACAAATCGGGAGATAACGGGCGTGCGCATGATGGAGGTCCCCCAGGGGCGGTGAACTGACGGTGTGGTGGTGAAGGTGGCCGGTCTTCGCTCCCCCCGGGCCTGCCGGTCTCGCTCTCCGTTCCTTCACCCTCATAGACGTCCATCCCCGGCGGCGGTTGCAGGTGGGTTCGAAGAATTTTTCCGGGACGTGTGAGCGGCCGCCAGGGATACTGCTCCGATGGCAGAGCAGCAGCAGACGGCGCCCCCGGTCGAGGCCGCCCCCGAAGAGTCCCCGTACCGCCCGTCGATACGACGGGACGCCTCGCTGCCCGCGCTGCTCGCGGGGTTGGTGTGTGTCGCGGTGTCGTTCTCGGGGCCGCTCGTGGTCGTCCTGGCGGCGGCTGCGGCGGGCCACCTCGACCAGGCACACACGGCCTCCTGGATCTGGGCCGTCTCGATCGGCAGCGGCCTGACCTGCCTGCTGCTCAGCTGGTGGACCCGCACCCCGGTGATCACCGCCTGGTCCACGCCCGGTGCCGCGCTGCTGGTGAGCAGCCTGGGGGAGTACCCGTACCGGGAGGCGGTCGGCGCGTTCGTGGTGAGCAGCGTCGCCGTCGCCCTCTTCGGCGTCACCGGACTGTTCGGACGGCTGATCCGGGCGATCCCGACCGGGATCGTGAACGCGATGCTGGCGGGCATCCTGTTCACCTTCGGTGCGGGCATCTTCACCTCGCTGCGCGGCGCTCCCGTGCTGGTACTCGGCAGCTTCACGGCCTTCCTGGTGGCCAAGAGGTTCGTCCCGCGCTACGCGGTGCCGGTGGCGCTGCTGGCCGGTGCGCTGCTCGCGGCGGCCACCGTGGGCCTGCCGCTGCACCTGGGCGACGGCGGACCGACCAGGCCGGTGTTCACGGCCCCGGCGTTCTCCTGGCCCGCGATGGTCGGGCTCGCCCTGCCGCTCACCATCGTCGCCCTGGCCTCCCAGAACGCGCCGGGCCTCGGCATCATGCGCGCCTCCGGCTACCAGCCGGACGACCGGCTGCTGATCGGCGCGACGGGCGGACTCTCCGTCCTGCTGGCGCCGTTCGGCTCGCCCGGCGTCAACCTCGCCGCCATCACCGCCGCGATCTGCACCAGCCCGGAGAGCCACCCGGACCCGCGCCGCCGCTACATCGCGGGGATGTCCGCCGGGTTCCTCTACCTGGTGGTCGGCAGCTTCGGCGGGGTGCTGGTGAGCCTGTTCACCGGGCTGCCGACCGCGCTCATCGCGGTGATCGCCGGAGTGGCCCTGCTGGGCTCCTTCCAGGGCAGCCTGGCCGGAGCCGCCGCCGACGAGGCCGGCCGGGACGGCGCCGTGGTGACCTTCCTGGCCGCCGCCTCGGGGATGAGCCTGTTCGGTATCGGCTCCGCCTTCTGGGGCCTGCTGCTGGGCCTGGCCACGCACCTGGTGCTGCGGGCGCGGAAGGCCAACTCGGCCTAACGCCACCGGAGATCGCCGATGGTTGGCATACTTCGTCTGGTCGGTCGAACGGTTGTGGGGGTGGGGCGTGACCGAGGGGGTCCTGGTGCCCGAGCGGGCGGTGGCGGACTCCGCGCCCGCCCCGGCCGGGCGGTCGCGGATGGCGCGCCGGCAGCGGGCGTTCCTGGCCGTGGCGGTGGTCGCGGCGCTGGTGTCCTCGGGCGGTTGGGCGGCCTCCTCGCTGATCAAGTCCCCGGCGGAGCGTGCCGCGGACGCGGCGCCGCCCCCTCGTACGGTGGTCACGGTGCCGGTGGGCATGCGGGTGCTGACCCAGTCGGTGGTGACGCGCGGCCAGGTGTATCCGCCGACGCAGTTCAACATCACGCCCACCGCGGCATCGACGGACGTGACCCAGCTCTACGTCTCGAAGCCGCCCGCCAAGTCGGGTGACTCGGCGGCCAACGGGCAGCTGCTGGCGGAGGTTTCGGGCCAGCCGCTCTTCGTGCTGCAGGGTCCGGTACCGGCCTACCGGGACCTGCGGCCGGGCAGTTCGGGCCCCGACGTCGCCGAGCTGCAGGCCGCCCTGGAGCTGCTCGGGTACCCGAGCGGGAGCGACGAGGAGGGCACGTACGGTCGCGGCACGGCCAAGGCGGTCGCGGACTTCTACCGCCACCTCGGATACACCGCTCCCACCACGGGCCCGGCCACCCAGCAGGCGGTCGACGCCGCGAAGAAGACCGTCGAGGCCGACCAGCAGCAACTGGACACCCTCAAGGCGCAGTCGACCGCGCCGACGCCCGGAGGGCCGAGCATCGCTCAGCAACTCGCCACCGCCAAGAAGAAGGTGGCGGACGACAAGGAGGCGCTGGCCAGGGCGGAGGCGGTCAACGGGCCGATGGTCCCGGCCGGCGAGGTGGTCTTCCTGCCCGCCCTGCCCGCCGCCGTGACCGCGGTCAACTCCGCGGTGGGTTCACCGGTTTCGGGCGCACTGCTCTCCCTGACCAGCGGCGGACTCGCCGTGACCGGGCAGCTCACACCCGGCCAGGCGGCCGGGGTCAAGGCCGGGATGGCGGTGGAGGTCTTCTCGGAGGCGACGGGTACGAGGATCAAGGGCACGGTCTCCGGCCTCGGTGCGCAGAGCACAACTCCCCTGGCTGGCAAGGTGATAGCGATCGGTGGCCCCGCCGCCCCGGCAGCGGCGGCGGGCGCCGGCAACGGGTCCGCTCCCGGCGCGGGCGGACAGGCCGTCGCCGCGTACGTACCGCTCCACATCACCACCGCCGAGCCGCTGCCGGCCGGTCTCAACGGCCAGAACGTCCGGATCACCGTGCTGAGCGGCCCGGCGGCCGAGGCGGTCCCGAGCGTCCCCGTGGCGGCGGTGTTCACGGATGCGTCCGGGCAGACCGCCGTGACCCGGGTGACGGCCGACGGGCAGCGGGTGACCGTGCCGGTGACCGTCGGGGTGACCGCGGGCGGCTACGTCGGCGTGACGGCGACCGCAGGCGGCCGGCTGGACCAGGGCGACCAGGTGGCGGTCGGCCGGTGACGGCGGTCATCGAACTCGCCCAGGTGGGACGCAGTTTCACCGGTCCGCCACCGGTGACGGCGCTCCACCCCTCGGACCTGACGGTGGGCCGGGGCGAGTACCTCGCAGTCACCGGGCCGTCGGGCTCCGGCAAGTCCACCCTGCTGCACCTGCTCGGGCTGCTCGACACCCCGAGCCAGGGCACCTACCGGCTGGACGGAATCGACACCGGGACACTCTCCGACCGGGACCGCTCGACCCTGCGCGGGCGGCGGATCGGCTTCGTCTTCCAGGCCTTCCACCTGCTCCCGCACCGGACGGCCGAGGAGAACGTGCTGCTCGCCCAGGTCTACAACCGAACCCCGCGCTCGCGGCGCCGCGAGGCGGCCCGGGCGGCACTGCACCAAGTCGGCCTGGAACACAGGGTGGACGCCCTGCCGACCACGCTCTCCGGCGGCGAGCGGCAGCGCGTCGCGATCGCCCGGGCCCTGGTGAACCGCCCCAGCCTGCTGCTCTGCGACGAGCCGACCGGCAATCTCGATTCGGCCAACGCAGCAGCCGTACTGGCCCAGTTCGACCGGCTCCACGGCGAGGGCTACACGCTGGTGGTGATCACCCACGACCCCGCGGTGGCCGCCCGGGCGGGGCGGTCCGTGCTGATCAGCGACGGCCGGCTCAGCGAGCCGACGGCGGTCGAGTCGACGGTGGCCGAGCCGGCGGGGGGCTGAGCCGTGGCGAGGAGCGTACTGGCGGACCCGGCCGCGAAGTTGAGCCTGCGCGACCTGGTCGGCGAGGCGACGGCCGGGGTGCTGCAGCGGCCGGGCCGTTCGGTGCTGACCATGCTGGGCACGGTGCTCGGCATCGGTGCGTTCGTCGCCGTGCTCGGCCTCACCGCGACCGCGTCCGGGCAGATCGGGCAGCAGTTCAGCCTGACCAGGGCGACCACCGTCACCGTCACCGACGACCCCGTGACCGACGGCCTGCCGCCGACCGGCAACCCGTCGACCGGCAGCCCGCCGATGACCTTCCCCGAGGACGCCGACGCCAGGGCCCAGCGGATCGACGGGGTCACCGCCGCCGGGGTCTGGTGGCGGGTCACGGCCGAGGACCTCCGGATCGGCTCCTCACCGGCCGCCGAGAGCACCGCCGGGCAGGGTCTCTCCGTCTTCGCGGCCACCCCGGGCGCGGTCGCCGCCATGCAGCCCACGCTCACCGCCGGGGTCACCCTGGACCCGTACGCGCACCGGGCCCGGTTGCCGGTGGTCCTGCTCAGCCAGGCCGCCGCCGCGCGGCTCGGCGTGGGCCGGCTCGACGCGCAGCCGGCGGTCTTCATCAACGGTCTGCCGTACACCGTGATCGGCGTCTACCGGGACGTCCAGCGCCTGCCGGACACCCTGCTGGGCCTGATCATCCCCAGCACCACGGCGCTGGACCGGTTCGGCAACCCGGGCACCGGCGAGGAGCGGGCCGCCCACCTGCTGGCCGCCACCCGGACCGGCGCGGCCCCCGTGGTCGCCGAGCAGCTCGCGGTCGCGCTCCGCCCGGACGCGGCCGACCGGCTGACCGTCACGCCGCCGCCGGACCCGCACAGCCTGCAGGACCACGTCACCTCCGACCTCACCGGCCTCTTCCTGGCGCTCGCCGCGATCTGCCTGGTGGTCGGCGCCGTGGGCATCGCCAACACCACCCTGGTCGCCGTCCTGGAACGCACCCAGGAGATCGGCCTGCGGCGCTCGCTCGGCGCCCGTACGCACCACATCGCCGCGCAGTTCCTCACCGAGTCCACGGCGCTGGGCACCCTCGGCGGCCTGATCGGCACCAGCCTCGGCGTCCTGGTCGTCCTCGCGGTCGCCGCGGCCCGGGACTGGACGGCGGTGCTGCAGCCGCTCGCCACCCTCCCGGCGCCGTTGATCGGCAGCGCGGTCGGGCTGCTGGCGGGCCTCTACCCGGCGGTCCGGGCGGCCAGGACCGACCCGATGAAGGCCCTGCGGGCGGGGTAGAGGCTCCGCCGATCAGTCCGGGGCATCCCAGGGGCGCGTGGGGGCACCTCCCGGCCGAAGGCTGGGGGAGAACTGCGCGAGATCGGAAGGCGACGACCTGTGCCCTACCGCTGCGCGCAGTTCCCCGCGCCCCTGTGGGTTGCCCCTCTGCACTCGGCATGGGATTGCGCCGGTCCAGCGAATTCGGGTGCAAAAGGTCTGCAAAGGCGCACGGAAGGGGTACGTCTTCGCGACCCCCCCCACCCGTGCCCCCGCCGGGTGACCGGAGCACCGAGGACGCACCCGTATGCCGTCTGGCAATCCTGGCCGTCTCGTCCGGAGTCTGGCCGCGCTCGTGCTGCTGTCGGCCGCTGTACTGCCCGCCGCGCTGGAGGCGGCGGCGCCGCCGCCGTTCGGCACGATCGGTGCGCCCGGGCCGGCTCCGGACCGGGCGGTCCCGCCGCACGCCATCGCCCGGGCCGACCTGCGGGTGGCAGGTACGGCACCGACCGTCGACATAAGGCGCACCGGGGACCCCGCGAACCGGATCACCCTGGTGCTGCTCGGGGACGGCTACACCGCGGACCAGCAGGACCTCTTCCGGCAGCAGGCGGACCGGGCGTGGCGGGCGCTGATGGACATCGAGCCGTTCCGCAGCTACCAGGGCTTCTTCAACATAAGACGGGTCGAGGTGGTCTCCCCGGTCTCCGGCATCGCCGAGACGGAGAACCGCGCGCGCAAGGCGGCCACCCCGCTCGGCATGCACTTCTGGTGCGAGGGCACCGCACGGCTGCTCTGCGCGGACGAGAGCGCCACGGCCCGGTACGCGGGTGACGGGGAGGGCCCGCAGTACCTGATCGCGCTGGCCAACTCCACCGAGTACGGCGGTGCGGGCGGCACCGGGGTGACCACACTGGCGGGCGGCAGCCCGGACGCCGGGCGGATCATCCAGCACGAGATAGGGCACACCGTCGGGGACCTGGGCGACGAGTACGACAGTGCCCCGGACGACGCCGACTACCCGAATCTGGCCACGGTGAACGCCGAGGAGATGAGCCGCACCCATGTGAAGTGGTGGCGCTGGCTGGGCGCGCAGTCCCCGGACGGGGCCGGCCTGATCGGCGCGTACCGCAGTGCCAATGGCATCTACCGGCCGACCGTCGACTCGGTGATGCGCACCCTCGGCGGGACGTACAACCTGCCCTCCCGCGAGGCGATCATCGAGCAGATCTACCGCAAGGTCGGGCCGATGGACCCGCCCGTACCGGCCGCGGGCGCGGTGTCCGGACGGCCGCGCCTGCAGGTCCGGCCGCTGTCGCTGGCCGGGGGCAAGCAGCTGCGGGTGGACTGGCGGGTGGACGGTGTGCCCGTGGAGCCGCAGGCGCAGGACCGGTCCGTGCTGGACACCGTCGGGCTCGTGGTGCGACCGGGCCAGAGCGTGACGGTCACGGCGACCGTGCGGGACACCACGGACTGGGTACGGGACGAGGCCTTCCGGGACCAGCGGATGACCCGGACGGTGGCCTGGACCCTGAAGGGCTGATCTCTTAAGGGCTGATCAGGGTCCTTCGTGTCCCCACTCTCGGGCCCCGGGGGATTGATCATGTGATGGGATGACTAGTCTGGTCGCCGTGACCGTGGACCCAGTCAGCCCCGCCCGCTCCTCCGCCGTCCCCGGTCCCCGTCTCGCCGTCCCCGCCGCTGCGACGCCGCCCGGCGGCCGCGCCGCCTGGTTCGCCTGGTCCATCGCCGTCACCGTCTACGTCCTCGCCGTGATCCACCGCACCAGCCTCGGTGTGGCCGGGCTGGACGCCGCCGAGCGGTTCGGCATCGGCGCCTCGGCGCTCTCCACCTTTTCCATCCTGCAGGTGCTGGTCTACGCGGCCATGCAGATCCCGGTCGGGCTGCTGGTCGACCGCTTCGGGCCGCGCCGGGTGCTGCTGCTGGGCATCCTGCTGCTGAGCGCCGGCCAGCTCGCCTTCGCCTTCAGCTCCGCCTTCGGGCCCGCGCTGGCCTCGCGAGCGGTGCTGGGCTGCGGCGACGCGATGACCTTCATCAGCGTGCTGCGGATCTCCGCGCGCTGGTTCCCGGCCGCGAAGAACCCGCTGGTCGCCCAGCTCACCGGACTGGCCGGAATGGGCGGCAACCTGGTGACCACGGTGGTGCTGGCGCAGGCCCTGCACAGCAGGGGCTGGACCTTCTCCTTCGGCCTCATCGCCGTCCTCGGCGCCGGGGTGTTCGCGCTGGTCGCGCTGCTGCTCCGGGAGGCGCCGGACGGGGTGGTCGTCGTCCCGACGGCGGAGCGGCGGCTGTCCGTGCGGGCGCAGATCCGCGGCTCCTGGCAGGAGCCGGGCACCCGGCTCGGGATGTGGGTGCACTTCACCACGGCCTTCCCCGGTGCAGCCTTCGGGCTGCTGTGGGGCCTGCCGTACCTGGTGGAGGGCCAGGGGATGACCCGGGCCGAGGCCGGCGGGCTGCTGACGGTCCTGGTCGTCAGCAACATGGCGTTCGGGCTCTTCTTCGGGCGGCTGCTCTCGCGCTCGGTACGGGCCCGGATGCCCATCACGCTGAGCGTGATCGGTGCCACCGGGGTGAGCTGGGCCGCCGCGCTGGCCTGGCCGGGCGGGCAGCCGCCGCTCTGGGTGCTGGTGGTCCTGCTGGTCGTCATGGGCAGCAACGGCCCCGCCTCGCTGGTCGGCCTCGACTACGCCCGCTCCCACAACCCGCCCGAGCGCCTCGGCACGGCCTCGGGCATCGCCAACATGGGCGGCTTCATCGGGACGGTGGTCACGCTGCTCGGCGTCGGCGTCCTGCTGGACGCCCTGGCGGGGCCGAGCGGGTACACGGCCGAGACGTACCGGTGGGCGTTCTGCTGGCTGTACGTGCCCCTGGCGGTGGGGACGGGAATGATCCTGCGGCTCCGGCGGCGGGTACAGGGCTTCCGACCTGCGGAAACTCGGTAGCCCTCTGTCGGGGAGAGGGCTACCGAGCGCAGATCCACCGTCCGGGTGTGCTTCCGATCAGAGGTAACGCCGCGTCATGGACATCACGGCGTCAACACGAAGTTGGCCAGCACCCGGGCCGCCAGCTCCTCGTCGCCCTCGACCTTGACCGGCCCCGGGCGCCCGCGCCCGCAGGCGAGCCGGAGGTACGTCTCCCACCCGAGCGTGAACTGCACGTCCGGCGCGAGGCTGACCGTCTCGTCCACCGCGCCCCGCCCGTTGGCGTCCACCCGCACCGTACGGAGGAACTCCACCGGGCCGGTCACGTCGAAGGCGACCGTGCTCCCGGCCGGTGCGCCGGCCAGCTTGGCGACGATCTTGGGCAGCCCCTCGACCAGGTAGTCGCGCGACACGAGCGCCGCCGCCGAGTCCAGGTTGCCGGGCGTGCCCAGGGCCCGCCGCAGGTCCTGCTCGTGCACCCAGACGTCGAACACCCGGTTGCGCAGCAGATCCGCGTACGGCAGGTCGCGGGAGAGCGGGCCGGCCGGCCAGCGGACCAGGTCGGCCGCCTCGTGCCGGGCGTTGCGCAGGGCGCGCGAGCGGCGGATGACGGTGTACTCGAGCTCGCCGGTCATCTCGGGGGCGGTGTGGCAGCGGCGCTTGTCGACCGGCAGCTCCATGTACCGGGCGAACTCGCTCGTGACGTGCAGCAGGTCGCGCGGCAGCGAGTGGATCGGCCGGGGGTCGCCGAGCAGCTCGGACTCGACCGCGATGATGTGCGCGACGACGTCCCGTACGGACCACCCCGGGCACTCCGTCGGCCGGTTCCAGGCGTCGGTGGGCAGCGGGGCCAGCAGTTCGGTTATCGACTCGATGGACTGCGTCCACGCGTCGATGTAGGCCTGCACGGTCTGGTTGTCCGTCACGGGAATCTCCGGCCCTCCGTCAGCTTCCGTACCACGCCGCCCAGGACTAGGAGGACCAGGAACCCCGGCCTCCGGGCGCACGCGCTACCCGCACGTTACGCTGCCGGATGACAGCTGGGCAGCGCTTTCGGGTGACGATCGTAGGACTGGTCCCATGGACGGTGGTAGTGTGCGCGCTTCATTGATCCAACTCGCGGTCTCCGACGCCGAGCCGCCCGCCGAGCGGCGGGCCAGGGCGGCCGCCCTGGTACGGGCGCAGGACACCGCCGACCTGGTGGTCCTGCCCGAGCTGTGGCCGCTGGGGGGCTTCGCCTACGACGCGTGGTCGGAGGGTGCCGAGCCGCTCGACGGGCCGACCGCCGACGCGATGTCGGCCGCCGCGAAGGCGGCCGGGGTCTGGCTGCACGCCGGTTCGATCGTCGAACGCGACCCGGACGGGCCGATCTACAACACCTCCCTGCTCTTCGCCCCCGACGGCGAGCTGGTGACCACCTACCGCAAGATCCACCGCTTCGGCTTCGACAGCGGCGAGGCGGTCGTGATGGGCGCGGGCCAGGAGATCGTGACCGCCGTCACCGACCTGGGCACGCTCGGCCTGGCCACCTGCTACGACCTGCGCTTCCCCGAGCTCTTCCGCGCGCTGCTGGACGCCGGCGCGGAGCTGCTGGTCGTCCCGGCCGCCTGGCCGGAGCGGCGCCGCGAGCACTGGACGCTGCTGGCCCGGGCCCGTGCGGTCGAGGAGCAGGCGTACGTGCTGGCCTGCAACACCGCCGGCACCCACGGCGGGGTCGAGCAGGCGGGGCACAGCATCGTGGTCGACCCGTGGGGCCGGGTGCTGGCCGAGGCGGGCGCCGGCGAGGAGGTGCTGACGGTGGACTTCGACCCGGCCGAGGCGGCCAAGGCCCGGGCCGACTTCCCCGTCCACCGCGACCGTCTGCTGGGGATCCCGGCCCCGGTGCAGCGATAGCCGGGACCATGTCCGGATATGGCCGCTGTTAGGGCTCTTGCGCACCTGGTGGGCATTTTTGAGAAGATGAGCCGCCGTCGTATTCAGCGTCGTGCTCAGAGCAGCACCGCGCTGCGCCAGGAGAGGGGGTCGTCATCGCCGTGTCCGGGACTCCCAGCACCGGCGACAGCCGCCCCACGATCCAGCGCAACAGCCTCCGTGAGCAGATCGCGGGGGCGCTGCGCGAGGAGATGATGGCCGGGCGCCTGGCGGCCGGCCGGAACTTCACGGTCAAGGAGATCGCCGAGCTGTACGGGGTCTCGGCGACCCCGGCCAGGGAGGCCCTGGTCGACCTGGCGGCGCAGGGGCTGCTCCGGGCCGAGCACCACCGGGGCTTCACGGTGCCCGAGTACACCTGGGACGACTTCCTGGAGATCTTCGAGGCCCGCACCCTGCTCACGGACAGCGCCTTCCGCCAGCTCGGCACCAGGGCCAACGGCTACGACTGGGGTCGGCTGCCCTCGCTGCGCCGCCGGGCCGAGGCCGCCGCCCGCGCCTCCCGGGCCGGACAGCTGGACGTCCTGGTCGGCTGCGACCTCCGGTTCTGGCAGGAGGCCGCCGCCCTGCTCGACAACCGCCGGATCAGCGGCTACCTGGACTGGCTGCGCGTGCAGTCCTGGATGTTCGCGGCGCCCTACCTGCGCGAGGCCGACGACCTCAGAGGCGTCTGCTGGGACCGGCACACCGAGCTGGTCGACCGGATCGAGGCGCGTGACCTGGCGGGCGCGCACCGGATGGTCAACGAGTACAACCTCTTCACGGTCGAGCTGCTGGCCCGGCTCAGCGGGCAGCCGCTGGACTCGGTCTCGGTGCTCCCGCTGCTGCGCGCGCCCGTGCAGGCGGCCGGTCCGGCCGCCTCGGCGCCGTCCGAGGCCTTGCTGCCGCCCGGACAGCAGGTGCCGTCGGCGTCCTCCGTGCGGGAGGTACGGGAGGTGAAGGAGGTCGGCCTCGGCCTGGTGCCGCTGCCGCGCTTCGTCCCGCCCGGCCGCTTCGGGCGGCCGCTGCTGCCGGGGAACGGGGAGCCGGCGCCGGGCCGGTAGGGTGGGCCGTCGTTGCCCGCCCACCGGAGAGGATGAGCCGGCCCATGGCCTGCGACCTCTGGCTCGTCCCCCTCGTGGACGTGCTGACCCACAGCCCCGAGAACCCGTTCCGGGACGACCTCCTGCGTTACAACGCCGCGCTCGCCTCGCACGGCCTACCGGAGGTGCCGGTCTACGAGTACGTACCGGGGATAAGCGGCGCGGTCGAACCGATAGCCGCGTTCGACTACGACTCGCTGCACTTCCTGCGCCGCGCCTACCTGTTGGGTGTGACGGGCTTCGAGATCACCCCGGTGGACGCGCTCGGCGGGGACTACGAGCAGCTGCTGGAGATGTTCGAGAGTACGGCCGAACAGTCGCACCTGGTCTGGCACTTCGACCACGCGGGCGCGTACGTGCCGATCGACTTCCAGCTCCCGCTGGTGGTGGACAGCCTGCTGGAGTCCGGCGGACCGCTCGGCTCATCGCACGGCCTGCTGCGGGAACTCCACGCGGTGGCACCGGTGTTGGGGATCGACCCGATCAACCCGCCGGCGCCGACCCGGCCGCTCGGCCCCACCGGCCTCGAGCAGCCCTTCGGCCCGCCGCTGGACGACCTCCACCCCTATGCGCGCGAGCGGCACGCCTGGGCCGGCCTGTACGCGGCGGCGACCCGCAGTGTCACCCAGGGCTCGATGATCGTCTTCGCCTGAGCGGTACCGCTGCGCGAGCGCCCGGGTGGGGGCGTCGGCCACCCCCACCCGCGGCTCAGCGCAGCGGGCCCTCCGGCGGCCGCTGGCGGGGCATGGTGGGCCGGGTGCCCGGCGGCGGCAGAACGCGCACCAGTGCTCCCGCGCCGCCCTCGCTGCGCCCGCCCCACGCGCCCGGTGACTGGGTGGGCAGCTGGGTCATGGTCGCCCGGAACTCCAGCATCCACTCCGAGGTCTCGCTGCGGACCATGTCCGAGACGTCCTCACAGAAGCGCCGCAGCACGCCGAGGCAGCGCTCGGCGGCCTCGCCCGCGGTGCCCTCGGTCGGGCCGAGCACCTCGCGCACGCACTCCGAGGCCCAGTCGAACTGGAAGGCCTCCAGTCGTCGCTGCAGCGCCTGAGCGGTGCTCACGTCCCGCATCCAGCCGGAGGTCAGACCGAAGGCCCGGTCCGCGCCCAGGGCGGCTGCCGAGAGCACCAGACCGACGTAGCCCCAGTTGGCGGCCTGCTCGGCGACACCGGCGAGGGCGACCAGCGGCGCCGTCACCCCGGCCACGGCGAAGGTCGCCGAGCCGAAGCGCAGCAGCCGCGCCCAGCGGCGCTTCCAGATGCGGTCACGGCGGTACCAGTCGATCGCCTCGACCGCCCGCTCCTCGGACCAGCGGTAGAGCTCCTCCAGGCGCTCGGCCGGCTCTCCCCAGTCCCCGAGGGGGAACTGGCGGGCGCTCAGGTCGGTACGGCGACGGGTGGGGGCACGTCCGGGGGAGGCGACGACGGGCTGGTCCTCCTCGCCCACTTCCTTGCCCCAGGGGCTCTCCTCGGGCTGCATTTCCGGCTGGCTCACCTGTGGGGCTCCCTGTGGCGGGCTGACTGCCGCGGCCCTGGCTGGGTACCGGGCCTGACGGCACGTTGAGCTGACACTGTCGTTCCTTGTCCAACAGCACTTCTTACCGCCAAATGGCTGACCGTGGGGGCGCTTCTCCTGTGATCGTTACCGGAATTCACCTCCGGAAGCCGAGGTGAGAGGGTTTCGGGGGTCGGCGAGATTTCACCCTTCCGAGCGAGTCGTCGGGGCCCCGCCGCTCTGACCCGGGCCCGCCCGGGCCGCGGTTTCTTCGCTGAAGCTGGAGATTCATCCAATGCGGAGCTGAAGAAAACACTGCCCATTGGAGCTTCCGACGGGACCGAAGAGCGGCCGGAATCCGCCACCGACTACCCTTGCCAACCGTGAAGGTCCTCGTCATCGGCGGCGGCGCCCGCGAACACGCCCTGTGCCGCTCTCTGTCCCAAGATCCCGCCGTCACCGAGCTGCACTGCGCCCCGGGTAACGCCGGGATCGCGCAGGTGGCGACGGTCCACCCGGTCGACCAGCTGGACGGGGCCGCGGTCACCGCGCTCGCCCGGCTGCTGGCCGCCGACCTGGTCGTGGTCGGCCCGGAGGCCCCGCTGGTCGCGGGCGTCGCCGATCCGCTGCGCGCGGCCGGCATCCCCGTCTTCGGCCCGTCCTCCGAGGCTGCCCAGCTGGAGGGCTCCAAGGCCTTCGCCAAGGACGTGATGGCCGGCGCCGGCGTGCCGACCGCCCGTTCCTACGTCTGCACCACCCCGGCGGAGGCGGCCGAGGCGCTGGACGCCTTCGGCGCTCCGTACGTGGTCAAGGACGACGGCCTCGCCGCCGGCAAGGGCGTGGTGGTCACCTCGGACCGCGAGGAGGCGCTGGCCCACGCCGCGTCCTGCGAGCGCGTGGTCATCGAGGAGTACCTGGACGGCCCCGAGGTCTCGCTCTTCGCGATCACCGACGGCACCACCGTCCTCCCGCTCCAGCCCGCGCAGGACTTCAAGCGCGCGCTGGACGGCGACGAGGGCCCGAACACCGGCGGCATGGGCGCGTACTCCCCGCTGCCCTGGGCCCCCGAGGGCCTGGTCGACGAGGTGCTCCGGACCGTCCTGCAGCCCACCGTGGACGAGCTGCGCCGCCGCGGCACCCCGTTCTCCGGCCTGCTCTACGCGGGGCTGGCGCTGACCTCGCGCGGCACCCGGGTGATCGAGTTCAACGCGCGCTTCGGCGACCCGGAGACCCAGGTCGTGCTGGCCCGGCTGCAGACCCCGCTGGCGGGCGTCCTGCTGGCCGCCGCCAACGGCACGCTGGACCAGCTGGAGCCGCTGCGCTGGCACGAGGGCGCCGCCGTCACCGTGGTGATCGCCGCCGAGGGTTACCCGGCCGCGCCGCGCAGCGGTGACGTGATCGAGGGCCTGGCGGAGGCGGAGGCCGCCGACGGCACGGTGTACGTGCTGCACGCGGGCACCCGGGCGGGCGAGGACGGCGAGGTGCTCAGCGCCGGTGGCCGGGTGCTCTCGGTGACCGCGACGGGTACCGACCTCGCCGAGGCCCGGATCCGCGCGTACCGGGGCGTGGAGCGGATCGGCCTCAAGGGCTCCCAGCACCGCACCGACATCGCGCTGAAGGCGGCGCAGTAGCGCCAGGCGTCCGGAGGGCGCTGCGACCGGTCATCCCACCGGACGCAGCGCCCTCCGTCGTGTTCCGGAACGGGCCGCCACACCGGTCGGCGGCAGGATTCCAGCCCTTCGGGTGACTGACTCACCATCCGGCTGACGCGGACCGGCCATCGGCCTTATGGTGCGCTGGATCGCTGCGGCGTGGACCTTGCCACGGTGATCGCCGCCGGGTGATCGGGCCTGGTCGGGGGGATGCTGAAGGCAGCGGTGCAGCGGGGGCCGCTCCCTGTGCACCGGCTCCGGCGTCACCAGGACGGGTGGAAAGAGTGCCGATCCGGAACACCCACCCGCATGCGGGCGTCAAAACTGTCAGAAGTGCCGTGCAGGATGCACAGCCGGGGTCGGCCACCGCCGTTTCCCGGTCGGATACTGATCATTTCGAGTCGGCTCGGGCGTCCGGGATCGTTGGCAGACCTCCTCGTTGAGGGCCGCCGACGATCGCCGGCTCCGAGCCCCGAAGGGGGTGCCGCGCCGTATGGCCGCTGTCGACGCAGCCCGCGCACGTGCCCAGGCCGTGCTGCGGATCCGCGGGCTGGCCCTGGCCGTCGCCGCGCTGCCCGCCGCCCTCGCGGTGGTGCTGCTCGCCGGGCGGTTCACCGGCAGGCTCGGCGCGCCCGGTTCCGCCGACGCGGCGGGTTGGGACGCCGCCCGCTGGGTGGTCTGCGCGGTCGCCGTCGTGACGCTCACGCTCGCCTATCTGGCGGCGCGGGCCCACGCACGGGCCGTGCCGCCCGTCACCCCGGCCGTGCCGCTGGACGCGGCGGCCGCCCCGGAGCTCTACCGGCTGATCAACGAGCTGGCGGAGCGCCTCGAGGTGCCCGCCCCGTCCGCCATCGCGCTCACCCCCGACTGCGACAGCTGGCTGGAGGACGCGCACCCGCGCCTGCGCGTCCTGGCCCGCCGTCCGGCCGACCTGCCGGCTCCCGTGCTGGTGATCGGTTCGCCCTTCCTGTGGTGGATGCGGGCCGGCGAGCTGAGAGCCCTGCTCGCTCCGGTGGTGGCGGGCACGGCCGCCGCGGCCGACCCGGAGATCGCAGCCGCCCGCCGCTTCGTCCGCAGTCTGGACGCCGCGCTCGGCGAGCCCCGCCGGGGCCCGGCCGCGCTGATCGACCGGATCACCCGCACTCTCCTCGGCGCCTGCCGCGAGCACTCGGCCGAGCTGGAGCGCTCGGTCGCGGCCTGGGCCTCCGACCAGGCCAAGGCCGTCGACTACGGCCTGCGGATCGCCGCCCAGGAGCAGGTCGGCCTCGCCTACGCGGGGTGGGACAGGCTGCTGACCAGGGTCGCCCTGCCGGCCTGGCGGCTCGGCCGCCACCCCGCCCACCTCAACGCGGGCGTGGTCGCCGCCCTCACCGAGCTCTCCCGCCGGGACCGGCTCGCCGACGGGTACGAGACCCGCCTCGGCGACCGGCCCGCCTGCGACCTGCTGGAGGAGCCCGGCGAGATCGACGCCGCGGTGTCCCTGCTGGCCGCCGAGCTGCTCGGAGGCGAGCACAGCTTCGGCACCCCGGCCAAGGGCTGGCAGGAGCTCGACTGGGCCGACTACCCGGCGCAGGTGGTGGACCGCGGCTGGCGGGTCCAGGCCGCCGCCCTGCAGGCCGCGCTGGACGGCGCGATGACGGGCCCCGGCGGCCGGCAGGCCGGGCCGACGCTCACCCGACTGCTGGCCCGCCTCGCGGACGGCGACGGCGAGCCGCTGGCCGCCGCGCTCACCACCCACCTGGCGCGTACCGGCCGGGTCGCGCCCCCTCTGCAGCCGGAGCGCAGCGGGCGCGACCTGCTGGTCGACCACGTCACCGCGATGGTGTGCTGCGCAGCCGTCGACACCGCCGTCGGGGCGCCCGGTCTGGACTGGCTGGACGGCCCGGTGCTGCTCATCGACGGCGTACGGCGGGCCGAGCTGGCCACCCTGGTGGCCCAGGCGGTCGAGCAGGGCAAGGACGCCCCGCTGCGGGTCTGGCTGGAGGCGGCGGGCATCCGGCTGGAGCGGCCGGTGCGGCTCTGAGCGGTCGAATCAGGTCGAATCGGGCGTCGGGAGTACTTGTTGCTACGGTTGGGTGACGCAGAGCCAGCACTCTGTGGTGTGCTGGACCGCACGCACATCCGTATGGCACATGCCATCCGGCGGAGCGAGCGAGCCGCCCTCGGAGGCGAGCCGTGCCGAGCCTGTGCAACCGTGGGGAGGGGCGCGTGGGGACGGAACTCAACCGCCGCTGGGAGTCCGGCACGCTGGCGCACGGCGTGTCCGACCCCTTCGGCCAGGGCCCGCTGCCCTGGCTGCGCAGCCCCGACCACTACGTGGCCGGCACCGGGGGCGCGGTGCCCTGGTACGTCAGCCTGGACGCGCCGGGCCAGCAGCCGCTGACCGCCCCCCGCCCGACCGCGGCGGTCGGCACCCCCGGCAACGCGGACGACGTCGACCAGCAGATCAAAGGTTTCGCCTCCGCCGGGGTGATCCGCCCGGGCGGCTCGGTGGACTTCAGGGTGACGGTGAACCCGCCGCGCGAGTTCACCGTGGACGTCTACCGGATCGGCCACTACGGGGGCGACGGCGCCCACCACATGACGTCCAGTCCACTGATCGCCGGTCTCGCCCAGGCGGCGCCGCTGGTGGTCGGGCGCACCGTCTCCTGCCATCACTGGTGGCAGTCCTGGCGGCTGCACATCCCGCTGCACTGGCGGCCCGGCGCCTACGTCGCGGTGCTGACCACGGCCGACAGCCTGCACCGCAGTCACATCCCCTTCACGGTCAGGGACTTCGAGGACCAGACGCACGCGGCCGAGCTGCTGCTGGTGGTCCCCGACGTCACCTGGCAGGCGTACAACCTGTTTCCCGAGGACGGCCGGAACGGCGCCAGCCTCTACCACGCCTGGGACGGCGAGGGCCGGCTGCTCCGCGAGCAGGAGGCCGCCGTCACGGTGTCCTTCGACCGGCCGCACGCGGGCGCCGGGCTGCCGCTGCACGTGGGCCACGCGTACGACTTCATCCGCTGGGCCGAGCGCTACGGCTACGACCTGGCGTACGCCACGGCCACCGACCTGCACGCCGGTCTGGTCGATCCGGCGCGGCACCGGGCGCTGATCTTCCCGGGGCACGACGAGTACTGGTCCGACCAGATGCGGCGGGCTGCGGAGCGGGCCAGGGACGGCGGCACCTCGCTGATCTTCCTCTCTGCCAACACCATGTACTGGCGGGTCGAGCTCTCGCCCGGGCCCTCGGGCGAGCCCAACCGGCTGCTCAACTGCCGCAAGCGCCAGCGCGTCCCGGCCGGGCATCCGGCCGCGGGCGTGCCCGGCAGCCAGAGCGCGCTGTGGCGGGACGCCGGCGAGCCCGAGCAGCACCTGCTGGGCGTCCAGTACGCCGGGAGCGTGCCCACGCCCGTCCCCCTGGTGGCCCGGAACACCGCGCACTGGCTCTGGGCGGGCACCGGCCTGCGGGACGGCGACCAGCTGCCGGGCCTGGTCGCCGGCGAGGCGGACCGTTACTTCCCCAAGGTGGCGCTGCCCGAGCACAGCGAGCGGATCCTGCTCGCGCACTCGCCGTACCGCGATTCGGCCGGGCGGGGCAGGTACCAGGAGACCTCGCTCTACCGGGCGCCGAGCGGCGCGTACGTCTTCGCCTCCGGGACCTTCGCCTGGTCACCCGCCCTGGACCGGCCGGGCCACACCGACGAGCGCGTCCAGCGCGCCACCGCCAACCTGCTCGACCACCTCTGCAAGGACGGCTGACCTGCCCGGGCGCGCTGCATGCCAGAGCACGCCGCATGAAAGACTCGGGGGCAGTGACCTCCCCCTTCGCGCCCCACGCAACGCGAACCACCCTGAGGACTGAGACGACCTTGAGCGGATTTGTCACCAAGCCCGAGCCGGTCCAGGTACCCGGCCTGGTCCACCTGCACACCGGCAAGGTGCGCGACCTGTACCGGACCGAGTCCGGAGAGCTGGTGATGGTGGCCAGCGACCGGACCTCCGCCTTCGACTGGGTGCTGCCCAACGAGATCCCGGACAAGGGCCGCATCCTCACCCAGCTCTCGCTGTGGTGGTTCGAGCGGATCGCCGACATCGTCCCCAACCACGTGATCTCCACCGAGGTCCCGGCCGGCGCCCCCGGTGACTGGAAGGGCCGCACGCTGGTCTGCCGCAGCCTGGAGATGGTCCCGGTCGAGTGCGTGGCCCGCGGCTACCTGGCCGGCTCCGGCCTGGAGGAGTACCGCAACGACCGCACGGTCTGCGGCATCGCCCTCCCCGAGGGCCTGGAGGACGGCTCCGAGCTGCCCGCCCCGATCTACACGCCCGCGCTCAAGGCCGAGGTCGGCGAGCACGACGAGAACGTCTCGTACGAGGAGACCGCGCGGCGGATCGGCGCCGAGCTGGCGGCGACGCTGCGGCAGACCACGCTCGCGGTCTACTCGCGGGCGCGGGACATCGCGCGGGAGCGCGGCATCATCCTGGCCGACACCAAGTTCGAGTTCGGTCTGCTGGACGGCGAGCTGGTGATCGGCGACGAGGTGCTCACGCCGGACTCCTCGCGCTTCTGGCCCGCCGACCGGTGGGAGCCGGGCCACGCCCAGCCCTCCTTCGACAAGCAGATCATCCGCAACTGGCTCGCCTCCCCGGCCTCCGGCTGGGACCGCAAGAGCGAGCTCCCGCCGCCGGCCCTGCCCGCCGAGATCATCGAGCACACCCGGGCCAAGTACGTCGAGGCCTACGAGCGCCTGACCGGCACCGACTGGGTCTGACGCAAACGTCGGGGTACTCCAGGGTCGCGGGGAACTGTGCGGGGCGGGAGGGCACACGTTGTCGCCTTCCGGTTTCGCGCAGTTCCCCGCGCTCCTTGTGGGGTTGGGGCTGCTCTCAGATCCAGCCGTGGTCGCGGGCGATGCGGACCGCTGCGTGGCGGTTCTCCGCGCCGAGTTTGGTGGCCGCCGAGGACAGGTAGTTGCGGACGGTGCCGGGGGAGAGGGCCGCGCGGTCGGCGATCTCGGCGATCGAGGTGCCGTGGGCGGCCAGCTCGAGGACGTCCGTCTCGCGGGGCGTCAGCGGGCTGTCCCCGGCGCTGATCGCGTCGGCCGCGAGCTCGGGGTCGACGTAACGGCCGCCGCCCCGGACGGTGCGGATGATTCCGGCCAGGTCCGCCGCCGAGACGGTCTTCGGCAGGAAGCCCCGGACCCCGACCTCCAGCGCCCGCTTGAGGTACCCCGGGCGCCCGTGGCCGGTGACGATCATCGTGCGGCACTCCGGAAGGACGCGCCGCAGCTGGGCGGCCACCTCGATGCCGTCCAGCCCGGGCATCTGCAGGTCCAGCACCGCGATGTCCGGCCGGTGCGCCTTGGCCATCGCCAGCGCCTCGGGGCCCGAGGCCGCCTGCGCGACCACCGTGAGGTCGTCCTCCAGCGCCAGCAGTGCGGCGAGCGCGCCGCGGATCAGGTGCTCGTCGTCGGCGAGCAGGATGCGTACGGGCTCGGTCATCGGACGGGAACCTCCGGAGCGGGGGCCAGTGGCATCGCCGCGGTGAGCCGGAAGCTGCCCGGGGCGGCCTGGGGGAGTGTCAGTTCACCGCCGTGGGCGGCGAGTCGCTCCCGGAGCCCGGCCAGGCCGGTGCCGCCGCTCCTGGGGGGCTCGGGGGCGTCGGGGACGCCGTCGTTCTCGACCTCCAGCACCGCCCGGTCGGCCGTGAGCCGCAGCCGTACCGAGCAGCGCCCGGCCTCGCTGTGCCGGAGCACGTTGGTGGTGGCCTCGCGGACCACCCAGCCGAGCACGGACTGGGTCGCCGGCGGCAGCGTGACGTCCTCCGGGCCGAGGTCGATCTCGCACTCGACGTCGGCGGCCCGCAGCACCGCCCGGGCACCGTTCACCTCGGCCTGCAGATCGGCGGTGCGGTAGCCGCGGACCACCTCGCGGACCTCGCGGTGGGACTCCTGGGCGATCCGCTGCACCTCGGTCATCTGGTCGGCGGCCTCGGGGCGGCCGCGGCGGGCGAGCTGGACGGCGAGTTCGCTCTTGAGCGCGATGGTGGTGAGGTTGCGGCCCAACACGTCGTGCAGGTCGCGGGAGAACCGCAGCCGCTCCTCGGCCACAGCCAGCCGGGACTGTGTCTCGCGGGCCGAGTCCAGCTCCCAGACCACCCCGGTCAGCCATGCCGTACAGCGGCAGGTTGCCCCGAACAGCGTCATGTCGACGGCGACCCCGGTGAGCAGCCCGGAGGTGGTGGCGGCGTCGACCCCGGCGATCATGGCGGCCGGGGCGGTCAGTGCCAGCATCGCGACGCCGGCGAGAGCCGCCCGGCGGACCGGGAGGGCGACCGCCACCGGTCCGGACCAGAAGGTGAGCAGCGCGGGCGCCATCGCGCCGCTGAACGGCAGGGAGTCCGGGCCCGCGTGCGGCCCGAGCAGCAGCAGCGACCAGCCGGACGCCAGAGCCAGGCCGGTACTGGCGGCCAGCCGGCCGACGGGGAGGCCGCGGCGGCCAAGGTAGTGCGCGATCGCGGCGCGGAAGCACCAGATGCCCAGCACCACGCCGAGTCCGGCGGAGACCGCTGTGCCCCATCGCAGCGCGGGGGAGAGGTCCCGGGCACCGGGGTCGGCGAGCAGGTTCAGCACCAGCAGCGGTTGGAGCATCGCGGCCAGGTAGAGCGACCAGCGGAGGTAGATCTCGGTGCGCTTGGGCTTCCCGTAGCTCCGCCAGCCGCGTATCGGCCTCGGCACCCCCATGTCGGCCCCTCCCCGTTCCCGCCTCATCGTGCCGTCTTCCTATCAGGTGCGGGTCGTTTCCGTGCCATCGGCAGGGGCATCTGCGGTGCCGTCAGCGGCGGGGCTCCCAGCAGAACCAGCGGCGGGCGGCCCACCCGGAGGCAGCCGTCCAGAGGATGGCGAGCGCCAGGTGCGGCGCGGCTTCGGCCCAGGAGCCCGCGAAATCGGTCGCGGGGCCCGAGCCGTTGGTGCCGAACCAGCCGAGCTGCAGCAGCTGGAGGGCCGGGGTGGCAGGCAGCGCCCGGCAGACCGTGGCGAGTTGATCCGGCATCACCGTCAGCGGGAACAGCAGGCCGGAGCCGAACTGACTGATCAGCAGCACCGGCAGGGTGGTGATCCCGGCGCTCTCGACGGTCCTGGTGAAGGCGCTGGACAGGGCGGCCAGCGCGATCAGCAGGGTGATGATCAGGGCGAGTCCGGCCACCATCAGCAGCGGGTTCACCGGGACGGGCAGGTCCAGCAGGACGGCTCCCGCCACGCCCAGGACGACGAACTGCAGCAGGGCCAGCGCCACCGACGGCACCGCCGTACCGGCCAGGATCTCCAGATCGCCGGCCTCTCCCGTGCGCAGCCGCTTGAGCACCAGCTCGCCGCGCCGGGCGACGTACGCGGCGGTGAGGTTGTAGTAGACGACGAACAGCAGGACGATCCCGAGCACGCCGTTGACCAGGGCGGCGTCCAGATCGAGTCCGGGCGTCTGCTCGGCCTGCTGCTCGAGGATCGAGCGCAGCCCGCCGACCATCAGCAGCGGCACGGCCAGGGCGGTGAAGAGCGCGGTGCGGTTGCGCAGCAGCAGGATGGCCTCGGCCCGTCCGAGGGCGAGCACGCGGGTGAGCATGCGGGTGAGCGGGCGATTGGGCACGTCTGCGGTGGCGGCGTTCATCGGCCGGCTCCGATCAGGGCAGGGGTGGTGTCGGCCTCGGCGACGATGGCGAGGAAGGCCTCTTCGAGGGAGGCGCTTCGGGCGTCCAGTCCGGCGAGGGCGATCCCGTGCCGGGCGGCCCAGCCGAGCAGTTCGGTCAGGGTGGCCTGCAGCCGGGGCGTCTGCACGGTGATCCGGCGGCCGTCGGCGGTGACGTGGGCCGCCTCCAGCGGCGGCAGACCCAGGCTCTCGTACGGTCCGCAGCGCTCGGGCAGTTCGAAGGAGATCCGGGCGGGCCGTCCGGCGATCACCTCGGAGACGGTCCCGGTGGTGACCACCCGGCCCCGGTGCATGATCGCCAGGCGGTCGGCCAGCGCCTCGGCCTCCTCCAGGTAGTGGGTGGTCAGCAGCACGGTGGTGCCCTGGGCGCGCAGTTCGCGGACCAGCCGCCAGGTGGCGGCGCGGGCCTCGGGGTCGAGGCCGGTGCTCGGCTCGTCGAGGAAGAGCACCTCGGGGCGGCCGAGCAGGGCCATGGCGAGGTCGAGCCGTCGGCGCTCGCCGCCGGAGAGCTGCTTGATCCGGACGCTGCGCCGGTCGAGCAGGCCGACCAGCTCCAGCGCCTCGTCCACCGCCCGGGTGCCGTCGGCCCGCCGCACCCCGCTGGTCAGCCCGGCCCAGGTGCGGCCGGTCTCGGCGACGGTGAGCTCGGCGGGGAAGCCGCCCTCCTGGAGCATGATCCCGATCCGGGGCCGTACGGCGGCCCGCTCTCGGTAGGGGTCGAGGCCGAGCACCCGGACGAGGCCCGCTGTCGGGGCGGTCAGGCCCTCGATCAGCTCCATGGCGGAGGTCTTGCCGGCTCCGTTGGTGCCGAGCAGCGCGAAGAGCTCGCCGCGGCGGACGGTGAGGTCGAGGCCGCGGACGGCGTCGAAGCCGGCGGCGCCGGCCGGCCCGTAGCGGCGGTGCAGGCCGGCCACCTCGACGGCGGGTGGCTCGGGATAGCTGGTGTCCATAGGCACAAGCGTTCCGCCGGGCGGACGGCTCGGGCAGTGCGCGGGGTCATCGACGGCCGGTGCGGATCCACGGGTCGGCGGTGACAAATGTCATCGGCGACGTGACGTGGAAACGACGAAGGGCCCCCTCTTGGTGAGGGAGCCCTTCGACTGTGGAGCGGACGACGAGATTCGAACTCGCGACCCTCACCTTGGCAAGGTGATGCTCTACCAACTGAGCCACGTCCGCATGATCTTCTGTTATGAGTACTGCGAGCGGACGACGAGATTCGAACTCGCGACCCTCACCTTGGCAAGGTGATGCTCTACCAACTGAGCCACGTCCGCACGGTGCTTCGAGGGCACCGGCCGCCCCGCTCGGGTTCCCCCGGTTGCGGCGACGAGAAATACTCTACCTCATCGATCGGAGTGGTCGCCCCACCCTTTCCACCGGCATGGCGTGGGCGGGGCGACGAGCCGTCCGACCAGGTCAGTTGGCCTCGGCGAAGGCCTCGTAGACGTGCTTGGGGATCCGGCCGCGGGCCGGCAGCTCCATGCCGCGGGACTGCGCCCAGGCGCGGACGGCCGCAGGGTCAGGGGTGAGAGCGGTGCGGCGGAAGGACTTTCCGGCACGGCTCTGGCGGCGCCCGGCCGCGACGAACGGAGCGAGGGCCTCCCGCAGCTTTTCCGCGTTGTCCAGGGACAGGTCGATCTCGTACGACTTCCCGTCGACGCCGAAGTGGACGGTTTCCGCGGCTGCGCCGCCGTCCAGGTCGTCGGAGAGCGTGACAACTACACGCTGAGCCATGGGTGTCAATCCTCTCGGGCAATTCGGCCGCCGGGTGCGGGGATGCACTCGTGCGGCCCGATGTGCACCAGTCACGCGAGCGCATACGGGCAGGCAGGATGCCGCGGTTGGATACGCAGCACTCGCCGTCACCGGTGGCCCTATTCTGCACCCAAAGAGGGTGGAAATCGAAGAGTCCTGCTTTCTTTTCCGGATATTCACGATGGTTCGCCGGTGCTGGGATACTCGTCGACGCCGATGGCCGATCTGTCCGGAGTGCCGGTATTAAGACGTTCTCGAGCGGGCTGTGAAATCCGTCGAAAAGGGGCGCTGTCGGAAGTCCTGAGGGCTGTGGAACCCTTGGTGCGTAAGGGGCAAAGGTCTACGCGCGTCGCTTCGCCCGGCTCGCAAACTCGGCCGAAAGCCCCGGTACTCTGAAGGTCCCCCCGCCTTCACGCACCACACACCGGGAGTGCCAGTGGCACGCGTCGTAGTCGACGTCATGCTCAAGCCGGAGATCCTCGACCCCCAGGGACAGGCGGTGCAGCGTGCACTGCCCCGTCTCGGATTCGACGGGATCGCCGACGTCCGCCAGGGCAAGCGTTTCGAACTGGAGCTGGAGGGGCCGGTGGACGACGCCGCCCTCGCCCGTATCCGCGAAGCCGCCGAGACCTTCCTCGCCAACACCGTGATCGAGGACTTCACCGTGCGGGTGGAGGAGTCCCAGTGACCACCCGCGTAGGCGTCGTCACATTTCCGGGTTCGCTCGACGACCGTGACGCCCAGCGCGCGGTCCGCCTGGCCGGCGCCGAGCCGGTCGCCCTCTGGCACCGTGACAAGGATCTCCACCAGGTCGACGCGGTCGTCCTGCCGGGCGGATTCTCCTACGGTGACTATCTGCGCTGCGGTGCCATCTCGCGCTTCTCGCCGGTGATGGACACCATCATCGAGCAGGCCAAGCTCGGAATGCCGGTCCTCGGTATCTGCAACGGCTTCCAGGTGCTCTGCGAATCGCACCTGCTGCCCGGCGCGCTCACCCGCAACGACTCGCTGCACTTCATCTGCCGCGACCAGAAGCTGCGCATCGAGAACGCCGGGACCGCCTGGACCCGGGATTACTCGGCCGGCCAGGAAATCGTCGTACCGCTGAAGAACGGCGAGGGCCGCTTCGTCGCAGACGAGCACGTCCTGGACGAACTCGAGGCCGAAGGCCGGGTCGTGGCCCGGTACTTGGACCTGAACCCCAACGGTTCGTACCGCGACATCGCCGGTATCACCAACGCCGCCGGCAATGTCGTCGGCCTGATGCCGCACCCGGAGCACGCCGTGGAGCCGCTCACCGGTCCGACCACCGAGGGCCTGGGCTTCTTCACTTCCGTACTGAAGCAGCTGGTGAACGCCTGATGACTCTCGACACCGTCAAGAACGCCGAGCAGACCCCGGACGCCAGTCAGCCCTGGGCCGAACTCGGCCTGAAGGAAGACGAGTACACCCGGATCCGCGAGATCCTCGGCCGCCGCCCCACCGGCGCCGAGCTCGCGATGTACTCCGTGATGTGGTCGGAGCACTGCTCGTACAAGAGCTCCAAGGTCCACCTCAAGCAGTTCGGCGAGAAGGCCCCGGCCTCGGACGCGATGCTCGTCGGCATCGGCGAGAACGCCGGTGTGGTCGACGTCGGCCAGGGCTACGCGGTGACCTTCAAGGTCGAGTCGCACAACCACCCGTCGTACATCGAGCCCTACCAGGGCGCGGCCACCGGCATCGGCGGCATCGTGCGCGACATCCTGGCGATGGGCGCCCGCCCGGTCGCCGTGATGGACCCGCTGCGCTTCGGCGCGGCCGACCACCCCGACACCCGGCGCGTGCTGCCCGGGATCGTCGCGGGCATCGGCGGCTACGGCAACTGCCTGGGCCTGCCGAACATCGGCGGCGAGGTCGTCTTCGACTCCTGCTACCAGGGCAACCCGCTGGTCAACGCGCTCTGCGTGGGCGTGATGAAGCACGAGGACATCCACCTCGCGCAGGCCAGCGGCGCCGGCAACAAGGTCATCCTGTACGGCGCCCGCACGGGCGGCGACGGCATCGGCGGCGTGTCCGTGCTGGCCTCGGAGACCTTCGACGCGACCGGCCCGGCCAAGCGGCCCGCCGTCCAGGTCGGTGACCCCTTCCAGGAGAAGCTGCTCATCGAGTGCACCCTGGAGATCTTCGCCGAGAAGCTGGTGCTGGGCATCCAGGACCTCGGCGGTGCCGGACTCTCGTGCGCCACCTCGGAGTTGGCGAGCGCCGGCTCCGGCGGTATGCGGATCGAGCTCGACACCGTGCCGCTGCGCGACAACACGCTCTCTCCTGAGGAGATCCTCATGAGCGAGTCGCAGGAGCGCATGTGCGCGATCGTGGAGCCCGGCAAGGTCGACCGCTTCCTGGAGATCTGCGAGAAGTGGGACGTCATCGCCACCGTCATCGGTGAGGTGACCGAGGGCGAGCGCCTGGAGATCTTCTGGCACGGCGAGCAGGTCGTCGACGTGCCCCCGCGCACCGTCGCCCACGAGGGCCCGACCTACCAGCGCCCCTACGCCCGCCCGAGCTGGCAGGACGCGCTGCAGGCCGACGCCCCGACGGCGGAGCGGCTGCTCCGCCCGGCGACCGGGGAGGCCCTCAAGGAGGCCCTGCTCAAGGTCGCGGGCTCGCCGAACCAGGCCTCGAAGTCCTGGATCACCGACCAGTACGACCGCTACGTGCTCGGCAACACCGTGCTCTCGGTGCCCGAGGACTCCGGCATGATCCGGATCGACGAGGAGACCAACCTCGGCGTCTCGGTCGCCACCGACGGCAACGGCCGCTACACCAAGCTGGACCCGTACACCGGGGCCCAGCTGGCCCTCGCCGAGGCGTACCGCAACGTCGCGGCCGGTGGTGCCCGTCCGCTCGCCGTCTCCGACTGCCTCAACTTCGGCTCCCCCGAGGACCCGGACGTGATGTGGCAGTTCGCCGAGGCGACCCGCGGTCTGGCCGACGCCTGCCTGGCGCTCGGCACCCCGGTCACCGGCGGCAATGTCTCGCTCTACAACCAGACCGGCGAGACCGCCATCCACCCGACCCCCGTGGTCGCGGTGCTCGGCGTGATCGACGACGTCACCCGCCGTACCCCGATCGGCTTCGCCGAGGAGGGCCAGCTGCTCTACCTGCTCGGCGACACCGCCGACGAGCTGGGCGGCTCGGCGTGGTCCCAGGTGGTCCACGACCACCTCGGCGGTCTGCCTCCCAAGGTCGACCTGGAGCGCGAGAGGCTGCTCGCCGAGATCCTGATCGCCGCCTCGCGCGACGGCATGATCGACGCGGCGCACGACCTCTCCGACGGCGGCCTGGCCCAGGCCCTGGTGGAGAGCTGCCTCAAGGGCGGTCTCGGTGCCCGGGTGATCGTGCCCGCCGAGCTGGACCCGTTCGTGTTCCTGTTCTCCGAGTCGGCCGGGCGCGCCATCGTGGCGATCCCGCGCAGCGAGGAGCTCCGGTTCAACGACATGTGCGGCGCGCGTGGCCTCCCGGCCACCCGCATCGGCGTGGTGGACGGCGATGTCCTGGACGTCCAGGGCCAGTTCACCGTCTCGCTGGCCGAGCTGAAGGACGCCCACACGGGCGTCATCGAGGCCCTGCTCGCCTGACGCGGTCTTCGAGGGGCGGTCTGCGCGGCGAGCGCGGGCCGCCCCTCGTGCGTGCTCCGGGGCTCGCTCGCGCGCGCTAGCCTGCCGGTATGCCTCCGAAGTCCCGTACGTACGACTCCGCCAAGGTCCGGGCCGCGCTCGCCGCGCAGACCGAGGCGCTGCGCAGCGCCGTCCACAGCCTGTGCACGAGCCCCGACGCCGAGCAGTTGCTGGCTCGCCCGACCCGGCTGGGGGAGTGGACCGTACGGGAGTTGGTCGCGCACCTTGCCCTGCAGATCGGCTGGCTGCCCCGGTACATCGGTGAACCGCTCGAGGGGCGGGCGCCGTTGAGCCTTCTGCAGTGGGTGGCCGGTGTCGGCACCGTCGCGCCGCTGCTCGACACCGCCGCGCGCGATCACGCGGCGAAGGCCTTCCAGGGCAGCCCGGCCGAGGTGGCGGCGGAGTTCGACCGGGAGGCGGACGAGCTGATCGCTCTGCTTGCGGGCTCCGAGGCCGCCGATCCGGCGCGTCGGTTCGAGATCAGGCTCGGTTCGATGCTCCTCGCCGACATGCTGGTCACCAGGCTGGTCGAGACCGTGGTGCACGCGGACGACCTGGCCCAGGCGCTGGCGCTGCCCGCGTTCCCGCACGACCGGCAGGCGCTGGCCGCCGTCACCCGGCTGCTGGCGGACGCCTTCGCCGACCAGGTGCCCGGCGGATCGGTCGAGTTGCGGATCCCGCCGTACGCGGTCGTGCAGGCCGTTCCGGGCCCGAAGCACACCCGGGGCACTCCGCCGAACGTCGTCGAGACCGACCCGCTCACCTGGATCCGGCTCGCCACCGGCCGGACGGACTGGGCGTCGGCCGTCGGGACCGCAGCCGTCGCGGCGAGCGGTGAGCGCAGCGACCTGGCCGAGTACCTCCCCGTCATGGGATGAGCACGGCGCTCTTGTGATCATCTGACGGTGGGTAAGTAAGCTCCTACGTTGGGCGCGCGGGGCATCGGCCCGCGACGCACGACGACCGTACGTGGACGAGGGGACTGGTATGAGCGAGGACGGCCACCGGATACTTCCGCTTCGGGCCGGGCGCAGGGCGGCGGGCGCCGCTCTGCTGGGCTGGCTGGACGACGACCGTTCGCCACGCCTGTGCCGGATCGCGGGCTCGGCGGGATCGGGCAAGAGCCACCTGCTGGACTGGCTGGCCCAGGGCTTCGCCACCGAGCAGGCGCCGGAGCGGCAGCGGGTGCACGCCGTGCTCCCCGCCGGCGGTGTGAACGTCCGGGCCGCGGTGTGGTCGCTGGGGCACCAGCTCGGCATCCACGCCCGCCTCCCCGAGGACCTGGTGACCGCGCTGGGTGACAGCGGCGGCCGTACGGTGATCTGCGTCCCCGAGCTCGGCGACGCCGCCGATCCGGGCCAACTGGTCGCCGAACTCCTCGACCCGCTGCTGAAGTTGGAGCGGGTGCGGCTCATCGTGGAGGCCCCGACCGGCAGCCTGGCCGCGCTCGGCCTCACCGCGGTCGAGGCGCCCGCCGTGCTGGACCTCGACCAGCCGCAGTGGACCGACCAGGAGAAGTTCGAGGCCTGGTGTGCCAAGGAGGGCGCGGACGCCGCGGCCTACCCGAGCCCGGGCGCGGCGCTCGGCCGCGTCGGCCGGCCGGCCCCCGAGAGCGTGGCCCAGCTGGCCGCACGGGTGCCGCGTACGCCTGACGGTGCGCCGGATCCGGCCGGCGCCGCGGAGGCGCTGCTCTCCGGGCTCTGGACGGCCACCGTGCGGGAGGGCAGCACCGACCAGCTGCTGTCGGACGCGGCCCTGCTCACGTACGCGGGGCCGGTCGCGGTGACCGCCGCGCTGGACAGCATCGTGACGGTGGTGCCCGGGGAGGCCTCGGACGGCCCCGAGCGGATCGAGGGGCCCGTCGCGGCGGGCTGGGACGCCGGCGGCCCCGCGCTGATCGCGGAGACCGACCCGGGCGTGCGCGCCGCCGTGCTGCGGACCCGGCTGATCGGCCTGGAGGACGCGGCCGCCGCCAGGCTCGCCACGGTGCCCGGCCCCTGGCGCGGCGCCTGGGCGCTCTGGCCCAACTCCTCGCTGGGCTGGCCCGGTCCGGTGGCCGGACTGGCGGTCGGTGCGGGCCGGTACGCCGGGCAGCTGCTGCTCGCCGACCTGAGCGGCACGATCCGTACCGTGGACGCTGTCACTGGTACGCCGCTGGCCCGGGTCGAGACCTCGGGGCCCAAGCCCTTGCGCGGACTGACGGTGACGCCGGCCGGCCACCTGCTGCTGCTGGACTCCTGGGGCAGCCCGGAGGTGGTGCCGGCCGCCGAGCCCGAGGAGGGTCTGGACCCGGCCGCGCTGGAGGCCGCGCTGTCGGCTCAGCGGGTGGCTGCGGAGGCGGAGTTGAGCGTGCTCGCCGCCGTGCCGGGACTGCCCTCCGCGGCGCCCGCGGTGGCGGACGGGGCCGGCTCGGTGCACTGGTACCAGGACGGCACGGTGCTCGGTGAGCGCCTGCACGACGGCCCGGTGACCGCCCTGGCGGGTGCGGTCTCCGACGGCGCTCCGGTGCTGGTCAGCGGCGGCTTCGACGGGGCCGTCCGGCTCTGGAGCCCCGGCTCGGCGGTTCCCGAGCCGCTGGACCGGCGCGCGGGCGTCGTCACCGCCGTCGCCGCGGCCGAGTCCCCGGCCGGGCTCACGGTCGCCGCAGCCTGGGGGGACGGGCTGGTCCGGGTCTGGCGCGGCGGCCGGCCCGAGCCGGTGCTGGACCTGCGGCTCGGTTCGCAGATCTGGGCGCTCGGCCTGGCGGCGGGCCTGGTGGTCGCCGGTACGCCCGAGGGTGTCGCGGCCGTGGACTTCTAGGCCGGGGGTTCCGAGACGCAGCGGCCCGGGGCTACGGCACGCTCGGGCCGCTGATGTACGTCCCGTCGGCAGTGTACGGCCAGGCGTTGGGCAGGCAGCCGTTCAGCCCGTAGATCTGCTGCATCATCGCGGGCGCCAACTTGCCCTTCCCGGGGCAGCCTTCGTGCCCGTGGCCGATGCGGTGACCGACCTCGTGGTTGACGATCAGGGCTCGGTAGTCGTCGATGGACCCGGTGAACTGCGGCGAACCACTGGTCCAGCGCTTGATGTTGACCATCACCTGGCGGCCGACGTCGCAGTTCACCTCACCGCCGGTGCTCAGACCGGCGGTGGCGCAGATCTTGTCCACGGTCTCGGGCGAGGCGATCTTCACCGTGAAGTCGTACGTACCGTCCGAGACCAGCTGGAAGCCGTTCCGGCCGTCGGTGGTCCAACTGCGCTTGTCGGAGAGGATGCTGTGGATCTGGGCAGCGGTGGCCTGCGGGTCGATGCCGATACCGTCCTCCACCTCCACCTTGTAGCGGCGGATGGTGCCATGGCCGACGGCGGCGCCGTTGGCGGCAGCGGTGGTGAAGGTGCCCTTGCCCCTGCCGTTGGCCTGCGCAGGTGTCGACGGCGGGGTGCTGCCCGGCTGGGTGCTCGGTGGAGCGGCGCTCGGCTCGATCGCGTCGGGTGCGGGCGTCTCGCCCAGGGGCGGGATCGCCCTGGCCTGTGCGGTCGGGCCGCTGCCGCCCGGCGTGCCGTCCTGCCCCAGCAGGTTCACCGTCACCCCGCCGACCACCGCCAGGGCCCCGACCAGCGCGATCCCCAGGGTGAGCCGCCGCCGTGCCCGACGCCGGCGCAGCTGCTGGGCGCGCCTACGGCTCCGAGAGGGCGCGTTCCTGGACGTGGGGGCTGCTCGCACTGCGGACGCTCTCTGGTCGGCGACAGGACATGACGGTGTCTCAGGTAGGTGTTCGACTTCCGTCGACTCACCCTTGCACGCAAGTGCCCCGGGTGTCCACATACTCGGTATGCATGGTGCGATGAGGCGGCCCAGGTGCTGACTCTGGGTCAACCGTCCTTCCGGATATGTGTCTGAGTGATGGTCAGGCAGGCGAGTGGCCAACCCCAGGGGCGCGGGGAACTGCGCGAGGCGGGAGACTGCAGGCGGTTTCCTTCCGATCTCGCGCAGTTCCCCGCGCCCCTGGGATGCTCACACCTGGTCGGTGCACCTACCGGCGAAGTCGGCCTGCGATTGGCGAGGAGACTGGGCATGGGCGAGGACAGCCGCTGGATTCCTCCGCTGCGGGCGGGGCGCCGGCCGGCCGGGGCGGCCCTGCTCGGGTGGCTGGACGACGAGCGGGCGCCGAGGCTCTGCCGGGTCTCAGGCGCCCGAGGTGCCGGAAAGAGTCACCTGCTGGCCTGGCTGGTGAGGGCCGGTACGGCGCCCGGGACGCCGACCTCGCACCGGGTGCACACCGTGCTGCCGGCCGCCGGGGTCACGGTCCGCGGCGCGGTCTGGATGCTGGGGCGGCGGTACGGCGTCGTCGCTCGCTCTCCCCGGGAGTTGCTGGCCGCGCTGGCCGAGGACGAGCGCCGTACGGTGATCTGCGTGCCGGAGCTCGGCCGGGCCGTGCAGCCGGCCCGCCTGGTCTCCGAACTCCTCGACCCGCTCCTGGAGTTGCCGCATGTCAGGCTGCTGGTCGAGGCCTCCACCGGCAGCCCGGAGGCCGAGGCCTTCAGGGCCGTGCCGAGCCCGGCTGTGCTGGACCTGGACGAGCCGCAGTGGACGGACCGGGACAGGTTCGCGTCCTGGTGCGCGGAGCAGGGCGCCGATGCCTATGCCTACCCCAGCCCCGGCCTGGCGCTCGGCATGCCACGGGAGCCGGCACCGGAAGGCCTGGAGCAGCTGCTGGCCCGCGTCCCGGTGGGCCCGGTCGGCTCGCCGGACCTCACGGCGGCGGGCGAGGACCTGCTCACCGAGCTGTGGACGGCCACGGCCCGTACCGGCGGCCTCGCCTCCCTGGCCGCAGACCCGCTGCTGCACGCCTTGGCCGGCCCGCTCGCGGTGACCGCGGCGCTGGAGGAGGCGGACAGCCCGTTCGCGCAGGCGTGGGACGCCGCCGGCCCCGCGCTGATCGAGGAGGCCGACCCGGCGGTACGGGTGGCCGTCCTGCGCACCCGGCTGCTCGGGCCGGGCGGCGACGCGCCCGCCCGGTCTGCCGGTGGTCGGGCGGCCGGTGGTCGGGCGGCCTGGGCAGGCCACTGGGCGGACTGGCGGTCGGGCCCGGCGGTCTCCACGGCGGTGGGGGCAGGCCCCTCCGCGGGCCGGCTGCTGCTGGCGGACGTGAGCGGAGCGGTGCGTACGGTCGAGGCGGCCACCGGCCGGGCGCTCGGGCAGGTCGCCGTGCCCGGCCCCAAGCCGCTGCGAGGGCTCGCCGTGTCCCCCGGCGGCTCGGTGATCCTGCTGGACGTCTGGGGCGGTACGGAGCTGGTGCCACCCGCAGCGGCGGCAGGGGGCCTTGAGCCGTACGCCTTGGCCGAGGCCCTGGCCGTCCTGCGGGACGCGGCCGCGGAGATCAGTGCTGTGGCCGTGGCGGCGGGCCTCCCGGAGACCGCGCCCGCGGTCGGCGACGCAGCCGGGGCGGTGCACCGGTACGAGAACGGCGAGGTGTGGAGCGAGCGGCTGCACCGCGGCCCGGTCACCGCGCTGGCCGCTGCCACCCCCGGAGGCACGGCCGCGCCCGGCCTCCCGCTGCTGGTCAGCGGGGGGTTCGACGGCGTCGTGCGGCTATGGGAGCCGGGTACGGAGCCGAGGGCAGAGCCCACCGACCGGCGGGACTGTCCGGTGACCGCCGTCGCCGTGGGTGAGACCCCGGGCGGGGCGGCGGTCGTCGCCGCCTGGGCCGACGGGCTGGTCCGGGTGCGACAGCTGGGCGACCCGGACGAGGTGCTCGATCTGCGGCTCGGCTCGCAGGTGTGGTCGCTGGCGCTGACCGGCGGACTGCTGGTGCTCGGCACGCCGGACGGTGTCGCCGCGGTCGGCTTCGAGACCGCCCGCACCGGCTGACGGGCAGGATCACCACCCGCTGCCCGACGCCAGGGCCGGGCAGCGGGCAGCGGACGGGCCGGTTGTCAGCCCAGGGTGTCGGCGGCGGCAGGCGAGCTGTCACGCAGGAACTGCGCGCAGCGCTCCGCCTCGTTCTTCTCGTCGATGGCGGCGGCCGCCCGGCCGAGGGCGTGCAGGGCGCGCAGGAAGCCGCGGTTCGGCTCGTGCTCCCACGGCACCGGGCCGTGGCCCTTCCAGCCGGCCCGGCGCAGGGCGTCCAGGCCGCGGTGGTAGCCGGTGCGGGCGTAGGCGTACGACTCGACGGTGCGGCCGGCCGCGAAGGCGTCGTCGGCCAGCTGCGCCCAGGCGAGCGAGGAGGTCGGGTACTTCGCCGCGACCTCGGCGGGCGAGGCACCCCCGGCCAGCAGCTCCAGCGGGCCGGGCTCGGCCGGCAGGTGGGTCGGCGGCGGACCGCCGAGCAGGTTCTCGTGAATGCTCATGGGCTCCAGTCAACCACCGTCCGGGTGTGCCTGTGCCCCCGCACGGCAGACCGTACGGGGGCACAGGGACGAGCTGACTACTTGATGCGGTTGCCCGCCGAGCGCAGGCTCTGGGTGGCCTCGACCACGCGGGCGGCCATGCTCGCCTCGGCGAGCTTGCCCCAGGTGCGCGGGTCGTAGGTGTTCTTCTTGCCGACCTCGCCGTCGACCTTCAGCACGCCGTCGTAGTTGCGGAACATGTGGTCCGCGATCGGGCGGGTGAAGGCGTACTGGGTGTCGGTGTCGAGGTTCATCTTCACGACGCCGTTCTCCAGCGCGGTGGCGATCTCCTCGGCGGTGGAGCCCGAGCCGCCGTGGAAGACGAAGTCGAACGGGTCCTTCTTGCCGTACTGCTTGCCGATCTCGTCCTGCAGCTCGCGGAGCAGCTCGGGCTTCAGCACGACGTTGCCGGGCTTGTAGACGCCGTGCACGTTGCCGAAGGAGGCGGCGAGCAGGTAGCGGCCCTTCTCGCCCAGGCCGAGGGCCTCGGCGGTGCGGACGGCGTCGTTGACGGTGGTGTAGAGCTCGTCGTTGATCTCGTGCGAGACGCCGTCCTCCTCGCCACCGGTCGGGGTGATCTCGACCTCGAGGATGATCTTGGCGGCGGCGGCCTGGGCGAGCAGCTCCTGGGCGATGGCCAGGTTGTCGTTCAGGGTCTCGGCGGAGCCGTCCCACATGTGCGACTGGAACAGCGGGTTCTGGCCCTTGGCCACGCGCTCGGCGGAGATCGCCAGAAGCGGGCGGACGTAGCCGTCCAGCTTGTCCTTCGGGCAGTGGTCGGTGTGCAGCGCGACGGTGATGTCGTACTTGGCGGCCACGATGTGCGCGAACTCGGCGAGCGCGACGGCGCCGGTCACCATGTCCTTGTTGTGCTGGCCCCCCAGGAACTCCGCACCACCGGTCGAGATCTGGATGATGCCGTCGCTCTCGGCCTCGGCGAAGCCGCGGAGGGCGGCGTGCAGGGTCTGGGTCGAGGTGACGTTGATGGCCGGGTAGGCGAACTTGCCCGCCTTGGCCCGGTCCAGCATCTCGTTGTAGACCTCGGGAGTTGCGATGGGCATGCGAATCCGCTCCTGTCGGTGTGCGGCGTACGGACGGCCTGTCCGACGCTCGGTACGCCTTCGGTACGACGTGAGGTACCGGGTGGCCGACGCGGCTCTGCGGTGCGGCTGTTGGTACCAGGGTTCGAGGCTTCCGCCGCGGTACGTCAGAGAGGGTGTTCTGCGACCTCGGGGGCGGACGCCGGTGCCATCTTCCCAGACTCCCCCTCCGAGGTCACCCAGCGGCCCGCCACCTGGGACGGAAGGGGCCGGGTGAGGCTTCCGGGACGCCCGGGGCGCCGGTGCGGAAAGGGAGCTTAAGCGTTCCGAAAGGCGGGAGCGCTATCCTGCGCCCGTGGACACCATGAACCAGCTAGCCGTCAACGTGCTTGACGCCAAGTCGCTGATCTCGTCACTGGGCGCCATCGGCCTGCTCGCGATCATCTTCGCCGAGACCGGCCTGCTGGTCGGGTTCTTCTTCCCCGGCGACTCACTGCTGATCCTGGCCGGTGTGGCCGCCTCCAGCGCCGCCTCCTCGGTGCTCGGGGAGGGCGCCCGCCTGCCGATCGCGGTGCTGCTGATCGGCGCGCCGGTCTGTGCGGTCGCCGGAGCGCAGCTGGGGCACTTCTTCGGTACCAAGGTCGGTCCACGGCTCTTCGACAAGCCGGACTCGAAGATCTTCCGCCGCGAGTACGTGGTGAAGGCCGAGGAGTACTTCGACAAGTTCGGCCCGGCCAAGGCCGTGGTGATGGCCCGGTTCATCCCGATCGTCCGGACCTTCCTCAACCCGGTCGCGGGCACCCTGGAGATGCCGGCCCGGACCTTCTTCGTCTGGAACGTGGTCGGCGGCGTCCTGTGGACCGAATCGATGCTGCTGATCGGCTACTTCGCCGGTGCCGGGCTGGCGCCGGTGATCGACAAGTACCTGATCCCGGCGATGGCGCTGATCATTCTGATCTCGGTCTCGCCGATCCTGGTCGAGGTGCTGCGTGAGCGGAAGAAGAAGAAGGCGGCGGCGGCCGAGTCGGCCGACCACGCCGACCCGGTGGGCGGCCGCCACCGCAAGGGCTGACGACGCGCGACGGCCGGTGTTTCACGTTGTTTCACGTGAAACACCGGCCGTCTTGCTGTCCGGGGCCGTGCGGGCCTTGTGCGCTGTCCCGGGCCGTTCGGCCGTCGGGGCTCAGCCGAGGTCGAGGTCCTCGAGGGTGTAGGCGGTGTAGTACGGCAGGCCCGCCTTCTCGATCGCCGGGGCCGCGCCGCGCTCCACGATCACCGCGACGCCGACCACCTCGGCGCCCGCCTCGCGCAGCGCCTCGACGGCCGTCAGCACCGAGCCGCCGGTGGTGGAGGTGTCCTCGACCGCCAGCACCCGGCGGCCCTTCACGTCCGGGCCCTCGATCCGGCGCTGCAGGCCGTGCGCCTTGCCGGCCTTGCGGACCACGAAGGCGTCCAGCTCGCGGCCGCGCGCGGCGGCGGCGTGCAGCATCGCGGCGGCCACCGGGTCGGCGCCCAGGGTCAGACCGCCGACGGCGTCGTAGTCCAGGTCCGCGGTGGCGTCCAGCATGACCCGGCCGACCAGCGGTGCGGCCTGGGCGTCCAGCGTGATGCGGCGCAGGTCGACGTAGTAGTCGGCCTCCAGCCCGGAGGAGAGGGTGACCTTGCCGTGCACGACGGCCTTGTCCTTGATCTGCGCCAGCAGGGCGTCGCGGTCGTTGCTCATGAGCAGCCAGTCTAGGCCCTGTGCGGTCGGCCCCGACGGCCTCGGCTCACCGCCGGCGCAGGGCGCGGACCAGCACCACCGCACCACCGAGCAGCGCCACCCCGCCGCCGATCACCCACGGCATCGCGCTGCGCTCGCCCGCCGAGCCGTCGACCGGCACCGCCTCGGCCCCGCCCCAGCGGGTCGCCGCCCGGGCCCTGGCGCTGCGGGCCGGCAGTGCCGGGGCGTACCGGCCGCGCGGCGGGGCGTGGTCGACCTCCTCGGCCGAGCGGCCGACGATGCTGCGGCGGACCGGGCCGCCCAGCAGCGAATCGGCCGTCAGCGGGTCGGGCTGGTACTCGTACGAGAGGTCGGCCGGGCTCTCGGGGACCTCGGCGCTGGAGAACGCGTCGGAGTCCGAGAAGGCGATCAGGTCGGAGAGGTCGTCGTCGAGGTCGGCCCCGAAGTCGGCGGCGGCGTGGTCCTCCAGGTACACCACCGTCGCGGTGGGCGGCTCGGCGTCGCCCGCCTCGGCGGCGAGGGCGGCCGCGAACCGGTCGAGCAGCCGTCGGCCGGCCGCCGTCAGGACGTCGGCGTCGAAGTCCGTCAGCCGGCCGGTCGCGCTCAGATCGCCGCCGAACCGGACGGTCGTGCTCTCGACGTCCTCCTCGGAGCCCTCGTCGGCGCTCTCCGTGTCGTCGGCGCTGTCCGTGTTGTCGATCACCGTGATCCGGACCGTCGCCGTCGCCGCACCGCTGCCGCGCGCCTCCTGCCCCTCGGCGAGGACGGTCAGCACGCCCTCCCGCCCCTCGATCAGCGAGAGGACGCCCCGGTACGTGATCGTGGAGCCGGCGATCCGCAGCCGCAGCCGGCCGTGGAGCTCCTCGCCGGCTGGGCTCTCCCCGTCGGCGTCGAGGCTCAGCCCTGGCACGCAGCGCACCAGCAGCTCCGGGTCCCGCAGGGACTGCTGGACGACGGCGGCCGGCAGTGGGACGACAACCTCATGCTCCATGTCCGCGAGCCTACCGATCCGCCCGGCCGCTGCGGAGGGTTGCCGCCAGGTTGGCCCGTCCGGCGTTGTTCTCTTAGCCCGACCGGCGCACGGCGGTGGTGGGCCGTGCGCCAGGGGCCGGCTCAGCCGAGCAGCGTGCGCGGCGCCGGCGGGTGGGCCGGACGGCGCGCGGCCAGGCGCTGCGCGGAGGCGCGCAGGCCCTCGATGGTCAGCGAACGCGGCTGAGGTGCGTCGGCGGCCAGGCCGAGCGGCGGTTCCTCCCGGCCGGCCAGCACGAAGGTCTGCCCGGCCTTCGTGCTGCGCCGGCAGTGCCGCGCGCCCTCCGCCCCCTCGTACGGGACGGTCCGCAGCCCGGCCGTGCGCAGGCCGGCCTCGGCCGACCAGAGGCCCGGGCCGACCGGGCCGGTCCGTACCGCCAGCCGGCCGCCGGGTGCGAGCAGGCGGGCGGCCAGGCCGTAGAACTCCTGCGACTCGAAGGTGCGGCTGCGCCCCTGCCCGGGGCCCGGCAGGTCCGCGATGACCGCGTCGAAGGGCTGGTCCCCGGCCGGGTGCCCGAGGCGCAGCCACTCGAGCGGGTCGGCGGTCACCAGCCGGACGCGCGGGTCGTCGAAGGCCCGCTCGCTCAGCGCGGCGAGCGCCGGGTCGCTCCGGACCAGTGCGGGCAGCGCCGGGTCGAGCTCGACGACCAGGACCGACCGCACCGCCGAGTGCCGCAGCACCTCGCGCAGCGCCAGCCCCTCCCCGCCGAGGACCAGGACCCGGCCGCTCGGACCGGCCGCCAGGGCGGGGTGCACCAGGGCCTCGTGGTCGCTGTACTCGTCCGGTCCGCAGACCGCCAGGCGGCCGTCCAGGAAGAGTTCCAGGGGCGCCGCAGCGGCCGGCCGGGGCCCGGTCCACTGCGGAGGGACCCGTTCGGGAGCGCTCTGGACGGGGTCGAGGCGCGCCGGACCGGCCAGCACGATCTCCTGGTAGCGGCTCTGGGTCGCGAAGCGGACGTGGGCGCCGTACAGCGCCTGCCGGGCCGCCCGCTCGATCGCACCGGTGAAGGCGGCGGCGACCGCCAGCGTGACCAGGACCAGCCCGCAGCCCGTCCAGAGCAGCAGCCGGGCGCGCGGCGGCGGCTCGTCGCGGAACAGCCAGAGCACCACTGCCGCTCCCGCGACCGCGTTCACCGCACCGGTCAGCAGAGCCCCGGTGGCCTGCCCGAAGCTGGGCAGCAGCAGGAAGGGGAAGGCCAGGCCGCCGATCAGCGCGCCCACGTAGTCGGCGGCGAACAGATCGGCGGCGGCCCGGCCCGCGTCCTCCTGCCGGATCCGCTGGATCAGCGTCATCAGCAGCGGGATCTCGGCGCCGATCAGGGTGCCGATCACAAAGGTCATTCCAACCATTCCCGCCATGGTGGCGCGGTACTGGTCCAGCCAGGCCCAGCACGAGTACAGCACCAGGACGGAGAGCCCGCCGATCAGCGCCAGTGCGCACTCGACCAGGGCGAAGGACATCGCGGGGCGCCGGGTGAGGCGCTTGGCGAGCAGCGAGCCCACGCCCATGGCGAAGACCATCACGGAGAGCACCACGGAGGTCTGGGTCATCGAATCGCCGAGCAGATAGCCGCCGAGGGCGACCAGTTCGAGCTCGTACACCAGGCCGCACGCCGCGCAGACGAACGCGGCGAGCAGCACCAGCGGCCGGGCCTGTCTGGGCCGGCCGCCGCCCGGTATGGCGTCCCGGGCCCGGATCGCCCGAGCCCCGATCTCCCCCAGCAGGGAAGGATCTTCGGGATCGATGCCCGGCTGAACAGGTGGACCCGCCGGATGATTGATCATGGACAAACGCTAGGCGACACGTGCCACCGATAGCTGCACCCATTCGACGGACCGTGCGGTGCACTGCATTGACGATTCATCAGCATGAGCTATCGGCTTGATTCTTCAGGGTGAACGTTCCGGCCCGTACTTCCGTCCGCCGTGCTGCGCACCACGAGCGAGGAGCGGGTGCAGACCAGCCGGCCCTCCTGCGGGTACGCGTGCCAGGTGCGCCACAGCACCCGGTGCCGGCCGCCGTGCGCGACCAGCGCCGTGAACGCGCTCGGGTCCCCCGGGAAGATCCCGGCCAGCGCGCAGGGATGCCCCTCCACCAGCGACAGCAGCTCCTGGGCCCGGGCCGCGAAGACGTGCGGCGGCAGCTCCTCGATCCGGGCCGCGAACTCGTACTCCCAGCCCGCGACCTGCTTGGCCACCCGGGCCGGCAGCGGGGTCTGCCGCCCGGGCAGGCAGGCGACGGTCTCCAGGCACTCGCCGGGGCCCGCCGCCAGGATCACCTGGTGCGAGGCGCCGAGCAGCCGTAGTTGCAGCGTGCCTCCGGTCCGGGAGGCGGCGCGGCCGGGGCCGTCGGGCCCCAGGTTGTCGAGACTCAGATTGCGCACCGCCAGCGCGGGCAGCGGCTCGCCGCCCAGGCACCACGCCAGGTCACCGGCGCGGGTGTCCGTGTAGGAGGTCTGCAGTGTGGTGAGCATGCTGGGCTCCGCATTCAGCTCCGTACGCGCCCGCCGTGCAGCATCCGACTCGGCCGATGGCGAGGCTGTTCGAGGCTGTGCGGTCCCTGGCGCGGCCGACCGTGGAAGGAAGGATTCCGGCTGGAGATTCAGCAGCAGAGAAGCACGAATTCTCCGGGTCCGTCAGGGATTTACCCATCTTTGCCAGGCATTCACCGTTCTGGACGCAGCCGCGTCCAGGGACTGATCGAGCGGATGAATGACTCTGCCCGCCGCGCGCCCCCTCACCGGAGCGCGCGCCGTGCGAGCCGGAACTGCGCCGCGTGCGCGCGGAGCGCGGCGGGGCCGGTCACGCCGGCCACGTCTGTGCCGGAATGCGACTGGTCGACCGTCAGACCGCTTCCACGCCCCGGGCGGCTCAGAGCCTCCGCAGGCGTGACACCGCTTCCTGAAGGACGTCGTCGCGCTTGCAGAAGGTGAAGCGGACCAGGCTGCGGCCGGCTTCGGCGTCGTCGTAGAAGACCACGTTGGGGATGGCGACGACGCCGCAGCGGTCGGGGAGGGAGCGGCAGAACTCGAGGCCGTCCTTCTCGCCGAGCGGGGTGATGTCGGTGGTGATGAAGTAGGTGCCCTCGGGCTGGAACACCTGGAATCCGGCGGCCGACAGGCCGCCGGCAAGGAGGTCCCGCTTGCGTCGGAGGTCGGTGCGCAGGGTGTCGAAGTAGGTGTCCGGAAGGCGCAGGGCCTCGGCGACGGCGTACTGGAACGGGCCCGCGCTGACGTAGGTGAGGTACTGCTTGGTGGTGCGTACGGCGGCGACCAGGGGCGCGGAGGCGGTCACCCAGCCGACCTTCCAGCCGGTGAAGGAGAAGGTCTTGCCGGCCGAGGAGATGGAGACCGTGCGTTCGCGCATGCCGGGGAGGGCGGCGATGGGGTGGTGGCCGCCGCTGAACACCAGGTGTTCGTACACCTCGTCGGTGACCACCAACAGGTCGTGCTCGAGGGCGAGTTCGGCGATGGTGGCCAACTCGGACGGGGTGAGGACCAGGCCGGTGGGGTTGTGCGGGGTGTTGATCAGGAGCAGCCGGGTGCGCGGGGTGATCAGGGCGCGGAGCTCGTCCAGGTCGGGGCGGAAGGACGGGGCGCGCAGCGTCAGCGGTACCCGGGTCGCGCCGGCCATCGCGATGCAGGCGGCGTACGAGTCGTAGAAGGGCTCGAAGGCGATCACCTCGTCGCCGGGTTCCAGCAGGGCCAGCAGGGCAGCGGCGATCGCCTCGGTGGCGCCGGCGGTGACCAGCACCTCGGTGTCGGGGTCGTAGGTCAGGTGGTAGAAGCGCTGCTGGTGCTCGGCGAGGGCGGTGCGCAGTTCGGGGATGCCGGGGCCGGGCGGGTACTGGTTGCCGCGGCCGTTCAGCACCGCGTCGGCGGCCGCCTCGGCGATCTCGCGCGGCCCGTCGGTGTCGGGGAAGCCCTGGCCCAGGTTGATCGAGCCGGTGGCCGTGGCCAGCGCCGACATCTCCGCGAAGATCGTCGTTCCCAGCCCCGCCAGCCTGCGGTTCAACAGCGGCCTCGCGCCCATCCCGGCTCCTCACACCTCGTAGTCGCGCCCATCTTCCGCGCCCGCCCGCCCGGGGACAAGCCCGCCGCGCCCGCCGTGAGCCCAGGGACAAGGCCGCCGCGAGCCGGGGGGCCGCACGCCGCAGGCCCGCCCTCACGAGTGGGGACGGGCCTGCGGCAGGAGTGTGTGAGGTCAGCCCTCGTCGGAGGCGTCGCCGTCGGCCTCGCCCTCGCCCTGCTCGCCCTCGATCTCCTTCTGGAGGCCGAGGCGCTCGACGATCCACTGCTCGAAGCCGACAGCGGCCTGGGTCCAGTTGGCGGTGGTCGTGACGAAGTAGTCCAGGTTGACGCCGGTGCCGACGATCATCTGGGACTCGCCGATCAGGCGGACCACGCCGTCCTCGTGGGTGTGGGTGTAGACCTTGGGCCAGAGGGTCTCGCGGTTCCACTCGTCGATCAGGTCGAGGATCTCGCCCTTGTCCTCGAGCGGGTAGGCGCGGTCGTAGAACGCGCGGACCGCGAAGAGCTCCTTCTGCTCGCCGCGGAACATGTAGTAGACGCGGAAGCCGTCCCACGGCGCGGTGAGGTCACCCTCATCGTCCACGAGGTGCTTCAGCTGCATCTGGTCCAGCAGCTGGGTCACCAGGGCCTGGTCCGGCACCACCACCGGCGGCGGGCCGGCGGGGCCACCGCCGGGCTGACCGCCCTGCGGGGGCTGGGGCGCGCCGAAGGAGGGGATGGAGGACGGGTCGATGCTCATGGGAGGTCCTTATATTCTCAGTACACAAGGGTGGCTGGGACTGAGGGGCCGCCCTTCCAGGTCTCCATCCTGCCTCATTCGGCGCCCGCGACACAGGGGCTCCCCGCCGCGCGCCCGGAAGATCCCCGACCGGCCGCTCCGCAGAGCGGGCCGGAGGCCCGGCAGGCCGGGCCTCCCAAGGCGCTGACCCGTTATTTCTCGAGCGAGGTCGCCGCCGCCTTCGCCCGGACGGTCAGCCGGTCGCCCGCCTCGTCGCGCTCCACGACCACGCCGTCCCCGTCGTGGACCTGGCCGGACAGGATCGCCTTGGCCAGCTGGTCGCCGATCGCCGACTGCACCAGCCGCCGCAGCGGCCTCGCACCGTACGCCGGGTCGTAGCCGGTCAGTGCCAGCCAGTCACGGGCCGCCTCGGTGACCTCCAGCGTGAGCCGGCGGTCGCGCAGCCGGTCCGCGAGCCTGGCGACCTGCAGGTCGACGATCCGGCTCAGCTCGGCCATGCCCAGTGCGTCGAAGACCACGATGTCGTCCAGCCGGTTGAGGAACTCCGGCTTGAAGGCGCTGCGCACCGTGTCCAGCACCAGCTCCTTCTTCCGCTCCTCGGGCGTGGTCGGGTCCACCAGGTACTGGCTGCCCAGGTTGGAGGTGAGGATCAGGATCGCGTTGCGGAAGTCGACCGTACGGCCCTGGCCGTCGGTGAGCCGTCCGTCGTCCAGCACCTGGAGCAGGATGTCGAAGACCTCGGGGTGGGCCTTCTCCACCTCGTCGAGCAGGACGACGCTGTACGGGCGCCGCCGGACCGCCTCGGTCAGCTGGCCGCCCTCCTCGTAGCCGACGTAGCCGGGCGGGGCCCCGACCAGGCGCGAGACGGAGTGCTTCTCGCCGTACTCGCTCATGTCGATACGGACCATCGCCCGCTCGTCGTCGAAGAGGAAGTCGGCCAGTGCCTTGGCGAGTTCGGTCTTGCCGACACCGGTCGGGCCGAGGAAGAGGAAGGAGCCGGTGGGCCGGTCCGGGTCGGAGATGCCGGAGCGGGTGCGGCGCACCGCGTCCGAGACGGCCTGGACGGCCTCGGTCTGGCCGATCAGGCGGCGGCCCAACTCCTCCTCCATGCGCAGGAGTTTGGCGCTCTCGCCCTCCAGCAGGCGGCCGGCCGGGATGCCCGTCCAGGAGGCGACCACGTCCGCGACGTCGTCCGGGCCGACCTCCTCCTTCACCATGGAGGTGCTGGCGTCCTGGTCGGCGGCGCGCTCCTGGGCCTCGGTCAACTCCCGCTCGGCGGCGGGGATCTCGGCGTACATCAGCTTGGAGGCGCGCTCGAAGTCGCCGTCCCGCTGGGCCCGTTCGAGCGAGCCCTGGAGTTCGTCCAGGCGCTCCTTGAGCTCGCCGACCCGGTTGAGGCTCTTCTTCTCCTGCTCCCACCGGGCGGTGAGGCCGTTCAACTGCTCCTGCCTGTCGGCGAGATCGCGGCGCAGCCTGGCGAGGCGGTCGACCGAGGCGGGGTCGGACTCCTTCTCCAGGGCCAGCTCCTCCATCCGCAGCCGGTCGACGGCGCGCTGGAGTTCGTCGATCTCGACGGGGGAGGAGTCGATCTCCATCCGCAGCCGGGAGGCCGCCTCGTCGACCAGGTCGATCGCCTTGTCGGGGAGGAAGCGGGCGGTGATGTAGCGGTTGGACAGGGTGGCCGCGGCGACCAGGGCGGCGTCCGAGATCTGCACCTTGTGGTGCGCCTCGTACCGGCCCTTGAGGCCGCGCAGGATGGCGATGGTGTCCTCCACGCTGGGCTCGCCGACCAGCACCTGCTGGAAGCGGCGCTCCAGCGCGGCGTCCTTCTCGATCCGCTCGCGGTACTCGTCCAGCGTGGTGGCGCCGACCATGCGCAGCTCGCCGCGGGCCAGCATCGGCTTGAGCATGTTCCCCGCGTCCATCGCGGAGTCGCCGCCTGCGCCCGCGCCGACCATGGTGTGCAGCTCGTCGATGAAGGTGATGACCTGCCCCTCGCTCGCCTTGATGTCGTTCAGGACGGCCTTCAGCCGCTCCTCGAACTCGCCCCGGTACTTGGCCCCGGCGACCATCGCGCCGAGGTCCAGCGCGACCAGGCGCTTGCCGCGCAGCGACTCGGGCACGTCGCCCGCGACGATGCGCTGGGCCAGGCCCTCGACCACGGCGGTCTTGCCGACGCCGGGGTCGCCGATCAGCACGGGGTTGTTCTTGGTGCGGCGGGAGAGCACCTGGACCACCCGGCGGATCTCCTGGTCGCGGCCGATCACCGGGTCGAGCTTGCCGTCGCGGGCGGCCTGGGTGAGGTCGGTGCCGTACTTCTCCAGTGCCTTGTACGTGCCCTCCGGGTCGGCGGAGGTGACCCGGGCGCTGCCCCGGACGTCCTTGAAGGCGGCCAGCAGCGCCTTGGGGGTGGCGCCGTGCCCGGCGAGCAGGTCGGCGACGGCCCCGCCCTCGGTGGCCAGGCCGACCAGCAGGTGCTCGGTGGAGAGGTACTGGTCGTCCAGGTCGTCGGCGCGCCTGCCCGCCTCGGTCAGCACGGCCATGGTGTCGCGGGCGAGCTGCGGCGCGGCCACCGTCGAGCCCTGGGCGCTCGGCAGTGCGGCCAGCTGGCGCCGGGCGGCGGCGGTGACGGCCGGGACGTCCGCGCCGACCGCCTCGAGCAGCGGGCGGGCGATGCCCTCGGGCTGCTCCAGCAGGGCCAGCAGGATGTGCACCGGCTTGACGTCCGGGTTTCCTGCGGCGCTGGCCTGCCGGATCGCGGCGGACAGGGCGTCCTGCGTCTTGCTGGTGAACTTGCTGGCATCCACTGCTGGCGTGCCCTCTCTCTCGGTCGCTCGGTCTCTGCTGCTGGAAGCATCCAGTAAGTTGAGTCTACTTCGCTCAACTTTTCTCGTCTAGCCTCGCCGGGACGGCCTGCGGGTCAGCCCGAGCAGGTCCCTGGCCGGGCCGGCCGGCCGCTGTCCGGACGGCCAGACGGCCCGCAGCGGGCGGTGCAGATCCACACCCTCCAGCGGCACGGAGACCAGCCGCCGGGTGGCCAGCTCCTCCACCACGGCCAGTTCGCTGAGGCACACCGGCCCGGCGCCGGTCATCGCCGCCGCCTTGAGCGCGGTCGAGGAGGCCAGCTCGAGCCGGGGCGTCGCCGCGCCCCCGTACCGGGCCAGGGCCCGGTCCAGCACCTCCCGGGTGCCGGAGCCCGGCTCGCGCAGCACCAGCGGGGTCATCGCGAGCTCGCTGCCGGTGACCGGCGCCCGCCGCCGCGCCCAGGGGTGGCCGGGTGCCACCACGACCACCAGCCGGTCGGCCGCCACCACCGCGCCGGAGAGCCCGGGCGGGGTGGTCGGGCCCTCGACGAAGCCGAGGTCCGCGTCGCCCGCGAGGACGTGCGCGGCGACGTCCGCCGAGTTGGCGGTCCGCAGCGTCACCGCGGTGCCCGGGTTGGCCTCGTGCAGGGCCAGCAGCCAGCCCGGCATCAGGTACTCGGCGACCGTCAGGCTCGCCACCACCCGCAGGCGGGCGTCCCGGCGCTCACGCAGCGCGTCGATGCCGGCGTCCAGCGCCTGCGCCGCCTCGACCACCTGGCGGGCCCACTCGATCACCAGCCGCCCGGCCTCGGTGGGCCGTGAACCGCGCGGCGACCGCTCCAGCAGCGCCACGCCGACCTGGCGCTCCATGCCCTTGATCCGCGCGCTCGCGGCCGGCTGGCTCACCCCGAGCTCGGCCGCCGCCCGCCCGACGCTGCCCAGCCGGGCCACCGCGAGCAGCAGCTCCAGTGCGCCGAGTTCGGGGACGTGCGGGGAGAGGAGGGTCATAGAGCCAGGCTATGTCCTCATAGGGCACGACACGCTACCGGCGGGCGACCCGCCTCGGCAGGGTGGGACGCATGGCCACCCTCACCAGTCCCCGTACGACCACCACCTCGTACTCGCTCGACCTCAGCCGCCTCGGCCCCAACTGGCACGCCGCCGTCATGGGCACCGCGATCGTCGCCAACGGAGCGGCGGCGCTCCCCATCGAGCTCCCGGGCCTGATCGGCTTCGGGGAGCTGGTGTGGGCCCTGGCCCTCGCGGCGCTGACCCTGCTGGTGGCGGCCCGGGCCGCGCACCTCACCCGGCACCGCGCGGCCGCCCGCGCGCAGCTCATGGACGACCCGGCCACCGCCGTCTTCTACGGCTGCCCGCCGATGGCCCTGCTCGCCGTCGGCTACGCGACGCTCGTACTCGGCGCGCGGGTGATCGGTACCGGGCCGGCGGTGGCGCTGGACCTGGTGCTCTGGACGGTCGGCACGGTGTACGCCGTGGCAGTGGCTGCCGGCATCCCGTACCTGATGATCACCCGTCACCGCCTCTCCGTCCTGCAGGCCAACCCGACCTGGCTGCTCCCGGTGGTCGCCCCGCTGGTGGCAGCCTCGCTGGGGCCCGCGCTGATCCCGCACCTGCCCGGGCCGTGGCGGACGGCGATGCTGTACGGGTGTTGCGCGCTCCTCGGCGCCGGGCTGCTGGCCACGCTGGCCCTGCTGCCGGTCGTCCTCGCCGGGCTGCTGCACAGCAAGCTGCCCGCGCTGATCCTCACCCCCTCGCTCTTCCTGGTGCTCGGACCGCTCGGCCAGTCCACCACCGCCGTCAACCAACTCGCAGACGCGGCCCGGACGGTGGCTCCGCAGCGGGCGGACGCCGCGGCCGTCCTGGCGGTGCTGTACGGCGTCTGCGCGATCGGGGTCGCGCTGCTCTGGCTGCTCGTCGCGGCCGCCGCCAACCTGCGTGCCTGGCGGGCCGAGATGCCCTTCGCCATGACCTGGTGGGCCTACACCTTCCCCGTCGGCACCCTGGTCACCGGCACCGCCGGCCTTGCCCGCCACACCGGCTTCGAGGGCTTCACGGCACTGTCGGCCGGCCTGTACGTCCTGCTGCTCGCCGCCTGGTCGGTGGCCGGCACCCGGACCCTGACCGGCCTGGCCGGGGGCCGGCTGCTGCGCTGACTGCCTGGCGCCGCGCAATCCGCTCGGGAATACCCGTCCGCGGGTCTCGGGCTCCGGGCGGGTGCGCCACCGATCGGCACTCGGACATTCCAGGAGTCATTGATCCCATCGGCGGCCTTGTCGGGCTCCGGGCGGATTGGGGCAGGTATTCTGCGGGCCATTGCCAACGGCAATACCCGGGCCCACAGGGCCAGTTGCACCAGGGATTTCGCCTCGCCACCGAATTCCGGCGAGGGGGGGATGAGTCGGTCGGGCCCGCTCTCGCGGCTCCGAACGACCGTTTGGTCGGCGTGGCGCTCCGGTCGGCGGTCAGGCCGAATAGTCGGATTCCGGAGAAATCTCCAGGCCGGCCCGACACAGCCGACTGCAGGTTCCTGCATTTGCGGAAACCTGCAGTCGGGCGCCACTTGTTCCCCGGCCGTCACGCTGTGAGGGTGGAGGCACGCCGGCCGCCCGGGCAACCGCAGCCTGTGGGTGGCGACTTGCTCTTCGACGTGGATGCCCCACGGTACGTCCGTACCGGTGCATCGGGGGGGAAGAGCGCCGGCCGGGACGCCATGTGTGGTGATGGCCCCCGGGACCGGAGCCGGCGAGGCGTTGCTGCTCCGCCTCGCTGGAAGCGCCTCGGCAACGGCGTGACACGGCGAGCCCCCCAGGGCTTCAGAGCTCAACTGGGCTCTGGCTCTGGGGGGCGCGCCGGTACGGAGGTCCGGAGATCTCGTCTACGATCCGTGGACGTCACCGCGGGGCTCCAGGTGACCGGGGGTGAGACGCCCCCGGAGCGCTGCGATCGCGAGCGGGCGTTGAGGACCGGCAGGGAGTGTTGGACGTGGCTGCGGATCCGACGGCAGACCTGGGCGCAGGTGCGCCCGGCGAGGCGGCTCGGCAGCTCTACCTCGGAATCCTGGCGGCGGGCGGTCTGGTCCCCTTCGCGGACTTCTCCGAGTCCGACCGACCGGCGCTGGATCAGCTCATGGAGATCGGGCTGGTGATGCCCAATCTCATGGACAGCGTCTACACGGCGGTGAGCCCCCGGACCGTCGCCGGCCGGGTGAGCGCGGAGCTGCGGTCGGAGGCGACCCGGCTGCTGGTGCGGGCCGAAGGACTGCCCGGCGCACTGGACGGCCTGACGAAGGCGTACGACGCGGTGCCCCGGCGGGCGGACCAGCGGGGTGAGGCCACCCACATCGAGGGCCACGAGCACATCCGGCACCAGATCGAACAGCTGGTCGCCGACTGCAAGGAGGGGCTGCTGTCGACGCAGCCCGGACCGCGGCCCGCCGACGCCCTGGACATGGCACTCCGCCAGGATCTGCCGCTGCTCAGGCGCGGGCGCACGATGAGGACGATCTACCAGCCGACCGCGATGGCCGAACCGGCGGCGGTGAAGTACGCCGCGGCGGTCACGGAGCACGGGGCCCAGATCCGGGTCCTGGACGAGAACTTCCAGCGGATGCTGATCTTCGACCGTGCCGTGGCGGTGGTCCCCGCGGCCGACGATCACAGCAAGGCCGTGTTCATCACCGACTCGGCGGCCGTCACCTTCCTGGTCGCGGTCTTCGAGCGGGACTGGGCCCGCGCGGATTCGGTGGTGTGGGGTTCCTCGGAGGAGGGCCGTAGTCGGGTGCCTGAGCGGGTGGGCCGGCTGCTGGCGCAGGGTTTCACCCAGCGGGCGGTGGCGACCCGGCTGGGGCTGAGCGAGCGCACGGTGGCGGGGCACATCTCGCGGCTGCGGGAGCGCTACGGGGCCCAGACGCTGTTTCAGCTCGGGTGGCTCATGCGGGGTGGCCGTGGCGAGTGACGTGCCCCTGGACGAGGCCGTGGCGCCGCTGCCGGGCGAGGTCGCGCGGCAGCTGTATCTCGCGATCCTGGCCGCCGGCGGCCGGGTGCCGATCTCGGACCCCGCGGTGGCCGACCGCCGGACGGTCGACGAGCTGCTCGGGATCGGGCTGCTCACCCGGACCGACATCTCCTACTGCGCCGTCAGCCCGCGTGCGGTGAGCGGGCGACTCGCCACCGAGCTGCGCGCCACGGCGACCAGGCTGCTGGTCCGCGCCGAGAGCCTGCCGGCGATGCTGGACGGCCTGACCAAGGCGTACGACGACACTCCGCGGCCGGCGGACCGCTCCGGCCCGGTCGAGCTGGTCCACGACCGCGCGGAGATCCAGCACCGGATCGCCCGCCTGCTCTCCGACTGCAAGGAGGAGATGCTCACGGCCCAGCCCGGCCCGCGCCCGGCGCACGGCCTGGCGATCGCACTGCAGCAGGACCTGCCGTTCCTTCAGCGCGGCGGCGTGCTGCGGACCCTGTACCGGCCGACCGCGCTGGACGAGCCGGCCACGGTGGCGTACGCGGCCACGGTCACCGAGCACGGCGGCCGGGTGCGGATCCTCGACGAGCCGTTCCCGAAGATGATGCTCTTCGACCGGACGGTCGCCGTCATCCCGGCCGGTGAGGACCGGCTCAGCGCCTCCTTCGTCGAGGACCGCACCATGGTCGACCACCTGGTGTCCTCCTTCGAGCGGGACTGGCGGCGGGCGGACTCGGTGGCCTGGGGTTCCTCGGAGGAGGGCCGCAGCCGGGTGCCTGAGCGGGTGGGCCGGCTGCTGGCGCAGGGTTTCACCCAGCGGGCGGTGGCGACCCGGCTGGGGCTGAGCGAGCGCACGGTGGCGGGGCACATCTCGCGGCTGCGGGAGCGCTACGGGGCCCAGACGCTGTTTCAGCTCGGGTGGCTCATGCGCGGTGGCCGGGGTGAGTAGCGACGGGGCCGGGTCAGCCGGTGGCGACGCCGGGCGTCCAGTAGTCGTACGGGCCGGCGGCCGGGGGCTCCTGACGGGGGTTGGGGAAGTGGTCGCCGGGTGCCGTCCAGAAGCCCTCGCGCAGCGAGAGAGCCATGCCGGCCCAGTCGAGGGCGGTCTCCACGGTGTGGTGGAGGGCCTCCTGCGACCAGGTATCGTCGAAGACCAGGGGCAGGACGGGGGCGACCTGCTCGATGGTGGCTATCAGCGGGTTGTGCGTGATCGCCTCGTCCACCAGCAGGACCACCGGCTTGCGCAGGGCGGAGGCCCAGCCGAGCTCCAGACTGACGCCGGCCGACAGCGGTGCGCCGACGTACGCGAAGACCAGGTCGGCGGTCTGCAGCGCTCGGAAGTCGGAGGGTACCCGCGGCTCGGGGGCGCGGCCGGCCACCGACCAGGCGTCGCTGTGGTGAGCGCTGTAGACCGCGGCGCCGCTGCGGAGCAGCGTGGACCGGAGCGTCGTCAGCCGCGTCCGGCTCGCCAGGGTCACCACGCTGTCGGCCGGCCCGGTCAGCCGCATGAGCGGCGCGGCCAGGAACACCCGAGCGCGCCGCCCCTCGGGGGTCTGGACGGCGCGGTTGCGCAGGTAGGGCTCACTCATGTCGACTCCGGGGGAAGGGGTGGCCGGGGGCATCCACTCATGACCGGCGGCGCTTGTCTGGTTGTCGGTGCCGGGTTCCGGGGCTTTCGGCCATTGACTGTTGTGGATAAGTTGAAGACATGGCGTCAAGTGAAGGCCGTCGGTACCGGTACCGTCGGGACGAGTTGATCGTCCAACGGTCGTAGCCGGTCCGTCCACTGGCACACGGTGTCATCTGGGTGCCTGGCACAGAGATGACGCACTCCTCATAAAGCGGACGCCGTGACAGTTGCTTCACGCTGCGGCATGATCTGAGCTAATGTTCGACGCTTCATTTGCTCAGTGAGGCATAACCCTGAGGAAGGATTTGGTCGCAATGTCTCGCATGCGCCGCTTTGTTCGCTTCGTCGTTGTTCCGCTTGTCATGGGTGCGGCGATGCTGGCCGGGAGCAATCCGGCACTGGCCGGAGACAGCGCCTGGACGCGCGCCCTTGTTCACGCGGACTCGGTCGCGGACTCGGCCGCCGACGGTTCGGCCATTACGACCCCGGCAGACTCGGCCTGGACCTGAGTGCCGCGGCAAGCCTGCCGTGCCCGGACGAACGGGGCGTCCGGGTGGGGTGGCTAGCCGAACTCGTCCTTGTGGTCCGGGGTGTCATGAACGCTGCGGGCGAGTACATAGCCGAGTTGGAAGAGTGACTCGACGTGGTACTCCTCACGCATCTCGGCAATATGGCGGGCCAGGGTGCGTTCGCTGATGCCCAGTCGGCGGGCGATAACCCGGTGATTGGTTCCTTTGAGCATCAGATCAATGATCGTCTGACGGAGGCGTGAGACCACCTGCGGCGGAACTGTCCGAGTACCGTCAAAATCTAGACCGCGACTCCAGTTCCGCTCGAATACCTCCTCCACGAGGTAGCTGATGACGGCCTGATCGTGAATGAACGCCGCCAGGTTGAGGTCTTCCGCCACCGGAATGACGGCGGTCCGTCGATCGATGACGATCAGTCGGGTGTAAGGCTCGTCGAGTGTCCGCACCTGCCCGCCGTGTTCGGCTATCGCCGTCACGTACTCCCGGGTCGGGGTGTGATAGCGGGTGCTCGGGTGATAGATCGTCCGGATGGCCGCGCCACGGCGGAGCATCTCGAGGTCGCGGGTGATCACACTCGCCAGGGCCTCGGGAGGACGCGGCCCGCCCGGCTGCGCGGCGAGCATCTCCTCCATGCAACTGCTCACCAACTGGCCGAGCCGTTGGTTTATCAGCACTTTGCCGCGCACATACTCGATCGTGCCGCCAGCCTGCTCGGGCGTACGGAAGTCCTCGGCCAGCTCCTGGAGGTCCGCGGGCAGCGCGACCGCCCGGCTCAGCAGGTCCAGTGCCTTTCGCTGCCAGGCGGTGCTGAGGCGGGCCGAGAGTTGTTTCGGGTCGACGGCGACCAGGACGTCCGGGTTGTCGGTGTCCCGGACCAGCAGCCCGATGTCGACCAGCTCGAGCAGGTGATCCTGGTCGGCCGACTTGCTCTCTTCGGGTGTCAGACGCCCATGGCAGCGGAGAACGGACCGGTAGAGCTCCCTGGCCTCGGCCGAGAGAACTCCCAGCCCGCCCGAAGTGAGGCCGGGCTCGTCCGTCTCACTCATCTGGGGCTCCTTGCCGTCGGCCGAACAGATGGATGGGCAGCGGGTGCCCCACCGGGATCATAGGCGTGAATTTTGGTACATGAGCCGCGGAGTCGAACATGTACCTCGTCCCGGTACAACTGGTTGGCACTCTCTCATCATGACTAAGCCGCCGGCACCCCCCGTGAGGAGGGAACCGGCGGCCGGGCCTGCTCCGCTCTACCGCTTCGGGCGCCAGACGACCAGGGCGCTGGACTGCTGGACCTGCTGGTAGGGGACCAGGTCCCGGCGGTAGGAGGCGTGGACGGCGGCCTCGCGCTGCTGGAGGGCGGTGGCGGCGCCTTCGAGGGAGTCGGCGAGCTCGGAGACGCGGGACTGGAGGGCCGCGACCTGGTTCTCCAGTTCGATGATGCGCTTGATGCCGGCCAGGTTGATGCCCTCGTCCTGCGAGAGGCGCTGGACCTCGCGCAGCTGCTGGATGTCCCGCGCGGAGTAGCGCCGCCCCCGGCCGGCGGTGCGGTCGGGGCAGACCAGGCCGAGGCGGTCGTACTGGCGCAGGGTCTGCGGGTGCAGCCCGGAGAGCTCGGCAGCGACCGAGATCACGTAGACCGGGGTGTCCTCGGTCAGCTGGTACGGGCTGCGGGCGGGGCCGCCGACCGGGCGGGACGGGCGGGGGCCGCCGGGCAGCCCTTCGCCGAGGCCGGGGCCGATGGGTTCGTGGTTCATCGGGTCACGCTCCCTCCGCCGCCCGGAAGAGGGCGGCTCGCGGGTCGTCCGAGGCGGTGGCCTCGCGGTACTGCTCCAGGGCCGTCAGCGCGTCACCGGTGACGTGCTGCGGCACCACGACCTCCACGGTGACCAGCAGGTCGCCGCGGGTGCCGTCCTTGCGGGTGGCGCCCTTGCCGCGGGCCCGCAGGGTGAGTCCGTTCGCGCTGCCGGCGGGCAGCCGGAGCTTCACTGACGGCCCGTTGAGCGTCGGCACCTCGATGGTCCCGCCGAGTGCGGCTTCGGGGAAGGACACCGGCACGGTGACCGTCAGATTGTCGCCCTTGCGGCCGAAGACCGGGTGCGGGTCGACGTGCACGGTGACGTAGAGGTCGCCGGGCTGGCCGCCGCGCTCGCCCTGGGCGCCCTTGCCCTTGAGCCTGATCCGCTGGTCGTGCTGCACCCCGGCCGGGATCCGGACCTGCATGGTGCGGGCCGAGCTGGCCCGGCCGCTGCCGTGGCAGACGGTGCACGGGTCGTCGACGAGCATGCCGCGGCCCTTGCAGTCCCGGCAGGGCTCGGAGAGTGCGAAGGCACCCTGGCCGCGGCTGACCGTGCCGGCGCCGACGCAGGTCGGACAGACCCTGGGGGTGGTGCCGGCCTTGGCACCCGTACCGCTGCAGGAGCGGCAGGGGGCCTGGCTGGTCATCCGGAGCGGGACGGTCGCGCCGTCCACCGCCTCCTCGAAGCTGAGCGTCACCTCGGTCTCGACGTCGGCGCCCCGGCGCGGCTGGGCCTGCCGGCCGCCGCGGTTGAAGAGGCCGCCGAAGACGTCGCCGATACCGCCGCCGCCCCCGCTCGGCGAGCTGTTGAACAGGTCGCCGAAGTCGAAGCTGTAGTTGCCGCCGCCCGGGCCGCCGGGCCGGTAGCCGCCGCTGCCGAAGAGGCTGCGCGCCTCGTCGTACTCCTTGCGGCGCTTGTCGTCCGACAGGACGTCGTAGGCCTCGGAGATGTCCTTGAAGCGGTCCTCGGCCTTGACGTCACCCTTGTTGGCGTCCGGGTGGAACTCGCGGGCCAGCTTCCGGTACGTCTTCTTGATCTCGGCGGTGGTGGCGTCCTTGGGCACGCCGAGGACCTTGTAGTAGTCCTTCTCCACGTAGTCCTTGGTGCTCATGGCTGCCGCCACCTCCCGAAGTCCATAGACAGAGCGCTGCGGAGCCGGCCGTCGTACCGGACGACGTACGACTCCGCAGCGCACAGATTGTCAGCTTTCCGCTGCACCGTCAGCCTTGTCGGACTCCGCCTTGTCGGTGTCCGGCGCGGCCGTGGTCTGGGTGCCGGGCTGGGGCTCGGCCACCGCGACCATCGCCGGGCGGATGATCCGCTCGCCGATGCGGTACCCGGGCTGGAGGATCTGGACACAGGTGTCCTCGGTGACGTCCGAGGAGTAGCTGTGCATCAGGGCCTCGTGAAGCGTCGGGTCGAAGGGCTCGCCCTCCTTGCCGAACTGCTGCAGGCCCAGCTTGGCGACGACCGTCTCCAGGTTGTCGGAGACCGACTTGAAGCCGCCCGTCACCTCGCCGTGCTCGCGGGCCCGGCCGATGTCGTCCAGCACCGGGATCAGGGACTCCAGGATGTTGGAGACCGCGATCTCACGGACCGTCATACGGTCCCGCTCGACCCGCTTGCGGTAGTTCTGGTACTCGGCCTGCAGGCGCTGCAGGTCGGCGGTACGCTCCGCCACCTCGCGCTGGGCGGCGGCGAGCTCCTCCGAGGCACCGCCCGAGACCGCCTCCTCGGCGGCCTTCAGGACGGCCTCTTCGGCGGAGTCGTCGCCGGGCTTGTCGCCCTGCGGCTTCTCCGTCATGCCGCACCACCCTTGGGCTTCTCGTCGTCGATGATCTCGGCGTCGACGACGTCGTCCTCGGCCTTGGCCTGCTCGCCGGCCGGGGCGGCACCCGCGGCGTCGGCGTTGGCGTACAGCGCCGCACCGAGCTTCTGGGCGGTGGTGGACACCTTCTCGGTGGCCTCGCGGATCGCCGCGATGTCCTCGCCCTTCAGGGTCTCCTTGAGCTCGGTGATCGCCGTCTCGACCTCGGCCTTGACGTCGGCCGGGAGCTTGTCGTCGTTGTCCGCGATGAACTTCTCGGTCGAGTAGACGAGCTGCTCGCCCTGGTTCCGGGTCTCCACGGCCTCGCGGCGCTTGTGGTCCTCCTCCGCGTACTGCTCGGCCTCGCGCATCATGCGCTCGATGTCGTCCTTCGGCAGCGCGGAGCCGCCGGTGACGGTCATCCGCTGCTCCTTGCCGGTGCCGAGGTCCTTGGCACCGACGTGCATGATGCCGTTGGCGTCGATGTCGAAGGTGACCTCGATCTGCGGCAGGCCGCGGGGGGCCGGGGGCAGGCCGGTCAGCTCGAACATGCCGAGCTTCTTGTTGTACGCGGCGATCTCGCGCTCGCCCTGGTAGACCTGGATCTGCACGGACGGCTGGTTGTCCTCGGCCGTGGTGAAGATCTCCGAGCGCTTGGTCGGGATCGTGGTGTTGCGCTCGATCAGCTTGGTCATGATGCCGCCCTTGGTCTCGATACCCAGAGACAGCGGGGTGACGTCGAGCAGCAGGACGTCCTTGACCTCGCCCTTGAGGACACCGGCCTGCAGCGCGGCGCCGATGGCGACGACCTCGTCCGGGTTCACGCCCTTGTTGGCGTCCTGACCGCCGGTCAGCTCCTTGACGAGCTCGGCGACGGCGGGCATACGGGTCGAGCCACCGACCAGGACCACGTGGTCGATCTCGGACAGCTGGATGCCGGCGTCCTTGATCACGTTGTGGAACGGGGTCTTGCAGCGCTCCAGCAGGTCCGTGGTGAGCTGCTGGAACTGAGCGCGGGTGAGCTTCTCGTCCAGGTGCAGCGGGCCCTCGGCGGAGGCCGTGATGTAGGGCAGGTTGATCGAGGTCTCGGAGGACGAGGACAGCTCGATCTTCGCCTTCTCGGCGGCCTCGCGCAGGCGCTGCAGCGCCATCTTGTCCTTGGAGAGGTCGACACCGTGGCCGGACTGGAAGACCTTGACCAGGTGGTCGACGACGCGCTGGTCCCAGTCGTCACCACCGAGGTGGTTGTCACCGTTGGTGGCCTTCACCTCGACGACCCCGTCGCCGATCTCCAGCAGGGAGACGTCGAAGGTGCCACCGCCGAGGTCGAAGACCAGGATGGTCTGGTCGTCCTTGTCGAGGCCGTAGGCGAGGGCGGCGGCCGTCGGCTCGTTGACGATGCGCAGGACGTTCAGGCCCGCGATCTCGCCGGCCTCCTTGGTCGCCTGGCGCTCGGAGTCCGAGAAGTACGCCGGGACGGTGATCACCGCGTCGGTGACCGTCTCGCCCAGGTACGCCTCGGCGTCGCGCTTCAGCTTCTGCAGGATGAAGGCGCTGATCTGCTGGGGGTTGAAGTCCTTGCCGTCCAGGTTGATCTTCCACCCGGTGCCCATGTGGCGCTTGACCGAGCGAATGGTCCGGTCAACGTTGGTGACCGCCTGGCGCTTGGCGACCTCGCCGACGAGGACCTCACCGTTCTTGGCGAAGGCGACGACGGACGGCGTGGTCCGAGCGCCCTCGGCGTTGGTGATGACGGTGGGCTCACCGCCTTCAAGAACGGTGACGACCGAGTTCGTCGTGCCGAGGTCGATACCGACCGCGCGTGCCATCGAAAATACCTCCAGGGAGAAGTTGAGCTTTACGGGCTCAAGCATGCATGACGGGAACACGGTCGTCAACAGCTATGAGTCCGTGTCGCTCAACTTTACTGCGCGCTTATATCGCTCTCGGCCTGCTCTCGGCGTGCGGCCGCTACGGGAGGCGGGATTCGCCCGGTTGGGTGAGTGTGTCCTTAGTGACTGTCGCCATACCCTGCGCATCTTCTTAACGGGTGTTAACGGGCGGTAATGTCCGCCCCGGTCCCCGCTTTAAGTTACCGACCAGTACACTCAACTGAACCCCTTGCTACAGCCGCTGGAGACGGAGAGCCGATGCAGCTAGCAGCGATCGTCATCTCGCTGGTCACGACTGTGATCGGCACCGCGCTCGCCGCCCGGGCGGCCGCGTACATCTACAAGGTGGTGAAGACAGGCCAGCCGGACGGCACCCGCACCGGAAACCCGGTGCAGCGCACGAAGACGGTGGCCGTCGAGTTCCTCGGCCACACCCGCATGAACAAGTGGGGCATCGTCGGTGTCGCCCACTGGTTCGTCGCGGTCGGCTTCTTCACCCTGGTCACCACGCTGGTGACCGCGTTCGGCCAGCTCTTCGACGCCGAGTGGGCGCTGCCGATCATCGGGCACTGGCTGCCGTTCGAGATCTTCACCGAGCTGGTCGGCACGCTCACCACGCTGGGCATCGCGACGCTGATCGTGATCCGGCTGCTCAGCCTGCCGTCCCGGTCCGGTCGCAAGTCCCGCTTCGCCGGCTCGATCGCCTGGCAGGCCTTCTACGTCGAGTACACGATTCTCGGCATCGGCCTCTGCATCATGATCCTGCGCGGCCTCGAGGGCGCGCTCGCGGGCGTCGACTCGTACGAGGCCGCGTACCTGATCAGCTACCCGCTGGTGCTGGCCTTCAAGGGCCTGGCGCACTCGACGCTGACCAACCTGATCTACCTGTTCGCGATGCTGAAGATCTGCATCTCCTTCGCGTGGGCGATCACCATCGGCATCAACCCGTCGATGGGCGTGGCCTGGCACCGCTTCCTCGCCTTCTTCAACATCTACTTCAAGCGCGAGGAGGACGGCGACGTCGCCCTCGGCGCGCTGCGCCCGATGACCAGCGGCGGCGCCCCGATCGACTTCGAGGACCCGGCCGACGACGCCGTCTTCGGCGTCTCCCAGGTCGAGCACTTCGCCTGGAAGGGCATCCTCGACTTCTCCACCTGCACCGAGTGCGGCCGCTGCCAGTCGCAGTGCCCCGCCTGGAACACCGGCAAGCCGCTCTCGCCCAAGCTGCTGATCATGAGCCTGCGGGAGCACGCCTTCGCCAAGGCGCCGTACCTGCTGGCCGGTGGCGGCAAGGACATGGAGGGCAACGAGCAGGCCTCGTCGGAGCAGCTCAAGGACGTCCCCGCCGCGGCGCTGGCCGAGGCCGAGCGCCCGCTGATCGGCACCGCCGAGGAGAACGGCGTCATCGACCCGGACGTGCTGTGGTCCTGCACCACCTGCGGTGCGTGCGTCGAGCAGTGCCCGGTGGACATCGAGCACGTCGACCACATCGTCGACATGCGCCGCTACCAGGTGATGATCGAGAGCTCCTTCCCGACCGAGGCCGGGACGATGCTCAAGAACCTGGAGAACAAGGGCAACCCGTGGGGCCTGGCCACCAAGGCGCGCCTCGACTGGGTCAAGGAGCTCAAGAAGGAGACCGGCATCGAGGTGCCGGTGATCGGTGAGGACATCGACCCCGCCGAGGTCGAGTACCTCTACTGGGTCGGCTGCGCCGGTGCCCTGGAGGACCGCGCCAAGAAGACCACCAAGGCCTTCGCCGAGCTGCTGCACACCGCGGGCGTGAAGTTCGCGATCCTCGGCAAGGAGGAGACCTGCACCGGTGACTCCCCGCGCCGCCTCGGCAACGAGTTCCTCTTCCAGATGCTCGGCGCGCAGAACGTCGAGACGCTGAACGCCGCGCTGGAGGACGCCCCGACCAAGCGGATCGTGGCCACCTGCCCGCACTGCTTCAACACCATCGCCAACGAGTACCCGCAGCTGGGCGGCCACTTCGAGGTCATCCACCACACCCAGCTGCTGCAGCACCTGATCGACGAGGGCAAGCTCATCCCGGTCAACCCGGTCGAGGGTCTGATCACCTATCACGACCCCTGCTACCTGGGCCGCCACAACAAGGTCTACAGCCCGCCGCGCGAGATCATGGACAAGGTCCCCGGTCTGCGCCAGCAGGAGATGCACCGTCACAAGGAGCGCGGCTTCTGCTGCGGTGCGGGTGGCGCGCGGATGTGGATGGAGGAGCGGATCGGCAAGCGCATCAACAACGAGCGCATGGACGAGGCGCTGTCGCTCAACCCCGACATCGTCTCCACCGCCTGCCCGTTCTGCCTGGTGATGCTCTCCGACTCGGCCAACGGCAAGAAGAACGAGGGCGCGGCCAAGGAGCACCTGAAGGTGGTCGACGTGGCCCAGCTGCTGCTCGACTCGGTGAAGGCGCAGCCGGCGGAGCCGGAGCCCGTCGAAGCCTGATCCACGACACCGTCGACCCGGCCCCGTCCGCCCTTGTGGCGGGCGGGGCCGCGTGCATTTCAAAGATCCGCCATGGCCTAGCATTTCGGGCCATGAGCGATGGCGGGGGCATAGCGGGGCAGGGCAGTACGGCGGGCTCTCCGGTGGGCGGTGGTGGCGGGCCGCAGCCCGCGTACCTGCCGCCGGTGAGCAGCAGTACCCCGGACTGGGCGGCACTCGCGCAGCAGCACGAGCGCGAGGACCGGCGCCGCAGGATGGTGAAGATCGGCGGGGCGGCGGCGGGTGTGCTGGTGGTCGGCGGCCTCGTGGCCGGCGCGCTGGCGGTGCAGAAGTCCGGTGGGGACGACGGGAAGAAGCCGTCCGACACGGCCGCCTCCTCGCTCGCGATCTCGCCCGTCGGGCCGTCGGCCCTCCCGTCCGGTGCCACGGGGAGCGCGTCCGCCTCGCCCTCCGCCTCAGCCACTACGCCGGGCACGCCGAGCGGCGGCCCGACCGCCACCAAGGCGGCCGGCACCGGCCCGGCCGTCCCCGCAGGACCGCCACGGCTCGACGACCGCGGCGGCCGCTACCCGGTCACGCTGGCCGCGAGCGCGGTGGTCGGCCGGACCGACGGGCACAACGGCCCCACGCTGGTGCTCAACAGCAGCCCCAACGGGTACGGGCAGGCCGGCTCTGCGGTGGTCGACACGAGCAAGAGCTTCACCGTGTCCGCGATGGTCCGCAACAACGCGCCGACCGGCGGCCGGGCGGTCGTCACCCAGGGCAGTGACACCTACTACTCCTTCTTTCTGGGCCGCGACTACTGGGGTACTCACAACCAGTGGTCCTTCAAGGTGCAGACCGCCGCCGGCGGCCAGGACAACACCAGCGTGGAGGCGCTCTCCAAGGGCAACGCCACGACCGGCCAGTGGACCCTGCTCACCGGTGTGTACGACGCCTCCGCGAAGAAGATCCAGCTCTACGTCAACGGCGAACTCGCCCAGACCAGCGACGTCAAGGGGATCTGGCAGACCGGCGGGCCGCTGCAGATCGGCCGGGTGATGTGGAAGTCCACCTGGACCGACTACTGGGACGGGGCCATCTCCAACGTCCAGGTGTGGACCCAGGCCCTGCCCGCCGCCCGGGTGGCGCAGCTGAGCGGCAGCGGGGGTGTGTCGGCGGGCGTACCGGCGTACGCTGCGTGGCTGTTGCCCTAGCGCGGTGCCGGCAGCACGTCGCAGGTAGAGGGCCCGGGAGACCGGGCCGCGATCCGTCAACCCGATGTTCCAGTGATACGGATCAAGCCACCGTTGGGACGTCCTCGCTTTGGAAGGAAATACAGTAGGCGCTGGACACGCGGTGTGCGGGTCCGCCGGCGGTCCGGCCCGGCGTGGCGCAAGTGCGTCACCGGGGCCCTGCGACCGGCAGCCACCGCTGCTGTGAGCTACGTCGGCCACGTCGGCTGTATCAACTGAAACTGAATGGCGACACCGGCCTCCGACGGCGGCCGGGCCACACCGGAGCAAGGGGAGAAGCGCAGACCATGACCGAGGCGATCATGCTGGTCGGTGGTAAGGGCACACGGCTGCGCCCGCTGACCACCCATACCCCGAAGCCCATGCTGCCCGTCGCCGGAGTCCCGTTCATCGCCCACCAGCTGGCCCGTGCGGCCGCTGCCGGCGTGACGCGGGTCGTGCTGGCCACCTCGTACCTCGCCGAGGTCTTCGAGGACCACTTCAAGGACGGCAGCCCGTACGGCATCGAGCTGGTCTACCTCACCGAGCGCGAGCCCCTCGGCACGGGCGGGGCCATCCGCAACGCCGCCTCCGGGCTCACCTGCGGTCCCGACGAGCCGGTCCTGATCTTCAACGGCGACATCCTGTCCGGGCTCGACATCGCCGCCCTGCGCGACGGTCACGTGGCCGCCGGGGCCGATGTCACCCTGCACCTCACCCGGGTGGCGGACCCGCGCGCCTTCGGCCTCGTCCCGACCGACGCCGACGGCCGGGTGCTCGAGTTCCTGGAGAAGCCCGAGACTCCCGAGCAGATCGTCACCGACCAGATCAACGCAGGGTGCTACGTGTTCACCCGATCGGTTATCGATCGCATCCCGGCCGGCCGTGAGGTCTCGGTCGAGCGCGAGACCTTCCCCGAGCTGCTCGCCACCGGTGCGCTGCTGCGCGGCGTGGTCGACACCTCGTACTGGCTCGACCTGGGCACCCCGGGCGCGTTCGTCCGCGGCTCGGCCGACCTGGTGCTCGGCAAGGTCGACTCGCCCGCCGTACCCGGACCGACCGGTGAGGCGCTGCTGCTCCCGGGTGCCGACGTGCACCAGGGCGCGGTGCTCAGCTCCGGCACGGTGGTCTCCGAGGACGCGCTGATCGAGGCCGGGGCGATCGTCGAGGGCAGCGTGATCCTGCCCGGCGCCGTGATCGGCGAGGACGCCTTCGTCAAGGACTCCATCGTCGGCGCGTACGCCACCATCGGGGCCCGGACCTCGCTGGACGGCGCCGTGATCGGTGACGGCGCCACCGTCGAGTCCGACAACGAGCTGCCGAACGGCATCCGGATCGCCTGCGGCACCCTGCTGCCCGTCGGCGCGGTCCGGACCACGGCCGGCCCCGGCGGCTGCCCCGCCGGTGAGAACGCGGCCGTGGTCGTGCACGGGCGCTCGGTCGGCGCCCAGCGCTGACCGGCGGCTGCGGTACCCCTGCTGCCGTCTGCCGTCTGCCGTCGCCCGTCTGCTGTCCGGCGTCTCTCTCGTCACAGCAGTGCTGCAATCTCTTCCCGGCCTGATGATCAACCGACGCCCGGTCAGCCCGACCGGGTACCGTCGATGCGTGGCTGGCAACGGATACGAGAACGGTCAGGGCGCCGTCGACCCCCGGCAGGGCTGGTCGGCGGCGCCCAGTGGGCACCCGCAGCAGTACGGCGGCGGCCCGTACGGCGCCGCCTACGGCAGCGCGCCGCAGGGGGGCGGCCCGGCGGGGGAGCCCGAGTACTTCACGGCGCCCCAGGACCCCTACGGCGCCGCAGCCGACCAGGCGGGGCACACGCGGGCGTTCACGCTGGGCGACAGCCCGTACGGGGAGCCCGCGGCGCCCGGGGAGCCGTACGGGGCGGAGTACGGGCAGGGGCAGGGGTACGAACAGGAGTACGCCGCCCAGGACAACGTGGCCGTCTACCGCGCCGGCGGCCAGTCCGCGCCGCACGTCGCCGGGCCCCGGCTGCACTGGAAGGCGCTGCTGGCCGGCATCTACCGCGAGCCGTCCCGCACCTTCGACCGGATGCGCGACCACCAGGTCTGGCTGCCCGCGCTGACCGTCTCGCTCCTCTACGGCGTGCTCGCGGTGCTGGGCATGGGCAGTACGCACGACGAGGTGGTCAACTCGACGTTCTCCGTCGCCGCCTGGGCGATCGCGGGCGCGGCGGTGGGCTTCGCCCTCGCCGGGGCCATGCTGGGCGCGGTGACGTACGGGCTCGCCAGGCAGCTCGGCGGGGACGGGCCGTGGCAGTCGACGGTCGGCCTGGCCGCGCTGATCGGCTGGACGACGGACGCGCCGCGGCTGCTGCTCGCGCTCTTCCTGCCGGGCGGCAACATCGTGGTCCAGGTGCTCGGGTGGGCGACCTGGCTGCTCTGCGCCGTTCTGCTGACCACCATGGTGCGCCGGGTGCACGACCTGCCCTGGGGCAAGGCGGCGGGCGCGGCTGCGCTGCAGCTGCTGGCGCTGCTGGTGCTGATCAAGCTGCCCACGCTGGGGTGAGCGGGCAGGCCCTGCGGCGGGGTGCGCACAGGGCTTCGGGGCCGGGTTTCGCGCCGGATTCGCGCCGTTGACTAGGGTGGAGGCTCTGCCCGCTACGGCGGGACGGTGCCCCGCTTCCCTCGATCCGCCCTGTGCACGGAGCCACTGAATGACCCTCCTCCCCACCACTCACGTCAGCTTCCCGGCCGGGGCGGTGACCGGCGCGTCGCCGGTGCTCGCCGTGCACGCGCTGGCCGACGGCCGGTACGCCGTGGTCACCGAGGCGACCCCGTTCCACCCGCTCGACCACACCTGGCCCGACCAGCCCGCCGACCTCGGCGTGCTGACCGTGAACGGCGTCCAGTACCCGGTGGTGGACTGCCTGACCGGTGCGGTCGGCCCGGAGGGCGGCCCGTTGGCGGTCGGCGCCGACATCCCGGTGCGACGGGGTGACGAGGAGTGGTCCTGGCTGGTGCTGCACGTGGTGGAGTCCGAGCCGGCCGGTGCCGTCGGCCGGATCGCCGAGCTGAGCGTCGACGCCGAGCGCCGTGCCCTGCTGTCCGCCGCCCACAGCGGCTGCCACCTCCTCGCCCTGGCCCTGAACGCCGCCCTCGCCCCGCGCTGGCGCAAGGACCCGGGCCGCGCGGACGCCTTCGGCAACCCCGACTTCGACAGTCTCGCGATGGCGTCCTCCGTGATGGACACCGAGGCCAGCACGGACGTCTACCGGCTCGGCAAGTCGCTGCGGAAGAAGGGCTTCACGACCGAGGCGACGGAGGAGTTCCCGGCGCTCGCGGACGCCCTGCCCGCGCTCACCGACGCCGTCAACGCCCAGCTCGCCGCCTGGGTCGCCGCGGACGCCCCGGTGCGGATCGAGGTGCCGGGGCCCGAACTGACGGCACGCCGTCGCTGGCACTGCGAGCTCCCGGCCGGCCCCGCCGAGATCTTCTGCGGCGGTACGCACCTCCACCACCTCGGCGAACTCGTCGAGCTGCGCACGGAGTTGCTGCTCGCCGAGGACGGCAGCGAGCTGACCGCGGTGACCCGGCCCAAGCGGGGATGAACTCGGGGCGGCTGCAGGGAGTTCCCCGGTCGCCGATTTCGGACGTTGCAAATCCATAACGCCCTTGGCTTATGCGGCAATTGTTCGAAATGAGATTCGGGGTGATCGGTAGCGTTCCCGCGATCAGTCAGTTCTGCTCCGCCCTGCTCACGATCCGCGAGGAATACCACCATGACTACCCCTCAGCCGCCCCAGGCCCAGCCGACCCCGCCGCCGGCGCCGGGAGCCTTCGGCCCCGCCGGGGGGTACGGCCAGCCGGGCCAGCCCGCCGACGCGTACGGCCAGCAGCCGCCGGCCGGTGGCGCGTACGGGCAGCCTGCCGGTGCGTACGGACAGGCCCCCGGCCAGATGCCCGGCCAGGTCCCCGGCCAGGTGCCCGGCCAGGTCCCCGGTCAGCTCCCGGGTGGGTACGCCCAGGCGCCCGTGGTCGCGCCGAAGAAGAGCGGCGCGAAGAAGGTCCTCATCGGCATCGCCACGGTGGTCGTCGTCATCGCCGTGAAGTTCGGGATCAGCTTCGCGATCGGCTACGCGGCCGCGGACAAGCCGGTGCACGCCAAGGCCGGTGAGTGCGTCCACGTGACCGGCACCGACAACAACCCCAAGGTCGACACCGTCGACTGCGGCAACGCCAGCGCCAACTACACCGTTGTCTCGGTGATCGACAACTCCTTCGACCCCGCCGCCTGCGACAACGTCACCGGTTCCACGGCCGGGCTCGCGCAGCAGCTGCTCAGCGACAAGTTCGTGCTCTGCCTCGCGGACAAGAAGTAGGAGTGCTCCGGCCGCGTCCCGCGGCCGTGACGAGAGCGGCCCGCCGATCCATGATCGGCGGGCCGTCCTCGTGCGGTGGTCGTCCTGCTGTCGTGCGCTGCCGTCACACCTGGGTGCGGTGGAAGTTCACGTGCGAGCGCGAGGCCGTCGGGCCGCGCTGGCCCTGGTAGCGCGAGCCGTACCGCTCGGAGCCGTACGGGTGCTCGGACGGCGAGGAGAGCCGGAACAGGCAGAGCTGGCCGATCTTCATGCCCGGGTAGAGCTTGATCGGCAGGGTGGCGACGTTCGACAGCTCCAGCGTGACGTGGCCGCTGAAGCCCGGGTCGATGAAGCCGGCCGTGGAGTGCGTCAGCAGCCCGAGACGGCCGAGGCTGGACTTGCCCTCGAGCCGGGAGGCGATGTCGTCCGGCAGGGTGACCGTCTCGTACGTCGAGGCCAGCACGAACTCGCCCGGGTGCAGGATGAACGGCTCGTCGCCCTCGGGGTGGACCTCCCGCGTCAGGTCGGGCTGGTCCTGGGAGGGGTCGATGAACGGGTAGCGGTGGTTCTCGAACACCCGGAAGTAACGGTCCAGCCGGACGTCGATACTGGAGGGCTGGATCATCGCAGGGTCGAAGGGGTCGATCACGACCCGGCCCTTGTCGATCTCGGTTCGGATGTCCTTGTCAGAGAGCAGCACGCTTCGAGGTTACGTGCAGCAGTGGGCCCCGGACGAATCCGCCCCGGGGCCCACGCGCGTCGCGGCTCAGGCTCAGGCCAGGAACTCCGCGGCCTCAAGCCGCAGCGCACGCGCCAACTGCGGCGCGGAGAGCTCACTCACATCGGCCGGCACCGAGCTGCGCAGCCGTCCACACTTCGGGCACCGGATCAGTCTGCCGGGCCCCAGCCGGCCGGCGCCGAGATTCTGCATCGGGAACGTCGTGGTGCTGAACAGGTGCCCCTCGGCACAACGAACGACGGTGCGCTGCTCCATCGATCCCCTTCCCATTCTTCCCCGTACTCGTGGCGTCCCAGCGGGACTTGCACCCAGGGACAGCGTCACATTAGGGGATGTTCCGGACATTCCACGCGGCGGCTCGCCGCCCCCGGCCACGCATCGGAACGGCCCACACAGTACGCCTCCGCGACGCCCTCGCGCAGCGCCCCGGCGGCGCGTCCACGCCGGGCACGGAGAGGGTGGAGGATGAGGTAGAGTGGTGCATGATCGGGCAGTCACTGACGGCTCGTCACGCGGGCGTAGTTTAATGGTAGAACATGAGCTTCCCAAGCTTATAGCGCGAGTTCGATTCTCGTCGCCCGCTCCACGGTGAAGCCCCAGGTCAACGGCCTGGGGCTTTCTTGTTGTCTGGACCAATTCGGGGTCGCCGTGCCAGATTCGTGCCAGAAGGGCGCTTGCAGCCAGTCGGATTCGATCGGCTGGGGGAGTTTCGGGGTCGAGGTGGGCAGTCGGCAGGGATCCACCTCGGGTGGCGAGATGCGTTTTCTGTGACCTGCGCCACATGCATCCCCCGGCTTGGCCGGCAGTGTGCGGCGTATCCCTAGTTTGGTGATATCTCATAGGAGTTCGGCCGACGAAGCTCCTGGCTAGGCTTCTGGCCCGTGACCTCTGAACAGCTCGAACCCATGACTCGCGACCGGGCGCTCGCCCTGCTTGCGGCGCTCCCGGCGAGCATCGGTCCCGGTCTCAGTGACGCCGAGGTCGAGGCCACCGAGGAGCGCTTCGGGTTCCGATTCGCGGCGGATCACCGGCTCTTCCTGCAAGCCGGGCTGCCGCTGGGCCGAGGCTGGCCGGACTGGCGCAACGGTGACGCGGACGAGTTGCGCGGCCGCCTGGACTGGCCGAGGGACGGCGTGCTGTTCGATGTCAAGCACGGTTTCTGGTACCCGGGTTGGGGCGAGAAACCCGAAGACCGCCAGGAGGCGCTCCGGCTCGCGGAGACCCGTCTTCGAGATGTGCCGCAACTGGTGCCCGTCTACTCGCACCGCTATCTACCCGGCATCGCCGGCCAGAGCGGACACCCGGTGCTCTCGGTTTATCAGACCGACATCATTTACTACGGCAACGACCTCGCGGACTACCTCCACCACGAGTTCGGAGGTCCCGTGGACAACCTGAGCCGCGCTCGCGCGAGTGTGCCCTTCTGGTCGTACTTCCTCGTTGGTAAGGAGCTGCGGGAGATCGTTACCACCACCCCTCACGACCCCTACGCGGTCACCGCCGAGGAAGCCGTCGACCACATGCACATGCTTGCGATCGAGCGGCGGATCGGCCGCCGCGTCGGAGCAGGCACGCTCATCCAGGCCGCACTGGTCGCACTCGTCCTCGACACCCCCGCTCTCGGCGACCTCGCAGGCCTGACCCGAAACGAGGAGTCGCTGGCCCACGAGCTCTTCGCCCAGGAGGTCGAGGAACTCGGCCTCGCGGCACGGGTTCCCGCCACCGACGCGGAGGCCCGTTGGGCATTGGTTCGTTGGTGGCTGCAGCTGACCGCCAACGGCAGCATGAACGCCATCGAGCGCGGCAACCTGGGCGCCGGGTTACGGGCGTTCCTTGCACAGGATGACGCGCATGCCCTTGGGCCAGCCGGTCAGGCCGAGCATGCCGGTGGCCTCGCAGACCCGGGGCCGTCGCGGATCCTCCGGTCGGCGTCGACCCCAAGGCGGCCACCCCGGCCGGTCTCGGTCTGGTCTGCTGAAACGGCCGTGCCGCCCCACAACCGGGTTGTGAGGCGGCACAGTTGTCCGTGACAAGATCCGACTACGGCTTAGCGAAGTATCCGTAGAGGTCGGCGATGGCGTGGCTGTGGCCGCCGAAGTTGTACAGGTCGACCTGGCTGTTCTGGCCGACCGGGACAGTCACGTGGTTCGGGATGGTCTCGCCGGGCACGAAGTTGAGGTTGCTGGCGAGGGGCTTGTCGATCCCGTGCGGGTAGAGGGTGAAGTAACCCCCGGTGTCCGACTGGGTGCTGGTGACGTTCAGGACGGCAGCGGTCGCGCCGGCCGGGATGCCGGTGATGCCCACCGTCGCGTCCGAACCGAGCGGGCTGCCGCCGTTGCTCCGGGTGTCCAGCAGGCGGCTCGGGTTGAGCGGGTGGTACAGCGCGTCACCGCTCGGGCTGTAGTAGCCGAAGAGGTCGACGACGGCATGAGTATTGCCGAAGTGGTTGTAGATGGAGACCTTGCCGTCCTTGCCGATCGGCACGATCGCCTGGTTGGCGATGGTGTCTCCGGCCACGAAGTTGAGGCTGGAGGTGTTCCCACGGTCGCCGCCTGCCGGGTAGGCGGTGAGGTAGCCGCCGGCGGTGGGGCGGGTGGCGGTCAGGTTGAGCACTGCCGCCGTGGCATCGGCCGGCACTCCGTTGACGCCCGCGACCTGGACGTCGACGGTCGAGTCCAGGCCGATCGCGCTCTTGCCCGGGTCACGGGTGTCGAGCAGCCGCTGCGGGTCGTGCGCCGTGAACTTCCCGTTGGACAACGGGCTGTAGTAGCCGACCGCGTCCACCACGACGTCGAAGTCGTCCGAGTTGGTCCACAGGACGACCTTGCCGCCCGGGCCAACCGGTGCGGTCACCAGGTTGGCGACGGTCTGCGCTGGGACGAAGTTGAGCGCCGAGCTGCTGGGCTTGTTGGTGTCGTCCGGTTCGACCGACAGGAAGCCCGGGCGGGAGGGCTTGACCACGGTGACGTTCAGTACGACGGCCGTGGTGCCCGCCGGTGCGATTCCGTGGAGGTAGTGCTGGTCGAGATAGAGGGCCTTCTCACCCGGGTGGTTCCCGGTGTCCCAGGACCGGGTGCCGTCGACGCGGGTGTCCATCACCCGGGTGGGCGCGATCGGGGTGTAGCCGGAGGGCGCGTACTCGACATCCAGCTGCTGGGAGACGGAGACGGTGTCCCCGTTCGAGTCGGTCATGGTCAGCGTGACCGTACGCACACCCGGATAGTGGTAGGTGGTGCCGTTGGGGACGCAGCACTCCACGTACCACCACTCCTTGTTGTCCGCACCCCAGTCGATCGTGGTCTTGGTGATCGGGTACGGCGTGAGCGTGCCGGCGGTGCTGTACTGATACGAGAGCGCCGCCTTGTTGTTGTCGCTGCCCGCGACGGGCTGCACCGGCGTGATGGTCAGCTTCGGCCGCAGCGGGCCCGGGGTGCCGACGAACACCGAGTTGTCGAAGCGCATCGAGCCGGACAGGCTGAAGCCGCTGCCGTCGGTCACCGACACCTTGGGCGTGTACGACCCGGGCGTGGTGTAGACGTGGGTGACGGTCGGTGAGCTGCTCACCTGCGGTGCGCTGCCGTCGCCGAAGTCGAAGGTGTACGTGAACGGCGCGGACCACGCATTGTCCACGGTCGCGGTCACGTCGGTCGAGAGCGGGGCCGGGCCGGCGCCGTTCTTGAGCGTGAGTTCGACCGAGGTGCCGAACTGTGTCTCGTACGCTCCGCGGTCGCGGACACCGGTGCCGGTGTTGGCCACGTCCGGGTCGTCGATGGGCTTGTGTCCGAGCAGATCGGTGTCGGGGAGGCCGGGTACGTCGGAGTCCGCGGAGTCGATGGCGGGCGAACCGGGACCCGGCTCGAAGGGGTACCCCAGCTTGGGGTCGCTGTTGAGGTCGTGCGCGCCGGCACCGGTCGCGGTGTGTAGCGCATCCGCGGTGGCGTATGCAGTACCCGCCCACCGGTAAGGCGTCACTCCGCTGTCCGGGTGGACCAGGTTGTAGTCGTACTTGGTGCCGGGAGCCGCGTCGGCCGAGACCAGGATCTCGGCGAGGCCCGTGCCCGGGTCGCAGTTGGCCCTCGCCTGGGTCGCCGCGGCCTTCCGGGTGACGTTGTTCTCGATGACGGTCCCGGTCGCGGCACCGGTCACCGCGATGCTCTGGCAGTAGCTGTCGCTGATGGTGTTGTTGGTCACCAGCGTCCCGACCGCACCGTCGACCGTGACGCCGGGGGCGAAGGTAGCGCGGATTTCGTTCGTGGTGATGTCGGCGTCGTGCACACCCTGGCCGACTGCCACGCCGGTGCCGAAGTTGCCCCAGAAGTGATTACGGCTGACGGTGACCGCCGAGTCCGCGCCGGTCAGGTTGACGGCCGGGGCGGTCGCGGCACTGTTGCCGTCGAACTGGTTGCGGTCGAGGGTGATCCGGGCCGAGCCCGTGATCGAGACCGAGGACTGCGGCAACTCCAAGAAGCGCAGCCCGCGCAGCGTGATGTCGTGCACGCCATCGAAGTTGAAGCCCGGGGCGGCCGGAGTGCCCGGCACCGAGCGGACGTCGCCGATCTCCACCTCGAGCGTCTGGTAGTCACCCACGCCGGGGCCCCGGGTGAACGTGATCGGGTGTCCCTGGGTACCCGAGTGGGTCGGCTTGACCCGCTCGTTGTAGGCGCCAGCGGTGATCAGCACGGTCTGGTCCGGCTGTGCGGCGTCGGCGGCGGCCTGGATGGTGCAGTAGGGCTGGGCCTGCGTTCCGGCTGCCGCGCCGGTGTCCGAGCAGTTGGCGGTCTGGTTGTTGTTGACGTACAGCGTGGTCGCGTCCGCACTCGCCGGGACGGCCGGCAGACCGAGTCCGAGGAGTGCGGCCACCGTGGCCACGGAGCCTGCGAGCGTGCGCTGGCGCATGGAGCTTGGTTCCCCCATTGGTCGAATTATCGGCGCCGCGGGCCGCACGATGAGTGCTTGGGCATCCGGACGGCGCGACCACGCAGTATCCACCAGCGGCTGGATGTGACGCCAGTGGCTGAATGGAACTCGTGAACGCCTGTACCGCCCCACCAAGGTGGTGGGACGGCACAGTGTCAGTGCGTCTAGCGTGCCGCGCGCATACCCCTGGGTACGGGCCGATGCCGTACCTGGCCATGAGCTGCTGGCGGCAGCGAGTTCCTGCGGAGATTGATTGGTATCGACCTGGACTGCAAGCATCGGGTGGCCTATCGACCGAACCCGGACGATCGCAAGCAGTGACTGCTGGCGGGTCGGCCCGGGCAGTCAGCGCGGTTCCCCGTCCTCTCGCGGAGATGTCGGCCCTTGCCACAGCCACCGGCTCGATCAACCTCGGCCAGGGCTTCCCTGACACCGACGGGCCCGAGGAGATCCGCGAGGGGGCGGTGCGAGCGCTGCGGGAGGGGCAAGGCAACCAGTACCCGCCCGGCCCCGGCGTCCCCGAGCTGCGGCAGGTGATTGCCGAGCACCAGCAGCGCTTCTACGACCTCACGTACGACCCCGACACTGAGGTGCTGGTCACCGTCGGCGCGACCGAGGCGATCGCCGCCGCCCTTCTGGCACTGCTGGAGCCTGGCGACGAGGTGATCGCCTTCGAGCCGTTCTACGACTCCTACGCCGCCTGCATCGCAATGGCCGGTGCCACCCGCGTCCCGCTCACCCTGTGGCCCCCGGACGGTGGTGGGGGTTTCGTTCGTGCTGACGTGACGATCAAGTGCCGCGTGGCCGGTGATCAGTGAGGCCGGAGCCAGTGCATAGGCGGCCAATTCTGTCCAGGCCGGAAGTACGCCAGGTCTGACACGGTCTGCCAGACCTCGTCCGGAGCCGTGACAATGATCGAAGTCGTGTCGGTGGTGATCCTTGCGCTGGTGCATTCGCCGAAGGACAGGCGCTCTGCGTCCCTTGCGTCGCCGTCCAGCGAGACGGCGATCCACTCCGGCTCGGAAGTGCTGCTCGGGGCGGTGACCCGTTCCGAACGGCCGGAGTTGGCGAGGAACGTATTCAGTTGGCCGCTGAGAGTGGCCTCGCTCTTGACTCCGAAGCTGTCGGGGACGGGCCGAGAGGACTGGATCACTGCTACTAGCTGCCGGTCCAGCCAGTAGTTGGCGTCGACGTGACACAGGAAGCCGTCGAGCCTCTGCTGTCCGAACGAGCACCGCCATCCGGCCGGCACCTCCTGGACGACTGCGATGGGCTGCTCGAACTCCGCCGCGAGCGCGTCCGGTGTGGGGATCTTCATTCCCCGAGGTGTCGAGTCCCGAATCATGCGATCCACCTTCCGAGTCTGCGGCGTGGCCACCGATCCCCCGGGCGACCACGCCGCTCGAACCTGCCTAGCTCCAGATGTGGTAACTCACCTGAACAGGGTAGGCGTTGCACGTTGAAGCGTCATCCAGGACCGCGTACGAGAAGGGCGAGTCGATGTGCGCGTACCCCCATCCCGCCGTCAGGTTGGGCGCGTAACGGTGGCCGGTCCAGTTCTGCTGGTCCGCGAGACCATTAGGCCCCCACTGGATTCGGCTGCTACCTCCCTGGTCGACGAGAATGACAGCCCACCTGTAACTCCAGGCGGCGCTGCCCGAATTGAGCTCGAACCCGCTGTCGACGGTCAAGTCAAGGTGGTTGCCCTCGGTGACCCGGAGCCACGCGTTCCCGCAGGTCGGGGAGTAGTAGTTGTTGTACACGGAAGTGCCGTTCGGCGTGACCTGGCCGGCGGTCGTCTTGCCTTGCCGGATCGCAGCCTTCTTCTGCGCGGCAGCGTCATCCGCAGGCGAGGCGTTCCGCTTCACCGTGTACTGAAGGCCCGAGGAGTTCGTCTTGATCTCCAGGCCCAACTGTGCGGCTGCCTGCGGGTCGTAGCCGGTGAAGTACAGCCCGAGTTCGATTCGGCCGGGCCCCGCGAGCCGGGAGCGGTCAGAACGGACCGCCCGACGGGCCGCCGGGGCAGGTATCGCCGCAGGTCAGGGGCAGTTTCCAGCCTGAAGGCCCAAAGATTCCCAAGCTTATAGCGTGAGTTCGATTCTCGTCGCCCGCTCCAACGCAAAGCCGCAGGCCAGAGGCCTGCGGCTTGCTTGTTGTCCGGATCAATATCGGGACCGTGCACCATTTGTGCACCGGCAGGTGCCGGAGATGGATCGGGCACGTCGCCGCGCGTTCCCGGCTCCGTGTTACCGGGAGATGAAGTAGCCCTCCTGGTCGACGACCACCTGGGTGGTGCCGGAGCTCCCGTTGTAGACATAGTCGGCCCTGCCGACCACCAGGTTCGGGACGGTCTGTCCGGCCTCGAAGTTGAGGTTGGACGCGTTCGGCCGCTGATCGGCACTCGGGTATCCCCATACTGTCAGGAAGCCGGGCTGGCTCGGTTGGGTGGCCGTGACGTTGACGACCCACCCCGAGGCATAGGCGCACAGTGAGCAGCTGTCCAGGGTGCGCCCGCCGAAGCCCTGGGCTTCAAAGGCCAGGAGTGGGCCGGCCTTGCCGTACGTGCTGCCGAGACCCGTCCGCGTGTCGAACACCCGCGATGGGCCGTCCGGCACGAAGGACTGGATGGCACCCGATGCCCGTGTCCCGTAGTACCCCTGGAGGTCGGCGATGAGCTGGACGCTGCCGCCGCTGCCGTTGTAGAGCTCGACCTTGCCGTCGACCACCGGGACGGTGACCAGGTTGGCCACCGTACTGCCGTGGATGAAGTTGAGCGAGGACGCGTTGGGCCTCGTGTTGCCGTAGGGATAGGCGGTGATGAAGCCGTCGGCTGTGGGCGCCGTGGCCGTCACGTTCAGCACGACGGCGGTCGTGCCGCTGGGGACCCGGGAGCCGAGCGACAGCTGGTACGTGCCGCGAGGGGCGACGGGCTGGCTGCTACGGGTGTCCAGCACACGCACCGGGTTGAGGTCCTTGAAGCCGTAGCCCTGCTCGCTGTAGAAGCCCTGCAGGTCCAGGACCATGTGGACGGTACCGCTACTGCCGTTGTGCAGGCGGAGCTTGCCGTTGGTCACCGGAACCGTCACCAGGTTGGCGACGGTCCGGCCGGGCGTGAAGTTGAGGTTGGAGGCCAGGGGGAGGTCCTGGCCGTCCGGGTATGCGGTCAGGTAGCCGGCGCTGGTGGGCTGGGTGACGGTGACATTGGCGACCACAGCGGTGAGGGCGTCGGCGGGGACGCTGCCCGTGGCCGTGATCGGCAGGACGACGTCGCCGCCCGCGGGGACCGGGGTGGTGGTCGGGATGCCGATCGCACTGCGGGTGTCGAGCAGGCGGGTGGGCGTGATCGGGGTGTAGTTGGCACCGACGACGATCGGGGTGCTCGTACGTCCCCAGAGACCGCCACGGATGTCGTTACCGCCGTATTCGAGGCCCACGTGGAACTCGCCCGCCCGGCCGAAGGTGTGCGGAATGACTGTGCCCGCGGTCAGGCCGATGCCTATCGACGGAAGCGGCTCGTCGGAGAACTGGTACTGCACGTTCTCGCGGGGCGGCTCATTGGCCGTCCAGGGAGACGTGGTGCTCGGGTTCGCGTACGAGCGCACCGTGATGGCGGCATCCAGTGGACCGGTTTCGGGTGCCGCTATCACATCGGGCGTCACGAGCAGGGCCGCCGGGCCTTGCAACTCGACCGCGCCCCGGTCGTGGTAGCCCGCCCCGGTACCCGTGTTGGTGACGTTCGGGTCGTCCATGCGCGGGTTGCCATGGAAGTCGGTGGACAGTTCGCCAGGCGCGTTCGCATTGGCGGAATCGATGGCCGGCGAGGTGTCCGCGGGGGCGTACCACTGCGTATATCCGGTCCCGTTCCCCGTCAACTTGGGGTCGGCGGCGATGTCGTGGGTGCCCTGGCCGGTAGCGGCGGCGAACGCGCCAGGGGTCGCGTAGTCCGTACCCGCCCAGGAGTAGAAGGCGCCCGCGCTGACCGGGTTGAAGAGGTTGTAGTCGGTGACCGTGCCGGAGGTCGAACCGGACGCGACCGTGATCGCTGTGGCGTTGGCAGGCGTTTTGCAGGCGCCCGGGGAGGGGCCGAACGAGGTGTCGATGATGTTGTTCTCGACGGTCGAGCCGGAGGACGTTCCGTCCAGCTCGATGCCGCCGTTGCAGGCGGTGATCACGGTGTTGCTGATGATCTCCGTCCCGGGCGCGTCCGTGACCTGTACCCCCGGGCGGTGTCCGAACCAGGACATCACGTTGTCCGCGGTGACGACGGTCCGCACCGCCCCCGCGTCCACCTGGACCGCCGCACTGTTGGCGTGGGCGATGACCGACTCACGACTGATCGTCACGCCGCTCGAGGTGCCGTCGATCTCGATCGATCCGTCGGTGGCTCCGCCGTCGATGGTGATGTCCGAGGAATCGCCGACCTGGATGGCCAGTGCGGTGCTCGCAACGGCGGTGAGCCCGCGGAGCACCACGTGCTGGGCATGCGAGACGGTGATCGCATTGCCGGTGATCCCGGCGCCGGCAGCACCGATGAACACATGACTTCCGACGGCGACGAAGGTGATCGGCGCGGTCGCGGTACCGATCGCGGAGATCGTGGCGCTCTCCGGGTAGTTGCCTTGCTCGACCATCACCGTGTCGCCCGGTCGCGCCGCGGCGGACGCCGCCGTGATGGTGCAGAAGGGTTGCCGTACGGTGCCGGTGCCGGAGTCCGAGCAGCTCGCGTTGCCCGTGGCAACATAGCGTGTGGTGGTGAGCGGCGTCGTATCAGCGACGGCGTTGGTTGCCGTGAGGGCCGGGATCGTGGTCCCGAGGAGCAGGGGCAGCGCGGCGGCACGCGCGATACCGGATATTCGCACGGGTGACTTCCTCAGCAAAGTGTGGATACGGCGAGTCGATCTTTGGGTGGGCGGTCGCTGCACGTGAACCGCTGGATGCTAAATCCTGCCGGGCCGATAACGTACCCGATCTCCAACCGTGGCTCCGTGGTGGGGTGAGCCCTGATGCTTTCGGGCCATTGGCGGGAGCCCGTCTGCTGTGGGGTCTTTCTCGCGTGCTGCCGAACTGACATGCTGACCACTGAATTTGGAGCGGTCACCGCCACCAACGCATCAGCCAGCAGCTATGTCACCATCTACCCGGACGGTGCACCTGCGAACTCCGCGCCCGATGGCAGCGGAGGGCCGACGGCTTCCAAGACCTCTTCACCCAGAACTGTTCGGCCCACCAGACCGTCCCGGCCCCGCGCTTCGACGACGGTCCCTAGCGCGACGATGTCTGGCGTTCTGCCCCTGGTTCGCCGGCGCCTGCGACCGTGGAGGAGCTGACTGTTGACGGTGACGCCTATGTCTACCGTGCCTGGAAGCCTTCATCCCCACCCGGCACTCCCCACACGAGGGAAGAACAACGCAGTCACCATCACCACATGGGACACGCAGTTGATGGGAAGGCGGTGAGTGCCAACGGCCCTTGCGGTACACCGGGTACTTCACGCAGTCGGCAGCCAGCGGCTACACGGCCGTTGCGCCCACCAGGCTCGCAGACACTCGGAACGGCACCGGGGTGGCGCGGGGGCAGCTGGCCGGCCACGGGTCCTTCCCCGTCCAGATCGCAGGCAACAGTGGTCTGCTGAGCTCCGGGATCACCGCTGTGGCACTCAACGTTACGGTCACCGGCTCGCACGAGGCGGGTTACCTCACCGCTTACCCGGACGGCCAGCAGCCGCCGCTCGCGTCCAATGTGAACTTCGGGCCGGGCCAGACCATCGCCAACTCGGTGATCGTGCCAGTTGGTTCGGACGGGAAGGTCAGCATTTTCAACGGCAGCCCCCTCCCTACTGATGTGGTTGTGGACGTCGTCGGCTACTACAGCGAAGCCAGTAAGAGTGCGTACCTACCGATCCTTCCGAAGCGTCTGCTCGACACCCGCGACTCGACGAAGTGGAGCTCCGGGCCACTGCCCAACGGGGACTACATCTACATGCCCCTGGGTAACCGGAGCCCCGACATCACCGGGTTCGTGCTGAACACTACGGTCACGAACACCAAGGGCGCGGGTTACCTCACCGTCTCGCCGGACCCGAACTCCCTGGCGCAGTACAACGACGGGAGCGCAGAGTGGCCGGATCGGCCGCTGGTCTCCACGCTGAACTGGCTCCCTGGTCACACCGTGCCGAATCTGGTCCAGGCGACTCCTGGCCCAGACGGCATCGTGGACTTCTGGAACTCGGGCTCCGGCAGCCTCGACCTCGTCGTCGACGCTTTCGGCTTCTACCAGAACGACTGAGACCGGGCACATCGGTCACGGCTGCCCGCATCCCCGTACAGGGATGCGGGCAGTGTCTCTCCGTGCCAGGAATGCCGACACAGTCGGAGTCCGTGCAGGCCGGCCACCTCTTCGCCGAAGCCGCGTGTCCCGGGCGTCGGGCCGCCCCGTGCCAGATCCATGCCAGAACGGGCGGTCAACAACGGTCGCGAGCGGTCGAGAATGATCGTCTCCAGTGCTCGCGGATTGGGTATCGTCGCAGGCCGGAGGCTCTTTCGGGCTCGGGTGCCCAAAGATTCCCAAGCTTGTAGCGCGAGTTCGATTCTCGTCGCCCGCTCCACGGTGAAGCCCCAGGTCAACGGCCTGGGGCTTGTTTGTTGTCTGGACCAATTTTGGGCTGTCGTGCCAGATTCGTGCCCGATGGTGGGCAAAACCTGCCCCTCGGGGTCGGTCGGCGGCCCGTCCCGAGGTCTGCGGCCCGGGTCTCGCTCGCCGATCCTGATGAGAGAACGAACATTCGGTCTGGGGTCTTTCTCCCGTGCTGTCGAACTGACATGCTGGCCGCCGGATTTGGAGATCCCTAGGAGGTTCCTTGTCTCGCATACGGACTGTGGCCCTGGCGGCGGCCAGTGCGTTAGTTCTCGTTCCCGGCGTGGCCGTGACGGCCTCGGCGGCGGCGCCGTCGGTGGCGGTAGGGGCAGAGGCGGCGGTTGCGCCGGTCGTCTGGACGCCGTGCAACCCGGACCCGTCCAAGCCGGACCCGAAGATCTACGACTGCGCTGTCTACCCGGTGCCGCTTGACTACGCGAAGCCGTCCGGTGAGAAGGTCGGCATCGCCATGCTGCGGCGGCGGGCCAACAACCCGGCCGAGCGCATCGGTTCGCTGTTCCTCAACCCGGGTGGCCCGGGCGGCAGCGGGTACCTTTGGGCGACCACGACGCGGTTCGAGAAGAGCGTGCAGGACCACTTCGATCTGGTCGGGTTCGACCCCCGTGGCGTCGCCCGCAGCAACCCGCTGCGCTGCTTCAAGACGAACGAGGACGCGGACGCGGTCTTCAACCGGATGACCGGTGTCCCCGTCACCTCGACCGAGGTGAACGACACGCTGGCCGCCACCAAGGACTACACCGCCGCCTGCGGCCACAACGCGGGCGACCTGATCAACCACATGTCGACCATCAACGTGGTGCGCGACCTGGACCGGATGCGGCAGGCCGTCGGCGACTCCCAGCTCACGTTCGCCGGGTTCTCCTACGGCACGCTCATCGGCTCGACCTACGCCAACATGTACCCGGACAAGGTCCGCGCGATCATCATCGACGGCAACGTCGACCCGCAGCTGCGGCTGCACAACGGCCTGGAGTACGACCGGCAGCGCGCGGCAGGCGGGTTCGAGCTGGCGCTGGACGAGTACCTGAAGCGCTGCAAGACGGCCGGGGTGCCGCGTTGCGCCTTCGCCGACGGGGACACCCGCGAGAAGTTCGACGCGATCCGCGACCACCTGCGCACCAGCCCGGTCACCCTGCCGAACGGCTCGACGGTCACGCTGAGCAGCTTCACCAGCCAGGTTGCCAGCGCGCTGTACTCGCAGAGCCGCCTGGCACCGCTGGCCAAGTCCCTGCAGGCGCTGGACACGGCGATCCAGCAGGAGGGCGCCCGCCCTCTGACGGCGGCGCCGACGGTCGGCGCGGCGGACGTGGACGACGCGAGCATCCTTGCCCGGACCGCCCCGGCGGCGATGCGCGAGGCTCCCGCGGACACCCCGTACACCTCCGACGACTCGTACTACGGCGTCAACTGCCAGGACAAGCCGTACCCGTCGAACCCGGAGGTGTTCTCGCACATCGCCCGGGCGTGGGAGCTGGAGGCGCCGACCTTCGGCCGGTACCAGGCCTTCGACGCACCGGCGTGCGCGACCTGGCCGGCGCCCGCGCGCTGGTCGGAGCGGTACTCGGGGCCGTGGAACAAGAAGACCGCGAACACCGTCATGGTGATCGGCAACACCTTCGACCCGGCCACGCAGTACAGGTTCGCCGAGAACATGCAGCGTGAGCTGGGCAATTCGGTGCTGGTGAGCGTCGACATGATCCAGCACTGTGCGATCGGCAGCAGCAAGGTGCTGAACGCCATGGTGACGTCCTACCTGGTGGACAAGGCCGTCCCCGCGCCGGGCCAGCTGCTCAAGCCCGACGCCGACCCGTTCCCGGTTCCTGCCTCCTGATCCGAGCTTGAAAACACAGGGCCCCTCCCACCCACCGGGTGACAGGGGCCCTGTGGCGTGTGGTCAGCCGTTGGTGAAGTAGCCCGACAGGTCGGCGAGTACGTGCGTACTGCCGGCGTGGTTGTAGATCCGGGTCCGGCCGTTCCCACCCAGCGGGGCGGTCACGTGGTTCGGCACCGTCTGCCCCGCCAGGAAGTTGAGGCTGGAGGTGCCCGGCCGCGGCTGCCCGTCCGGCCAGACGGTCAGGAACCCTGCGGCGGTCGGCTGGGTCGCCGTCACGTTGAGCACGGCGGCGATCGCGTCGGACGGCACGCCGTTCGTGCCGCCGACCTGGACGGCGAGCTCGGCGCGTGCGCCGAGCGGGGTGTTGCCCGTCCGGGTGTCGGTGAGCCTGGTCGGCGCGACGGGCATGAACTCGCCCTTCCCGTCGTAGCTGTAGTAGCCCACGACGTCGGCGATCACCTGGGTCTCGCCGCGGAGGTTGTACAGGTCGATCTTCCCGTCGAAGCCGATCGGCACGATCGCCTGGTTGGCCACCGTCTGCCCGGCGGTGAAGTTCAGGCTGGAGATGCCCGGCCGCTTGTGGCCGTGCGGGTAGGCCGCGAGGTAGCCGCCGGTGGTGGACTGGGTTGCCGTGAGGTTCAGTACCACCGCACTCGCGGAATTCGGCACGCCGGCCTGGCCGGTCACCTGGACCTCGCGGGCCTCGTCCTGGGTGAACCGGGTGTCGGCCGTCCCGTTCAGCGGCCGGGTGTCCAGCAGCCGGGATGGCGCGGTGGGGCTGAACCTGTTCCCGGTGTCCGGCTGGTAGTAGCCGAGGACGTCCACGATCACGTCGGTCGTGCCGGAGTGGTTGTAGATGTCCACGCTCTGGTTGTACCCGACGGGCACGGTGACCAGGTTGGCGACCGTCTGCCCGGCCTTGATGTTGAGGTTCGAGGCGGTCGGCCGGGGCTGTCCGCTCGGCCAGAGCGTCAGGAAGGTGTCCTTGGTGGCCTGGGTGGCGGTGACGTTCAGGACGACGGCGGTCATGCCGTCGGACATCTCGCGGTTCTCGGGGTGCCCCCAGCTGGAGAGATCCAGGGTCCGGGGAAGGACGTCACTCACGGGGTACTGGTAGGTCCGGGTGTCCATTGCCCGGTACGGCGTGACCGTGGTGTACCGGCCCGCCAGGTAATGCACCCGGTGCACCAGGGAGCTGGTCGCCACCCGTCCCTGGCTGTCCGTCAGGGTCACGGTCACCTTGTAGTCGCCGGGCGCCTTGTAGGTGTGCTTGGCGGTCCCGTCGATGCTGACGGTCTTCCAGCTGTCGTCGCCGAAGTCGAACCTGATGTCGGTGACCGGCCAGGGCGATGCTGCGACGGCGTTCGCCGCGTCGGCCTGGACGGTGAGCGGTGCGTCGGCCGACCAGTCGGTCTTGGTGGGCCGCACGTCGCTGGTCGTGAGCTGCGCGGTGAGCGGCCCCGGCGTGGTGACCTTGAAGGCGTTGTCGAGGGTGGCCGTGGCCTGGCCGCCGCCCAGGGCGGTGACGGTCAGCTTCGGCCGGCAGGCGCAGGCGGCCTGGTAGGTGTGGGCGGCCGTCGGAGAGCTGGTGGTCTCCGTGGTGCCGTCACCGAAGTCGAAGGTGTAGTGCAGGGTGTCCTTCCACTTGCTGCCCGCGGCGGCGGTGAAAGTCACCTTGGTCCCGGACGGCGCCCAGGTGTGGTCGGCCGTCAGGCGGGTGCTGTAGTAGAGCTCGTCCGCCACCTCGGAGGCGCCGCGGTCGAGGTACCCGGCGTCACCGTTGGCGACGAACGGGTGGTCCACCGGGGTGTGTCCGTCCAGGTCGGTGTCGAGCACTCCGGGAGCGTCGGACTTGGCCGAGTCGATCGCGGGCGAGCAGGTGTTCGGGTCCGGCTTGCCACCGACCAGCTGACAGTCACTCAGGTGAGCGCCGTAGGCGTTCACGAGCTTCGGGTCGACCATCAGGTCGTGGCCGCCCTGGCCGGTCGCGGCGAGGAACTTCTCCGGGGTCGGGTAGTCGGCGCCGGCCCAGCTGTACGGCGTGCCGCCGTCCTTGGCCCGGAGCAGGTTGTAGTCGGCCACGCTGCCCGCAGCCGAGTCGGCGGAGACCAGCAGCTCCGTCGCGGCGGCCGTACCGGCGCATGGGCGGTTGTCGTTCGTGGTGGTGCCGTGGCTGTCGACGATGTTGTTGTACACGCGGGCGCCGGTCGAGCCGTCGAGCAGCGCGATGCCCGGGCCGCAGCCGAGCGCCACCGTGTTGTTGGTGAGGGTCACGCCGGGCGTGCCGGTAACCGACAGCGGGGTGGTTCCTGCCTCGCTCAAGCTGTTGTTGCTGACCACGACGCCGGTCGAGCCGCCGGTCACCTGGAGCCGCCACAGGTGGCTGCGGGTCACCGAGACGTCCTGGTTCCCGCTGCCGATCTCGAGATGTGAGGAGTAGGAGGCGGTCGCGTTCCGGTCCAGGGTGATCCCGGTCGAGTTCTCGACCTTGGCGTCCTCGAACTGGAAGTCGCGGATCACCACGTGCTGGGCGCCGCTGACGGTGAGCGCAGGGCCGGGCGTCGCGGACGAACCTGCCAGCCAGCTGGAGTTGCCGATGAAGGTGATCGGCGCCTGCGCGGTGCCGGAGCGACTGATCCGGACGTCCTCGGTGTAGATGTCCTGCTGGAGCCGGACGGTCTGTCCGGGCTGCACGGCGTCGACCGCCGCGCGGATGGTGCAGAACGGCTGGGTCCGAGAACCCGGGCCGGTGTCCGAGCAGTTGGCGTTGCTCTTCCAGACCCACAGGGTGTCGCTGTCGGCGGCGACCGCCGGTATCGGCAGGCCCAGGACGGCGATGAGTGCGGCCGTGGTCAGGCCGATGGCGCGGGATGTGTGCACGCTTCAGTTCCCCCCGAGTTGGTGCATGCGGCGATCCGGTCCTCGACGTCCGTGGGATGCGAGGCGGAATCGCACAGTCCTTCTGATCTTCAGAGAATATCCGGCCGGCTGGGAGTCGGCATGTGGACTTGGATGAGGGCATGTGTGCCGTTGGTCCTCCAGGCCTCACCCGAGGCATCGAGCTCGGCAACCATAGGGCGGGTGAGGCCGACGATCACGTCCGACTTCAACGTACGCAGGGCCGCCACCGGCGACGGGAAGTGGCCGGACCTCTCCGCGAACGGGGCTGTGGCATCCCAGAGTTGGTCCCCGACCAGGCGCCGGTAGTTGAGGTCGCCCTTGAGGATCGTCATCGTGGCGCCGGAGAGTTCGGCTCTGAGGTCGGCGGGCATGGCGTGGAACGGCAGCGGTGCGCAGAAGAACCGGTGCGTGCGGACGACGAGCGTGGCGCTGTTCATCGCGTGCCAGAGCCGGCGGCCGATCCGTTCCGCCGCCGGCTCGGTGGAGGCGCGAAGGCGCTCGACGGTGGTGAGGACGTCGGCGGTGGTCGCGTCCGACACGTAGTAGGGGAACGGCTTGACGTACAGGGCGACCTCGGAGGCCAGCCCGCTCGTGAGGAGATGGTCGACCAGGACGAGGTCGGGCAGGAGCTCCCTTCCAGCGTTGTCCGCGAGGACGCAGACCCTCGGGCTGTCCGCTGCGGCGAGCGCCTGCCAGACGAGGGGGCTGTCGTCCGCGATCAGGGCGGGGGACCGGGTGTCTTCGGTCGAGGCGGTGATCTGGAAGCTGAGGTCCGCCCGGTTGCCCCAGAGCGCTGACGAGAGCAGTACCTCGGACCGCTTCTCGGGAGTCAGGGACGGCAGGTCGCGGAGGGCCGCCAGCTCCTCGTCGACGGCCGGGCCGGCCAGCTCGGCGTTCTTGAACGGCGCGAACGGGTCGATGCCCTGCCAAGTCCCGGGACGGAAGTAGCCGGTGGCTTCGAGCAGCCTGCGGTAGAAGTAGCTCTCGGCCCACAGGAACGGCACCTCACCCCACGGCCGCCCGAACAGGCCCTCGCCCCACTCCAGCCACTGCTCGTGGTCGTGGGCACTCTCGCCCAGCGGCCGTAGCACGCCGCTCGTGCTCTCGGTGAGCAGGTGCTCGACCGCTGCCCGCTCGTCGGGCCCGTACGGCAGGGCGTCGAGCACCTGCTGGACGAGCTTCGGGTGCCGCTCGTGGAAGACGCCCCAGGCGAAGGTCCCGGGAACGTTGCTGAAGATCGTGGGTGCGGTGGGCACGTTCAGGCTCGTCCTCTGCTTGTCGTCGGCCGTCACCAGGATCGGCGGTGGCGCGGTTCGGCGTTGCATCGACACGGACTTCGGCGAGCCGGCTGCGAGACATCCCCTGTGACTGACCCAGAGCCGAGTCGCTAGGGTACGTCCGCATGTCTGTGCCCAGACGGCGCATGGGGACCGTGGTCCTCACCATCAACTTCCAACGGGGAATCCAGCCTTGACCTCGCCCTACCCCCCCTCCAGCCCGTACGGCGCGCCCGCTGCTCCCCAGCAGCCGTACGGCTACCCGCCGCAGGCGCCCGCCCAGCCCGCCGGCTACGGCTACCCGGGTCAGGCCCCGGCGCAGCCCGTCGGCTACGGCTACCCCGCGCCCCCGGCTCCCGCCTACGGCGCACCCGCGCCCTACGGCCAGCCCGTGTACGGCGCTCCCATGGGCGCACCGCCCGGAGCGCCCACCTGCCGCGTCTGCGGCGGCTTCCCGGCGGTGGATGCGACCGTCCGCGCCCACCGGGGCATGGTCATCCTCATGCAGTTCCGGCGCCAGCACGGGCCGTTCTGCCACACCTGCGGTACGGCCGCGGTCCGCGACATGTCGGCGCAGACCCTGTTCCAGGGCTGGTGGAGCCCGGCCGGGTGGGTGTTCACGCTGATCACCCTGCTGCGCAACCTCGGCCCGCACAACCAGTTCAAGGCGCTGCCTCCGCCGGCACCGGGCACCCACGGCCCGCAGTGGGACCCGGGCAAGCCGCTGACCAGCCGCCCGGCGATCTTCATGCTGCTCTGGCCGGTGGCCGCGATCGTCCTGAGCATCGTGATGCTCATCATCTCGGCCTCCGTCCACTCCTCCGTGGACAACACCCCGCCGTACCACGTGTCGCTGCCGGGGAGCAGCTCCAGCTCCACTCCGGGCAGCCCGGCCAGCCCGTCCGCAGGCTCCTCCTCGGGCAGCGGCTCCAGCGCCAACCAGCTGGTCCTGAACCTCCTCAAGACCGGGGACTGCGTGAAGAACACCGGCACCAGCGCCGATCCGAACCTCGGCAAGGTGCCGTGCTCGGACTCGGCTGCCGAGTTCAAGATCCTCGGCAAGCTCTACGCGACCACCGACGACGCGGGCTGCGACAAGTACCAGGGCACCACGGACTACTTCACCAACGAGGAGCGGGGCAACAACTTCGTCCTCTGCATGCAGCAGCTGAAGTCGGGCTCCTCGTCCGCCGCCTGAGCAAGTGCCCGGACCGCCGCCCCCTCGGTTGGCGGTCCGGGCGGTCCGGGCGGTCCAGGACGGCTGCTCAGGCGGGCTGTGGGGACTGCCCCGGCGTCGGGAAGGCGAACCGCGGCTCTGCCCCCGACCACCACGCCCCGATCGCGAATGCGGCCGTCGACTCGAGATGGACCGCACGCGACAGCCCGCCGCAGGGCATCGGCGTGCAGCCCATCGATGTGACCAGCCGGGACACGAGTTCCAGGCTCGCCGGGTCATCGGCGCAGAGCGGTACGGCCAATGGCTCGCCCTCGAAGAGCGGCGGCGAGAGTGTCCAGATGCTCTCGTGGCACAGGTTGAACGCCTTGACCACGTACGCGTCCGGCGCCGCCTCGACCATACGCCGGGCGATCGACGTCGTGCCGCCGGTGGACAGCGTCACGCCGTCATCGGTCGGCACGATGGGATTGGTGCAGTCGATGACCACCCGTCCGGTGAGGTCCTTGGCGAGACTCTTCACCAACTCCGCTGCCGCGTCGGCCGGAACCGCCGCGAGGACGGCCTCTCCGTACGACGCGGCATCGCGGAGCGCTCCGTGCCCGGCGGCGCCGATCCGCGCGGCGGTGGCCGCAGCCGCCGCCAAGTCCCGTCCGCCGACGAGGACATCGTGTCCTGCGGCGACCCATGCGCCGCCCAGAGTGGTGGCCATGCGGCCCGTGCCGAGAATGCCGATACGCATCGTGCTGCTCCAGTCTGCGGATCCGAGGTGATCGGAGGTGATCCGTGGTGGGTGAGAAGGCTCGGGACGAGCCATCGGTCCACGACGTTAGGCGGGCCGATACACACCAGGCGGTGTCCAACATCTGCGGCAGGATGGGGGGATGGAGAAGTCCGGTGGCCTGCCCGATGTCGCGTACACCTCCGACTGCCGCGCGCGCGTCGCGTTCGAGGTGCTGGCGAACCGCTGGGACAGCGTCGTGGTGTTCACCCTCGGGGAGAGCGGCCCGATGCGACCGCTGGCTCTCGTCGCCCGGATCGGCGGGATCAGCGCAAAGGTGCTCAACGATGCCCTGCGGCGCCTGGAGTACAACGGGCTGGTCGAGCGCCGCGTCTACGCGGAGGCGCCGCCACGTGTCGATTACGCGCTGACGGAGGCCGGAGCTGCGCTTCTCGGCCCGATGCGGGAGATGGGCGCGTGGGCTGCGCGGTACGCGGACAGCGTGTTGGACGCACAGGACCGGTTCCCGATGCAGGGGCGAGCCCGGCAAGGCCGCTGATCGTCACGGCCGTTGGTGCGCCCCGCCGAGGACGTGGTGCCGGTGGCGTGACCGCCCCTGTGCCAGGATCGGGACGAGGTCGGACAAGATCGGACTTCGTCAGGCGAGGTCGGAATACGTCCGGCGAGGACGAAGCCGTTGTCGGCGCGGTGGCCGCGGCTGCGGCGGTTCGCCGGGCACCGGCCGGGCGGCGCGGGACCAGGTTGATCGTCTTCCGCCGGTGCTGACAGGCTGTGGCCTCCGGACCAGGCGTCCGTGGCGGTCCCGGGGGCCGGCGGACGTAGCTGAGGGTGGGGTTGATGGAACTGCTCACGGGCGATGTCGCCGTCTGGCGGGTCGCGGCGACGCCGGCGAACAGCCGCGCGGCCGAAGCTGCCCGGGCCGCGCTGAGCGAGGAGGAGACCCGGAGGGCCGGGACCTTCCACAAACCGGCGGACCGGGCGCTGTACCTGGTGGCGCACGTCGCGCTGCGGCTGCTGCTGGGGGAGCAGCTGGGCCTGCCTGCCGGCGCCGTGGTGCTCGGCCGGGCGGCCTGTCCCGGGTGCGGCGGCCCGCACGGCCGGCCGGTGACGGTGTCCGGCCCCTCGGTCGAGTTCTCGCTCTCGCACACCGGCGGGCTCGCCGTGATCGCGCTGGCGCGGGACGTCGTCGGTGTCGACGTCGAGCAGCGCGGGCCCTTCGAGGAGGCGGCAGGCCTGGACATCGCCTCGCAGCTCCACCCGGCCGAGCGCGCCGTCCTGGACGGGCTGCCGCAGGAGCGTAGGGCGGAGGCGACGCTGCGCTGCTGGGTCCGCAAGGAGGCGTACCTCAAGGGGACGGGGGTGGGGCTCTCACAGGGGGTGGACGCCGATTACGTCGGCCTCGGTCCGGAGTACCCGGGCCTGGCCGGCGGCGCTTCGCTGCCGGCCGAGCCCGCGGGGTGGGGTTTCGGGGACGTCCCGGTCCCGGACGGCTACGCGGCGGCGGTCGCCCTGCGGCTCCCGGACGGCGTCCGGACCCCCCGGGTGGTCAGCTCGGACCTGGACCTCGGCCAACCCGTCAGGATCGGGTAACCCAGGGCGATCAGGATCGGGTAACCACAGGGGCGCGGGGAACTGCGCGAGACCGGAAGGCGACGACCTGTGCCCTCCCGCTTCGCGCAGTTCTCCCCAGCCTTCGGCCAGGTGCCCCCACGCGCCCCTGGGGTTGGCCCTCTGCGTCACGCTGACCGCCCGGGCGCGGCCGGGTAGGGTGCCAGGGCGAACGCGTGTGCCCCTGCCGGGTGGCGGGCCGCCGCGGATCCGGAACGAGCAGCCGAGGAGATGCCGGTGACTGTCGCGGAGCGGGTGGTGCTGGCCACGGCCACCGTCGGGATCGAGCACGACGTCGACCTCCCGCTGATGGTCGATGCGCTGCGGGCGCGCGGCGTCGACGCCGCCGCGGTGCCGTGGGACGCCGAGGGCTACGACTGGTCGGCGTGCGACAGCGTGATCATCAGGTCCACGTGGGACTACGGTGACCGGCTCGGTGAGTACCTCGCCTGGGTCGACGAGGTCGGTGCCGCGACCCGGCTCCACAACCCGGCCGACGTCGTCCGCTGGAACAGTGACAAGCGGTATCTCCGGGATCTCGCCGAGCAGGGGATCCCGGTCGTGCCGACCACCTTCATCGCTCCCGGCGAGGAGATCGTCCTGCCCGGGAGCGGTCAGTTCGTCGTCAAGCCCACCGTCTCCGCCGGCGCCCGCGACACCGCCCGGTACGTCGAGAGCCAGCTCGCCTCGGCCGAACGCCACGTCAGGTCCCTGCACTCCGCCGGGGCGACCGCGATGGTGCAGCCGTACCTGTCCAGGATCGCCGAAGGGGAACGGGCACTCGTCTTCCTCGGCGGCGCCTTCAGCCATGCGATGCGCAAGGGGCCCGTGCTGACCGATGTCGGGGTGATCGACAACGCCCGGGTCGCCCATCCCGGCCTCACGGAGCATCAGCCGTCCGCCGCCGAACTCGAGGTGGCCGCCCGAGCCCTCGCCGCGATTCCGGGCCGGGGCCCGGTCCTCATCGGGCGTGTGGACCTCGCCCTCTCGGACGACGGATCGCCCGTCGTGATGGAGCTCGAACTCATCGAACCCAATCTCTTCGTCACGCACAGCGCACCGGGGCTCCAGCGGTTCGCCGACGTGGTCCGGGCTCACTGCGCGAGCCCGAAGCGCACCTAGCCTCCGGTCCGTCGGTCACCGTCCTCCGCCGGCGGCCATCGGTGGCCCGCCTCGCCCGGTGCGAGGCGGGCCACCACCTCGGCCAGCTCGGTGCAGGCCTGTTGGATCCTTCGGTAGGTGCTCTTCCGCTCGGTGATGATCGCCGCCAGCAGCAGGGCGGTCAGTGCGGCTGCCCCGTTGAGGCCCTGCAGCGTCACCATGATGGCGAGGAGGCCGTGCTCCGCGAACGGTCCGACGTGGTCGGTCGCCGCCGAGATCGTGATCACCGACACCAGCAGGACGCACGGCGCCGCACCGGCCAGCTGGAAGCGCAGGGCCGCCCAGATGAGCAAAGGGAAGACCAGGAACAGCAGATCGAGCGAGGTCCTGCTGACGACGAGCGTGACGACCGCGGTACCGGCCAGCAGCGCCGCCGGCTCGGCCCACTGGTAGAGGCCGATGCCCCGGGGCAGCCGGGCCTCGCGGATGACCAGCAGCAGCGGCGTGATCACGAGCACGCCCATCGCGTCACCCGTCCACCAGGCGGCCCAGGTGTGCCAGAAGGCGCTCGTCGGCAGCGAGCCTTCGAGCACCAGCGAGCCGGCTCCCATCGTCGCGCTGATCAGCATCCCTGCGAAGGCGCCCAGGAAGACCAGCGCCACCCCGTCCCGCAACCGGTCCAGCTCGACGCGGAACCCCACCCGACGGAGCATCAGCAGGGCGCACACGGGGGCGAGGGTGTTCCCGACGACGATTCCGACGGTGGCGGGATTGAACGAGCCGATCGTCGCGATCACGAGGAAGGCGCCGAGAGTGATCCCCGGCCAGATCCCCACCCCCAGCAGAAGCAGGCAGGTCAGGGCGATGCCCGTGGGCGGCCAGAGCGGCGTGACCTTCGCGCCCGCGACGACCACCTGCTGCAGCAGGCCGAGCCGGCCGGCCGCGAAGTAGACGGCGGCGACGGCGAGGATCTGCAGACCTGTTGCGGTGAGCCGCCGGATTTCCTCGTTTCGCACCACAGCAGCCATCAGACAACGTCCTCCACCCGACGCCGGTCGTGACACGCGCGGACCCGTCTCCTCCGTCACCCGGCGGTGCCCGTCGGCGCGTCATGGCGGAGGACCAGGACGGCGGCGTCGTCGGTGTGGCCGGTGAGGTCGGCCACCTTGATGACCTCGGCCGCCAGCTCGTCGGGATCGGCGGTCACCCCGGCGCGGACCACCCGCGTCACCTGGTCGAGACCCGCGCCTATCGGGAAGGACGGCCCTTCGACCACCCCGTCCGTGAGCAGGACGAACGCCCCCGCCGTCGTCAGCTGCCGGCGGGTCACCGGGTACGCGTCGCCGGTCCTGATGCCGAGCGGCAGGCCCCCCGCGTCCTCGGCGACACCGCTGCGGCCGTCGGCCGTGGCCCAGACCGCGGGGACATGGCCGGCCCGCGCGTCGGTCAGCTCCCAGCCGACCGGGTCGAAGCGGAGGAAGCTGCAGGTCGCGAAGAGCATGCAGTCCATCGACAGCAGCAGCTCGTTGGCCTGGCGCAGCACCTCGCCCGGGTCCGCGGCGGCAGCGGCCACAGCGCGCAGACCGACCCGGACCTGCCCCATGAAGGCCGCCGCCTCGACATCGTGGCCCTGGACGTCGCCGATGGAGAACCCCAGTGCCCCGCCGGGCAGCCGGAAGCCGTCGTACCAGTCGCCGCCGACGTCCAGGCCGTGGCGGGCGGGCGCGTAACGGGCCGCCGCTCGCAGGCCGGGCAGCTGCGGCAGGGCGCCCGGGAGCAGCTCGCGCTGCAGGGCCTCGGCCAGTTCGACCCGGGCCTGCTGCAGCTCTGCCCGCTCCAGCGCTTGGGCGGTGAGTCTCCCGAGCTCGGTCAGCAGGTCGTCGGCGCTCGCGGGCCGGATGGGACGGCGTCGGGCCATTGACCCTCCGAGGTGCGTCGGGGCGCGGGCCAGTCACCGTTCATCATATTTGCGCGGTCCGCCCACCGCTTGACGGAAGCGGCGGCGCACGCGTCGCACTGATGCTTCGGGGGCGTACGAGGCTCAGGGAGGGTGCACCACCGGTGCTTCGCGTGCCTGCTCGCACCCCCGCGGTGGCTGCGCGATCAGCTGCGATCACAGAACGTGATAACAGGTTTCCGGAGAGGCAGCGCCCACGCACCGGAGTCACGGGCCGGGGAGGGCTTTCGTGAGGTGGCCGTAGACCACGACGTTCCCGAGGTAGCCGGTGGACCTGGTGTAGCCGCCGCCGCAGGTGATCAGGCGGAGTTCGGGCCGCGTGGTGGCGGCGTAGACGCGGTCGGAGGGGAAGTCGGCCTTGGCGTAGACCTCGATGGCGTCGACGGAGAACTCCGCCGTGCTGCTGTCGGCCCGGGTGATGTCGATGGTGTCCCCTCGGTGCAGGGCTCCCAGGGCGTAGAAGACCGCCGGCCCCCGCATGGTGTCGACATGGCCGACGAGCACGGAGTTCCCCACACTGCCGGGCGGCACGCTCTCCTGGTACCAGCCGGCCAGGTTGCGGTCCGTCTCCGGGGGGACCAGGCGGCCGGAGTCGTCCAGTCCGACCGCGGTGACCGGGGCGTCGATCCCGACTCTCGGGATGCGGATGCGCGTGGGCTTGGAGAACGGCATGGTCGGCACCGCCGGCACGGTGGCGGTGGGGGAGGGAGTCCCGAGGCGGGTGGGAAACGCGTCGGCGGCGGCCGGGTGCGGCGGGGCCTCGGTGCGCGTACCGCCGTAGACCATCCAGGCCCCGATGCCGAGGGTCACCCCGGCGGCGAGGAGGGAGCTGCAGACGAAGCGGGGGCGCCGACGGGACATCGCGGGACCTCCAGCGGGTGCGGCGGTGGGGGCGACGAGGTGCTTGTGTCCACGGCCCCCCAGCCCGTCCTTCTTCCTGGCGTACGGCCTTCTGATGCGTGAACAGGGCCGAGTTCGCCCGGATGGCCGAGTGGCGGCCGCACCCGGCCGCAGGGCCCCGCCGCGGTCTCTCGCCAAGCACCCGTTCAGCGGTGTTATGTGACGATTTTTCACGGGACCCTGGCCCTCGACCACCGGCGGAACCCAGCGCCGGTTCGCAGACTGCGAGGAGATCTCATGTCAGCTTTGACCAGGGAAAGGCTTTGCGGGGGAACTGCGTTGGCGATCGGTGCGCTGGCGGTGACGGCGATGGTCTCGGGCCCCGCGTACGCGGACGGCATGACGGCGACGCCGATCCAGGGCCGTACCGAGGGCGGCAGCATCATCCTGAACGACGGTGACATCGTCGCCTGCGCGGGCGTCGGCGACCTGCGCGTGGTCGACACCAAGGGCACGGAGCACCTGACCGACGGCGCCGGCGCGACCTTCACCACCCCGGCGGGGACGAAGGTCGTGACCGTACGCCACGGCACCGTTCAGGTGACGGTGAAGGGCGCGAGCGCCGAGATCACCTGCGGGACCGAGGGCTTCCCCACCACGAGCGCCCGGGTGCCGAAGGGCCCGTCGCTGGCCGGCACCGGCGGAGCGGTGTCCGGGGTCGACACCGCCCGGACGGTCGGCGGCGGCGCGCTCGTCCTGGTCGGCGGTGCGGCCGGCGCCTTCGTGCTGCGCCGCCGCGCCAACAGCAAGGCCTGACCGCGCCCCGTCCCCCCGCCACCGGAACCCCTGGACCTGCGCCTCGCGCGAGCCTCGCCGCTCGTACGAGGCGCAGCCGCGTCCGGGTGTCCGGGTCGGAAAAGAATTCCGCGCGCCGTGTCGAGATCCGTGTCTCCCGTTCGACGTGTAGGTAGAGCGTGGGATCGGCCGGGCCACGACCGGCCGGACGCCAGGCTCCCGAACCGGAAGCAGAAGGAGACACCACGATGCGATTCATGATGCTGGTCAAGGCGAGCGAGGAGTCCGAGGCGGGCGTGCTGCCCAGTGCGGAGCTGGTCGCCGAGATGGGCGCGTACAACGAGCAGCTGGCCAAGGCCGGCGTGCTGCTCGCGCTCGACGGGCTGCACCCGAGTTCGAAGGGTGTTCGGATCAAGTTCGACGGCGAGAAGCGCACGGTGACCGACGGGCCGTTCACCGAGACCAAGGAACTGCTGGCCGGCTTCTGGGTGATCCAGGTGAAGTCGAAGGAGGAGGCCATCGAGTGGGCCTCCCGCGCCCCCTTCGACGGCGGCACGGAGCTGGAGGTCCGGCAGGTCTTCGAGGCGTCGGACTTCCCGGCCGACATCCTCCCCCCGGAGCAGGCCGCGCGCGAGGACGCGATCCGCGCGGGCCTGGAGGCCAACGCCGCGAAGCAGTAGCCGCGCAGGCGGTAGGCGTGCCAGGGAAGCGGTCACGGCGGAAATCTGGTCTGATTGGCTGCCGTGACGGCTTCCGACACCCATCGCACGATCGAGGCGGTCTGGAGGATCGAGTCCGCCAGGCTCATCGCCGGCCTGGTGCGGATCGTACGGGACATCGGGCTGGCCGAGGAGCTGGCCCAGGACGCCCTGGTCGCCGCGCTGGAGCAGTGGCCGGAGTCGGGTGTGCCGCGCAACCCGGGCGCCTGGCTGATGGCCACCGCCAAGCACCGGGCGATCGATCTGATCCGCAGGCAGCAGCGGCTGGAACGCAAGATCGAGGAGCTCGGGCACGAGCTGGAGACGGAGCAGCCCGCGCCCGAGCTCGATGCGGTCCTCGAGGAGGACGACATCGACGACGACCTGCTGCGCCTCGTGTTCACCGCCTGCCACCCGGTGCTCTCCACCGATGCCCGGGTGGCGCTCACGCTGCGGCTGCTCGGCGGTCTGACCACCAAGGAGATCGCCCGCGCGTATCTCGTCCCGGAGGCGACCGTCGCCCAGCGGATCGTCCGGGCGAAGAAGACGCTGGCCGAGGCCCATGTCCCCTTCGAGGTCCCGCGCGGGGAGGAGCTCGCGGACCGGCTGTCCTCCGTGTTGGAGGTCATCTACCTGGTGTTCAACGAGGGCTACTCGGCCACCGCCGGCGACGACTGGATGCGCCCGGCGCTGTGCGAGGAGGCCCTGCGGCTCGGCCGCGTCCTGGCCGGGCTGGCACCCGAGGAGCCGGAGGTGCACGGCCTGGTCGGGCTGATGGAGATCCAGGCCTCGCGCTCGCGGGCCAGGACCGGACCGACCGGCGAGCCCGTCCTGCTGCTCGACCAGGACCGCGGCCGCTGGGACTACGTCCTCATCGGCCGTGGCCTGGCCGCTCTCGAACGCGCCGAGCGGATCACCCGGGCCCACGGGAGCGCCCCGGGCCCGTACACGCTGCAGGCCGCGATCGCCGCCTGCCACGCCCGGGCCCGTACGCCGGAGGAGACCAACTGGGCGGGAATCGCGGCACTGTACGAGCAGCTCGCCGGGGTGACGCCGTCCCCCGTCGTGGAGCTGAACCGCGCCGTCGCCCTGGCGATGGCGTACGGACCCGCCACCGGCCTGGCGCTGGCCGACCGGCTTGCGGACGAACCCGCGTTGAAGGCGTACCACCTGCTGCCCGGCGTGCGCGGCGACCTGCTGGCCAAACTCGGGCGGTTCGAGGAGGCGCGGGAGGAGTTCGAGCGCGCGGCCTCGCTCACCCGGAACGGGCGCGAGCGCACGCTGCTGCTCCGGCGCGCCGAGGCCTGCGCGCGCGGCGAGGCGTCCTGAGCCGGCACCGGCCGTGAACCGCTGGCGTTGACGTCGGCGTCAAGGTCTACCGTCGTCGGCATGCGGATCGGCGAACTGGCAGAGCGGGCGGGCACCACCACGCGCACCTTGCGGTACTACGAGTCTCGTGGCCTGCTGCCCGCGCGGCGCAGTGGCAACGGCTACCGCGCCTACGGCGAGGAGGATCTGCGGCTGCTGCGGCAGATCCAGCTGCTGCAGGACTTCGGGTTCGGGCTGGAGGACACCAGGCCGTTCGTGGAGTGCCTGCGGGCCGGGCATCCGGCGGGCGACTCCTGCCCGGCCTCGCTGGAGGTGTACCGGAGCAAGCTCGCCGAGCTCGACGAGTGCATCGCCCGGCTGCAGGCGGTCCGCGACCAGGTCGGCGCGCAGCTGGCCCGGGCCGAGCTGGAGGCCGAGGCGGCGGCGCCCGGCGGGCCCGAGCCGCGTTGCGAACTGACAACGGACGAAAACTGAGAGGGGCTTGATCGTGCTGCAGACAGAGGGAGTTGTGACGGTCACCGACCTGACCTTCGCGGAGGAGGTGCTGGGGGCCGAGCTGCCGGTGCTGGTGGACTTCACGGCGGACTGGTGCGCGCCGTGCCGGATGATCGCGCCGGTGCTGGCCGACGTGGCGAAGGAGGAGGCGGCGCGGCTCAAGGTCGTCCAGGTGGACGTGGACAGCAACCCGGAGACCCAGGCGGCGTACGCGGTGCTGTCGATGCCGACGCTGATGGTGTTCAAGGCGGGCGAGCCGGTGAGGACGATGGTCGGCGCCCGGGCCAAGGCGAAGCTGCTGCGCGAGCTGGCGGAGGTGCTCTGACGCTTGCAGCGGTGCGTGGGTACGATGATCCGACGGTGAGCCGGGAAGTCTGGTCGGCAGTCAGTTCCTCGCACCCCGCTACAGAGAGCTGGACCTTCCGATGCGTACCGGTTTCACCCTGGCGATCCTGGCACTGAGCAGCCTGACGCTCCTACCGGTCGGGATCGCGATGATCGCCGGTCGCTGGGTGCCGCGCTGGTGGCGGGAGAAGCCGGAGGCCGCGCGGTCGGTCGGCGTGGCCTATCTCCTGATCTACCTGGTGATGCTGGCGAACGGCGTCCCCCGTGTGCTGGACGCCACCGAGGGTGTCGGGCTCGTGTTCTCGACGGCCGGGATGGTGCTGATGGCGGGGGCCATGGTGATGTTCGCCGTGGCCGGGCTCAAGGGCCGTCGGCGCGGCTGATCGGCGCAGTCGTTCCTTTCAGCGCAGCAGTCGGCGTTCCTTGGCGGCGGCGACCGCGCCGGCCCGGGTGTCGACGCCCAACTTGGCGAGCAGGGCGAGCAGCCCGGCCCGCACCACCGCGTGGTCGTCGCAGACGAGCAGCCGTACGGGGTCGTTCATGCCGCCTCCAGCGGGATCGCGGCGGAGACGACGGTGCCCTCGCCGGGGGTGCTCTCGACGGTCAGGGTGCCGCCCAACTGCCGTACGCGGGCCCGCATCGCGGGCAGTCCGTGGCCGCGTTCCGGGCCCGAGGCCTCGTCGGTCCGCCCGCCGCCCCGCGCATCAACCGATCGGCGGACCCCCTCGATCAGGTTCGGCCAACCACAGGGGCGCGTGTGGGCACCTCCCGGCCGAAGGCTGGGGGAGAACTGTGCGAGAGCGGGAGTGACGGCGCCGCACCTTCCGCCTCGCGCAGTTCCCCGCGCCCCTTATGGGTACCCAACTGCCCACGGAGGCGGCCGATACGATCACCTGATGAGCAACCGCGTACTGCCCTTCTAGGACCCAGGAGTTCCTCCGGATGGACCGCCGCTTCCTCTTCCTGACGGGCAGCGCCCGCCACGACGGCAACGCCGAGCAGCTCGCCCGCCTGGCCGCCGAGCACCTGCCCGTCGGGGCCGAGCAGCGCTGGCTGCACCTCGCCGACCTGCCTCTGCAGCCCTTCGAGGACCTCCGGCACAGCGGGGACGGCGTCTACCCGCAGCCCGTCGGCCATGAGCGCACCCTGCTGGACGCCACCCTCGACGCCACGGACCTGGTGATCGTCTCGCCGCTCTACTGGTACAGCCTCTCCACGACCACCAAGCTCTACCTGGACCACTGGTCCGGCTGGCTGCGCGTGCCCGGCGTCGACTTCAAGCGGCGGATGGCCGGCCGCACGCTCTGGGGTGTCACCTCGCACTCCTCCTCCGACCGCACCGACGCCGACCCGGTCGCCGGTACCCTCCAGCGCTGCGCCGACTACCTGGGCATGCGCTGGGGCGGTGTCCTGTTCGGCAACGGCACCCGCCCGGGCGATGTGCTCAGCGACGAGGACGCCTTGCTCCGCGCCAAGTCCTTCTTCGCGGTGTAGTTGAACGTGTGGGGGCCCGGTCGACGACCGGGCCCCCACACGTTCAACTCAGGGGATCAGGCGAAGAAGTAGCCCGTCACGTCCGAGATGACATCGACCGTGCCGCCGGAGCCGTTGAAGAAGGACGCGTGCGCGTCCGGGCCGAGGCCGGTGACCGTCAGCGCCGCGAGGGTCTGGTTCGCGGTGAAGTTGAGGTTCGAGGCGGTCGGCCGGCTGACGCCCGAGGGGTAGACGGTGAGATAGCCGGGCGAGGCCGGCCGGGTGACCGTCGTGGTCAGAACGGCGGCCTTCGCGTCCTCATGGCCGAACGGTCCCCACGCCCCCAGCCAGCCGAGACCGGCCTTGGCCACGCCCTGGGCGGGCACCGGCCTTGCGACGGAGTTCTCGACCCCGGTGCCGTCGCGGGTGTCCAGGACGCGCTGCGGCTGGACCGCCGCGAAGGCGAGGCCGCCGGTGGGGCTGTAGTAGCCCTGGAGGTCGACGACCAGGCTCACCGGCGCCGAGGAGCCGTTGTGGAAGGTCACGGAGCCGTCCGAACCCAGTGGCACCACCGCGCTGTTGGGGACGATCGCGCCCGCGGTGAAGTTGAGGTTCGAGGCGGTCGGCCGCTCGGTCCCTGCCGGGTACGCGGTGATGAAACCGGCTGCGGTGGCGTCGGCCTCGGTGACGTTCAGCGCGGCCGCGGTGGCCTCCTTCGGCACGGAGCCGGATCCGGCCACCTTGACGGTGACCGTGCCCCCGGCGGGTACCTTCTGGGCCGGCCGGGCGGCGGTGGCGGCCCGGGTGTCCAGCAGGCGGGTCGGGCTGACCGGGTGGTAGCCGTCCCCGGCACCCTTCAGGTAGTACCCCTCGAGGTCCACCACCAGGTCGGTGGCCGCGGAGGCTCCGTTGAAGAGGTCGATCTTCCCGCTGTTCAGCGTCGCCAGGTTGGCGACGACGGCCCCGCGGGTGAAGTTCAGCGCGGAGGTGGCCGGACGCTCGGTGCCGGTGGCGTACGCCGTGACGAAGCCGTCCGCGCCGGGGTTGACGGCGGTGATGTTCACGACGACGCCGGTGACATCCGCGGTGGGCAGCACGCCGGTGAGGTCCAAGTGCTGCACGCCCCGCGCCGGGACGGCCGCGGTCACGCCGCCGGTCCCCGTGCCGTTGCGGGTGTCGAGGACCCGGGTCGGGGCGACGGGACGGTACTGGCTGCCCTCGGTGGTGGCGCTCACCGTCCTGGTCCGGGTCAGCCCGCCGGCCGTGGCGGTGATGGTCGCGGAGTACGTGCCGGGGCGGTCGTAGCTGTGGCGCACCGGGACGGTCTGCGTACCGGTGAACTGGTCGGACGAGGTCGTGCCGTCACCCCAGTCGACGGTGATCTTCCCGGGCAGGGCCCAGTTCTGGTACACGGTCACCGGGACCCAGACGCCGCGAGCCCCGTACGCCTTGGCGGGCGCGCCGCCGTCGTAGGGGCCGAGGTCCATGCAGTTCGTCAGCTCGAGCGCGCCGCGGTCGTGGTAGCCCGCGCCCGTACCGGAGTTGGCCACCCCGGGGTCGTCGGCGCGCGCGGTGCCCCAGAAGTCGGTCGCCAGCGCCCCGGGGGCGGTGGCGTCGGCGGAGTCGATCGCGGGGGAACCCTCCGCCGGGGCGTAGCGGCCCCCGCAGAGACTGTTGCTCCGCTCGTCCGCCGAACCGGTCAGGTCATGGGCGCCCTGGCCGGTGGCCGAGCGGAAGGCGGGCAGCGAGGAGTAGGACGTCCCCGCCCAGTCGTAGACCGCCGCCGAGGCGGGGAGATCGAAGAGGTTGTACGCGCTCCTGGTCTGTGCGGCCGAGTCGCCGGACACCCGTACCAGGGCGGGCGGCTTGCAGGAGCCGCCCGAGGGCGAGACCGTCACGACGTTGTTCTCCACCGTCGTGGTGGTGGCCTTGCCGCCGACCCCGACGGCCGCTCCACAGGTGACCCGCAGCGTGTTCCCGGTGACGGCGGTGCCGGTCGCCCCGTCGACGGAGATCAGCGGGGCGGGGCTCTGCGAGTCGGTGGGCGGGTAGGCGATGTTCCCGCTGATGACCGTCTTCGCCGAGCCCTTGTCGACGACGATCGGCGAACCGGTCCCGGAGCTGCGGTTGTAGATCTCGCTCCTGGTCAGGGAGACGCCGGTCGAGCCGTCGGTCACGTGCAGGGTGCCGAGGCTCAGCAGGGCGTTGTCGAACCAGACGTCGCTCGATCCGGAGACGACGATGTTGGCACCCTGGGCACCCTCGAACCGGAGGTGCGAGGCGCCGGTCACGGCCAGGGTGTCGACGAAGAAGCCCGCCTTGGCGACCTTCGAGCTGGTCCTGAACGTGATGGGCGCGGCAGCCGTCCCGGAGCGAGTGATCGTCACCTTCTCCCGGTAGGCGGCCGGATGGACCACGACGGTCTGCCCGGCGGCCGCCACGTCGGCGGCGGCCTGGACGGTGCAGAACGGTGCGGCCTCGGAGCCGGTCCCGCTGTCGGAGCAGGCCTGACTCGGGCTGACGTACAGCGTTCCGCCCGCCGGTTCGGCGTGGGCGATGCCGGGAAGGACCGCCACACCCAGGACGATCACCCCCGTGCCCGCCAGAAATCGTGCTATTCGCACGCGAACCCCCCAAATGCTCTGGGCGGACCCAGAATTGATGATCGACAGCTTCCCGCGGTTGGGGGGATACCTGTCAAGCGATCATTTCTTCGGAGGGGCCGCGCCTGCGCCCTCAGTGCGCGACGAGCTCCCGGGCGTCGTCCGGGGCGCGGTCGGAGCTGCGGCCGAAGAGCAGGGTCACCAGCGTCAGCCCGACCCCCGCACCCACCACCTGGGCCAGTACGAAGGCCGGGACCGAGCCCGGGGCGATGCCGGTGTAGCTGTCGCTCAGCGCCCGTCCGAAGGTGAGCGCCGGATTGGCGAAGCTGCCGGAGGAGGTGCCCCAGCAGGCGGCGCCGATCCAGGCGGCCACCGCTACCGGCGCGTACCGGGCCCGGTCGCTCCGCAGCAGGCCGAAGACCAGCAGGATCAGCACCCCGGTGGCCACCCCCTCGGCCAGCCAGAGGTGGCCGGCCGAGCGGTCATGGCCGGAGAGCTGTACGAACGGCCGCTCGAACATCGCGTTGGCCACGCCCGCCCCGACCACCGCGCCGGCCAGCTGCGCCAGCACGTACGCGCCCAGCTCGCGGGCGGTAAGGCCGGTGCCGCTGCGGCGGTCCGTCCACCAGGCGGCGGCCGAGACCAGCGGGTTGAAGTGGGCACCCGAGACGGGTGCGAGCAGGGCGATCAGGACGGCCAGCGCCAGCACGGAGGCGAGGACGTTGGCGAGGAACTGGACCCCGCCGTCCTGGCTGAGGCCGGTGGCCTGGATCCCGGAACCGACCAGTACGGCGGCCAGTACGGCGGTGCCGACGGCCTCGGCGGCCAGGCGTCGGGACAGGGGCGGGGTCATCATGTCGTCATCGTCGTGGGCCTCGGGGTGGCCCGACAATTGGCCGGTGTGCCCAAACCGTGGAGGCCGTGCGGGGCTCCGCTCGGAGACTCGTACGGTCCGTGCTTGACCCTCACGCAACGGGAGGCAGCAGGGTGGAGCTCAGCAAGAAGGGAGCAACCCCGGTGAGCGGTTATTCGGTGGGGCAGGTCGCGGCGATCGCCAAGGTGACCGTACGGACCCTGCATCACTACGACGAGATCGGGCTGCTGTCGCCCGCCGGCCGTACCCCGGCCGGCTATCGCCGGTACGGGGACGACGACCTCGACCGGCTGCAGCAGATCCTGTTCTACCGCGAGCTCGGGTTCCCCCTTGATGAGATCGCGGCCATCCTGGACGACGAGTCGGTCAGCCCGACCGAGCACCTGCGCCGTCAGCACCAGCTGATCAGCGCGCGGATCACCCACCTCCAGCAGCTGGCCGCTGCAGTCGAACACGCCATGGAGGCACGGAAGATGGGCATTCAGTTGACACCCGAGGAGAAGTTCGAGGTCTTCGGCGAGGACTACCAGGAGAGCTGGGAGGCCGAGGCCGAGCAGCGGTGGGGAGGGACGGAGGCATGGAAGGAGTCCCAGCAGCGGACGGCGACCTACACCAAGGCCGACTGGGAGCGCATCAAGGCCGAGGTCGACGCCCTCAACCAGCGCCTCGCCGCAGCCTTCGGTGCGGGCCTCGCCCCCGACAGCGGCGAGGCGATGGACCTCGCCGAGGTGCACCGGCAGCACATGGTCGACTCCTTCTACGACTGCACCTACCAGATCCACCGCGGCATCGCCGACCTGTACGTCACCGACCCCCGCTTCACCGCCACCTACGAGAAGGTCGCACCCGGCCTCGCCCGGTGGCTGCACGACGCGATCCTCGCCAACGCGGACCGCGCCGGGCGGGCGCAGGCCTGAACGCCGAAGGGCCGGTGCACCCGTGAGGGTGCACCGGCCCGAGTCGCGCGACGGTTACTGCATCTCTCGGAAGAAGTAGCCGAACAGGTCGGCGGCCACGTGGGTGTGGCCGGCCGAGTTGTAGAACGCGAAGCCCGCGGGATCGTTGACCCCCGTGACGACGTGGTTGGCGACGATCTGGCCGGGCGTGAAGTTGACGTTGCTCGTGCCGGGTCGGGTGTCGTTGCCGGCCCAGACGGTCAGGTAGCCCGGGGCGTCCGGGGTGATGGCGGTGACGTTGAGGACGGCGCCCGTGGTGCCCGAGTCGGGGCCGCCGATGCCGTTGACGTCCACCACCTCCGTGACGCCCGGGCCGAGGGGCCTGTTGTTGTAGATCGCGCTACGGGTGTCGAAGACTCGTTGCGGGGAGACGGGCTGGAACCGGCTGCCGCCGTCCGGCGCGTAGTAGCCGAAGGCGTCCATGACCACGTGCACGCGACCACCGCTGTTGCAGATGGTCACCGTGCCGTCCTCGTCCAGCGGAGCGATCACCTGGTTGGCGACGGTCTGGTTGGCCTTGAAGTTGAGGTTCGAGGTGGTCCTGGAGTGACCGACGGTCAGGAAGCCGTCCCGCTCGGGCTCGGTCACGGTGACGTTCAGAACCACCGAGCCCGCATTGGCGGGAACCCCGTTCGCCCCGCGGATCTTCAGCTTGGTGTCGGCGGACGAGCCGTCGCAGACCGAGCTGATCCTTCCGGCCGGCGTGCCGGTGCCGTACCGGGTGTCCATGATCCGGACCGGCTTGGCGAGGTTGGTGTACCGGTCGCCGTGGTCCGGGTCGTAGGCGCCGAGGGCGTCCACGACCACGTCCACGGCCGGACCGCCGGGCATGTTCCAGACGGTGACCGTGCCGTCCGAGCCGACCGGGACGGTCACCAGGTTCGGGACGACCTGCCCTGCGGTGTAGTTGATGTTGGAGGTGTTCGGGCGGCCCTGGGCGCCCGGGCCGACGGCGAGCCAGCCGCTGCCGCCGGGGCTGACGGCGGTGACGTTGAGCACCACGGCGCTGGTGGCGAGGCCGCCGGGGATGGCGCCGTCGCCGACCCTGAGGCTGAAGCTGCCACCTGCGGCCAGCCGGCCGGTCGGCGAGGCCTTGCGGGTGTCGGCCACCCGGACGGGGCTGTAGCCGTTGAACATGCCGGGCCGCGGGGAGGCGGAGACCTTGCGCGAGGCCTTGGCGGTCTGGCCGCCCGCGTCCTTGACCGTGACGGTCATGGTGTACTCGCCCGCCACGCGGTAGGTGTGCGGGGCGCTCGGGTCGGTGCTCACCGGGGTGCCGTCACCGTAGTCGACGGTGTAGCCGGTGATCGGCCACGGGCTCTTCGACCCCGACACGTCGACGACGTACGTCAGCGGATGCCGGCAGGCGCCGGTCTCCGCCGAGGTGCACGGGGCGAGCTGGAACGAGACGGTGGGAGCACCGGGCTTGTTGATCTTCACGAGGTCGGAAGCCTGGGCCGAGTAGCTGCGGCCGTCGGGTCCGGTCGCGGTGACGGAGAGCGTGTCCCCCCATGCGTCCACGGTGTAGACGTGCTCCACCACGGGCTTGGTGGACACCAACGGGCTCGTCCCATCACCGAAGTTGAAGGAGTAGGTGACCGGGCCGTCCCAGTTCTGCTGGAGGCTCGCGGTGGCCGTCACCTTCGCCGGGTACGGTGCCGGGGCGCCGGTGAAGGAGACCTTCAGCCCGCCGATGCTCTGCAGCTCGTACGCGCCGCGGTCACGCGGGGCCGAGCCCGCGCCGGAGTTGGCGACCTCGGGGTCGTCGGTGACCGGGTTCCCGTTCAGGTCGGCGGCGAGCACGCCCGGGGCGTCGGCGTCGGCCGAGTCCACGGCGGGAGAGGTCTTGGCGAGCCCGTGGGCGGCGTTGCCGTCGCCGGTGAGCTGCGGGTCGGCGACCAGGTCGTGCAGGCCCTGGCCGCCGGAGGCCGCGCCCAGGTCGGCGGGCGTACGAGCGGCCTTGCCGGCCCAGTTGTACGGCATGCCGTCGGCACCGGCGGGGTGGACGAGGTTGTGGTCCAGCGTGGTGCCCGTCGCGGAGGCCTCCGCGACCGAGACCACGGGCTTGTCGCCCGTGCAGGCGGCGTCCGTGGTGGTCGCGATGTTGTTGTGGACGGCGGAGTTGGTGGAGGCGCCGGCCAGCTGCAGGACGGTGCCGCAGCCCTGCAGCAGGGTGTTGCCGGTGACCACGGTGCCCGGGGCGTCGGTGGCCGCGAGCTGCGGGCCGCTTCCACCGGAGATCTCGTTGCCGGTGACGACCGTGTTCTTCACCCCCGCGCCCACCCGGACGCTGTCCACCTTGGAGCCCCGGACGACGTTGCGTGCCAGGGTGACATCGGTGGTGGCACCGCTCAGCAGGACGGTCGGGGCGTAGGCCGCGGCGGTCTGACCGGCCGTGGTGTGCTCGATCCGTACCGAGCTGGAGTCCCTGATGTCGAACGCCGAGCCGTCGCCGACGACGCTGAAGTCCTTGACGACGATGTCGTGGGCACCGATGACCGTGAAGGCAGGCCCGTTCGCCGCCCCGTAGACCTTGGCCACCGGTTCGTGGGACTCGGCCGGGCGCGGCACGGAGACGAAGGTGATCGGCTTGTCCGGAGTGCCCGACCGGGTCAGGTTCACGGTCTCGTGGTAGCCGTTGTCCGTGGCGAAGACCTGGATGGTCTGGCCCGGCAGCGCCTCCCGGGCCGCAGCACCGATGGTGCAGAACGGGCTGTCGAAGGCGCCCCCGCCCGGAGCGTCGTGGCACCAGGAAGAGCCGCCCCATACGAAGAGGGTGTCGGGCGTGTACGCGGCAGCGGGTATCACGGGCAGGCCGAGGCCGCCCGCGAGGCCCAGCACACCGGCCAGCCCGGCGAGTTGTCTGATACGCACGAAGGAGATCCCCCAGAGAGGCGCGCCGCCCGGTCGGTCGTCCTGGGGCGATTCCCGGGCGGCGGCGCGCTTGTGTCAGTAGTAGGTGGGCATCATGGCCGATCATCGCGCCGCTGTCACACGGCATTCGCTCGGCACTGAGCTTTCGTCAGGGCTTGGTGAAGTAGCCGAAGACGTCCGCCACGGCGTCGGTGGTGCCCTGGAAGTTGTAGAGGTCGAACTTCCCGTTGGCGCCGAGCGGGGTGGTGACGTGGTTGGGGACGGTCTGCCCGGCGGTGAAGTTGAGGTTGCTGGTGCCGGGACGCGGGGTGCCGTCGGCCCAGACGGTCAGGTAGCCGCCGGCGGTGGAGCCGGTGCCGGTGATGTTGAGTACGGCCCCGGTGGCCCCGGCGGGTGCGCCGGAGGCGACGCTCAGGGTGGCGCCCGGCCCGATCGGGCCGCCCGCGGCGCGGGTGTCCACCAGGCGGGTCGGGGTCACGGGGGTGAAGAGGGCCTCGCCGCTCGGGCTGTAGTAGCCGAACAGGTCGGCCACGACGTCGGTGCTGCCCGCGTGGTTGTAGACCGTCACCTTGCCGTCGGCGCTGAGCGGGACGACCACCTGGTTGGGGACGGTCTGCCCCGCGGTGAAGTTGAGGTTGCTGGTCTCGGGGCGCTTGCCGCCGGCCGGGTAGACGGTCAGGAAGCTCGGCGCCGTCGAGCCGGTGGAGGTGACGTTCAGGACCGCCGCGGTCGCCCCGAGCGGGACGCCGTTCTTCCCGGCGACCTGGATGGTGGTCTCCCCGCCCTGGCCGAGCCGGGTGCCCGAGCTGCGGGTGTCGGCCAGCCGGACCGGAGCCTGTGCGGTGTACCGGTCACCGGGGTTCGAGCCCGGGCCCTGGTTGTAGTAGTAGCCGAAGATGTCGGCGACCACGTCGACGTTGCCGCTCTTGTTGTAGACGGCGACGTTGCCGTCGGGGCCGACCGGCACGGTCACCAGGTTGGGCACGACCTGCTTGGCCGCGACGTTGAGGCTCGAGGTGTCCGGCCGGTCGGTGCCCGCCGGGTAGACCGTCAGAAAGCTCGCCGAGTCCTTGGAGAGGGCGGTGACGTTCAGCACCACGGCGGTCGGGGTGTAGCCGAGGGGAAAGGTCGGAAGGCCCTCGGCCATCCTGGTCCCCAGCGGGATCGTCAGGGTCTGCCCCGGCCCCAGCGTGGTGCGCCCGGCGAAGTCGGTGCGGGTGTCCATCACCCGGACCGGCTCCAGCGGTTGGAAGCCGGACGGCTGGTAGGCGACGTGCACCTTCTGCGAGATCTTCTCGGTGCGCCCGCCGGCGTCGGTGACCGTCAGGGTGGCGGTGTAGTCGCCCTCCTTGTGGTACGAGTACCTGCCGTAGGTGGTCAGCAGGTCCACGGTGGTGCCGTCGCCGTAGTCGAGGATCTCCTTGGTGATCGTCCACGGTGAGGAGCTGGACGCGGCCGAGGCGGTGAAGGTGAGCGGCCCCTCGACCTGGAAGACCGTCAGCCGGGGCACCAGCGGGCCCGGCTCGCTGACGGTCACCGTCGAGTCGGCCATGGTGTTGCTGTCACCGTTCTCCGAGGTGACGGTGACCTTCAGCCGGTACACGCCCGCCGTCGCGTAACTGTGCTGCACCGACGTGCCCGTGGTCACGGCCGGCTCGGAGCCGTCGCCGAAGTCGACCGTGTACGCGACCACCGGGGACCAGCTCTCCTGGTCGCGGATCTCGATCGTGACCGGCGCGCCGGTCGGCACCCGGTCCGCGCTGGGCTGCAGGAGGACCGACCTCGACGAGGTCGTGTACTCGGCCGCACCCCGGTCGTGGATGCCGTTGCCCGTACCGGAGTTGGCCACGTACGGGTCGTCGATCCGGCGGTAGCCGAACAGGTCGGTCTCCGCCGCGCCGCGGGCAGTGGCGTCCGCGGAGTCGATCGCGGGCGAGCCGGGAGCCGGCTGCAGGCCCAGCTCGGGGACACCCAGCTTCGGGTCGGCGATCAGGTCGTGGGCACCCTGACCGGCGTCCTTGAGGCTGTTGGAGAGCGTGCCCGCCCAGTCGTAGGCCACCGCGCCGTGGCCGTACGGGTCGGCGATGTTGTAGTCGACGGTGGTGCCCGCCCGGGAAGCGTCGGAGACCTTGAGCCGGGAGGTCGGCGTGGTGCAGAGCCCCGAGTTCCTCGCGTTGTACGGGTCCGCCGCCAGGAGGTTGTTCTCGACCACGGCCCCTGAGGAGTCGCCGAGCAGCGCCAGCGAGGGCGAGCAGCCCGCGCTGATGCTGTTGCCGGTGATCACGGTGCCCGGGGCGTCGGTCACGGTGATGCCGCCGGCGTTCCGCTTCTGGGTCACCGCGTTGCCGGTCACCACCGTGCCCTTGACGCCGGCCTCGATGCTGATCGACTGCAGGCCTTCGGTGTACACGATGTTCCGGCTCAGCGTGGTGTCCTCGGAGGCGCCGGTCACCCGGATCGCCGCGGGGGGCGCCTCGGCGGAGCTGCCGCCCCAGATGTAGTTGCCCTCGAAGGTGATCCGCTGCGCGTCGGTGAGCAGCACCGCTTCGGCGGTGGACGCGAACCGGAAGCCGGTCACCTTGATGTCGTGCGCCCCGGTGGCGCTGAACGCGTGGGTCCTGCTGGTGGGAAGCGCGATCACGGGCATGCCGGCCCGGTCGCGGATCGAACCGCCGACGAGGGTGATCGGCTTGTCGGCGGTGCCGGAGCGGTTCAGCTTGACCTGCTCCGGGTAGCTGCCGCGGACTACCCGGACGGTCTGGCCGGGCTGCGCCGCGTCCGCGGCGGCCTGGATGGTGCAGAACGGCTGAGCCGCGGTGCCGGAGCCGTCGTTCGAGCAGTTGGAGCTCTTGGTGTTGTTGACGTAGAGGGTGTCGGCATCGGCCGCGGCGGCCGGGAAGGGCAGGACGACCCCGAGGACGACCGCGGTGGCGGTGCCGAGGCCGGCGAGGTGGTGCTTGCGCACGGTGGACCTCTCTGAGGGTGGGGGCGGAGGCGGAGTGAACGGGGTGGGCCGGTGCCCCCGTCCGGGGAGCACCGGCCCGTTGCGCGGCTGGGTTACGGCTGCGGCTTGGTGAAGTAGCCGAAGAGGTCGGCGATGACGTCGGTGGTGCCCTGGAAGTTGTAGACGTCGAACTGCCCGTTGGCGCCCAGCGGCGTGGTGACGTGGTTCGGGACGATCTGCCCGGCGGCGAAGTTGACGCTGCTGGTGCCGGGGCGCTGCCGCCCGTCGGCCCAGACGGTCAGGTAGCCGCCGCGGTCCGAGCCCGCGCTGGTGACGTTGAGCACCGCACCCGTGGCCCCGGCCGGTGCGCCGGAGGCGACGGCGTGGAACGCGCCGCCGGCGATCGCGCCGGTGCCGTCGGAGCGGGTGTCGGTCAGCCGCTTCGGCGGGACGGGGGTGAACAGGCTGCCGCCGTCCGCCGCGTAGTAGCCGAAGACGTCGGCCACCACGTGGATGGCGCCACCGGTGTTGCAGATGGTCACCGTGCCGTCCGCGTCGATCGGGGCGGTCACCTGGTTGGCGACGGTCTGGCCGGCACGGAAGTTCAGGTTGGAGCTGCTCATGGTGTGACCGACCGTCAGGAACCCGTCCCGGTCGGGCTCGGTGACGGTGACGTTGAGCACCGCCGAGCTCGCCCCTGCCGGGACGCCGGCCTTGCCGCGGATCTGCAGCTTGGTGGCGCAGGCCGAGCTGATCTTCCCCTTCGGGACGCCGATGCCGTATCGGGTGTCCATCAGCCGCGCGGGTGCGAGGGGCGAGTACTGGTGGCCGTACTCCGGGTTGTACTCGCCGAGGGAGTCCACCACCACGTCCACCGAGGCTCCGGTGTGGCCGTTCCAGACGTTGACCGTGCCGTCCGAGCCGACCGGGACGGTCACCAGGTTGGGGACGATCCCGCCCGCGGTGTAGTTGATGTTGGAGCTGGTGGGCCGGTCGGTGCCACCGGGAGCGACGGCGAGGAAGCCGCCGCCGGTCGGCGCGACCGCGGTGACGTTGAGCACCACCGCGCTCGCTGCCGCGCCGGCGGGGACGCCGCCGTTGCCGACCTTGAGCGTGAGCTTCCCGCCCGGGCCGATCTTCGCGGGGTGGCTGCCGGTGCGCGTGTCGGCCACCCGGGTCGGGGAGTACCCGGAGAACAGGCTGGGACGGTAGCCGATGCCGACGGTCTTCGTCAGCGTTCCGGTCTGGCCGCCCGCGTCCGTGGCGGTCACCTTCACCGTGTAGTCGCCCGCCGCGCGGTAGACGTGCGGGACGGCCGGAGTGTGGCTGACGGGGCTGCCGTCGCCGTAGTCGACCGCGTAGTCGGTGATCGGCCAGGGGCTGGTGCTGCCGGTCGTGTCGATGACGTACGAGAGCGGCTTCAGGCAATCGGTGCTGCGTGACGTGGTGCAGGGCGTCGCGGTGAAGGCCACCGAGGGCAGGCCGGGCTCGTTGACCACCGCGAGCCGGTTGCCCTGGAAGGAGTAGGCGTGGCCGTCCTGGTCCGTCTGGGTCAGGGTGACGGTGAACTTCCCGCTCTTCTGGTAGACGTGCTCGGCGCTCGGGGTGGCGGAGGCCACGGGCGCGGTGCCGTCACCGAAGTCGACCGAGTAGCTGACCTTGGTCGGCCAGTTCTGCCGTGCGGGCTTCGCGGTGACGGTGACCTTCAGCGGGTACGGGCCCGGACCGCCGTTGACCGCGGGGGCGAGCAGGCCGAGGCTCTGCAGCTCGAACGCGCCGCGGTCGCGGTGCCCGCTTCCGCTCGCCGCGTCGGCGACCTGCGGGTCGTCGACGATGGGATGGCCGTTGAGGTCGGTGTCCAGGGTGCCGATCGCCTTGGCGTCCGCCGAGTCGATGGCCGGGGAGGTGGTCCCCAGGCCGTCGTAGGAGTAACCGTCCTCGGCGAGCTGAGGATCGCCGAGGAGGTCGGCCGTGCCGGAAGGCGGTCCCTGCTCCGGGCTCAGGAAGGGGGCGATGAACTCGGCCAGCTTCTCCGGGGTCTCGAAGGTCTTGTCGCCCCAGAGGTAGGGGACGGCGCCGCCCGCCGAGTGCAGCAGGTTGTGGGTCAGGTTGGTGGCGACGTACTCGGCGCCGTTCCCCTGCTCGATCGTGATCAGCGGGTCGGTGCAGCCCTCGCCGGTGGTGCCGGTGGTGGTGATGACGTTGTTGTGGATCTGCGAGCCCACCGCGTCACCGGTCAGCCGCACCACGGTGTGGCACTCCTGCTGGAGGGTGTTGTTGGTGACGGCGGTGTACGGGGCGTTGTCGGTCGCGACCGCGACCTTGGCGCTGGAGATGTCGTTGGTGCTGATGACCGCGCGGCTCGAGCCCTCCACCAGTACGGCGGCCTCGGCGCTGTTGATGGCGCTCCGGGTGAGCCTGAAGTCGTCCGAGCCGCCGCTGACCTCGACGGCCCCGCGCTGGTAGGAGGACGGGCTGAAGAACTGTGCCACATGGTCGATCGTGATCCGCGGGGAGTCGACGACGCGTGCCGTCTGTCCGCCGAGGCCGATCCCGAAGTTCCGCACGATGACGTCGTGGACACCGTTGCGGAAGCTGAACGCGGGCGCGCTTCCGGCCTCGATCTGGGCGGTCGTCTCGTCCGACTGCTCGGTCCAGGCCCCGGTGGTGATGGTGATCGGCTTGTCGGTGGTGCCGGAGCTGCGGACCTGTACGGCCTCCGGGTACGCCTGGGTCCACCGTGCGACGTACACCGTCTGCCCGGGCTTGGCGGCGTCGACGGCGTCCTGGATGCGGCAGTAAGGGTGCTCCGCGGTGCCCCCGCCGCCGGTGGAGCACGGGAGGTTCGGATTGACGTAGAGTGTGTCGCCTTCGGCCGCCGATGCGGTCGGAAGGGGCAGGACCGCCCCCAGGACGACCGTGGTGGCGGTGGCGAGGCCGGCGAAGTGACGCAGGCGCAAAGTGGTACCCCCTGGTGAAGTGGCCGATGCCGCCGCCCCTGCGGTCGGACCGGCCGAAGCCTCGCGCATCCTTTCGTGAAGATCTGCACAATGTCACCTGGGAAATTTGCCCGATTCCTGATGGACAGCCAGGTTCTGACCTGCGGCGTTTCCGTCGCCCAGGTTCTGAACGCGTTCAAATGACTGCCGAATCGTTATCTGATGATCCTTCAGAAACCTGCCTGGGGTGGGTCGCTCAGGCCACACCACGTCCGAAGGTCCGCCGGTACGCGGTCGGGGAGGTGCGCATAGCTCGGCCGAAGTGGTGCCGGAAGGTCGCGGCGTTCTCGAAGCCGACGGCGGTGGCGATCTCCTCCACCGTCCCGTCCGGCGATTCCAGCAGCGGCAGGCTGGCGGCGATGCGCTGGGTGATGACCCAGCGCATCGGGCTGGTGCCGTTGCGGGCGGTGAAGTGCCGCAGGTAGGAGCGGTCGGACATCCGGGCGGCCCGGGCCAGCATCGCGACGGTGAGCGGCGAGGCGAGGTGGTCGAGGGCCCACTGCATGCTGCGGGCGATGCCGTCGTCCTCCTCCTCGACGGGCTTGACCGCCGCCTCGATGAACTGGGCCTGCCCGCCGTCCCGGTGCGGCGGTACGACGAAGCGGCGCGCGACGGTGTTGGCCACCTTGGCGCCGTGGTCGCGGCGGACCAGGTGCAGGCACAGGTCGATGCCGGCCGCGCTGCCCGCGCTGGTCAGGACGTTCCCGTTGTCGACGTACAGCACGTCGGGGTTGACCCTCACCAACGGGTAGCGCTGCTGCAGCAGTTCGGCGTACCGCCAGTGGGTGGTGGCCTCACGGTCGTCCAGCAGGCCGGCGGCGGCCAGGGCGAACGCGCCCGAGCAGATCGAGACGATGCGCGCTCCGCGCTCGTACGCCGTGCGCAGGGCGGCGACCAGCCCGGGGGAGATCTCGCCGCTGAAGGTGTTGGGTACGGCGACCACGATCACGGTGTCGGCGGCGGCCAGCTCGTCCAGCCCGTGGCGGGCCGTCATCGAGAAGCCGCCGACCGCGTTGAGCGGCGTGCCCGGCCGGTCGGCGCAGACCTTCAGCCCGTACCAGGGTGCGGCCAGCAGCCCGCTCAGCTCGGGCCGGGCGAGGCCGAACACCTCTACCACCACGCCGAGTTCGAACGGGGCCATGCCGTCGAAGGCGTACACCGCGATGGTGTGCACCGGCTCGGGCCGCTGCCCGATCGTCACGGCCACCGGGCCATCGGCCATCGTCGCCCCCTCCTCATGCTCCTCGTGCTGGCGGAATCTTGGCGAGTGTAGTCGTCCACGCCACTGTCGGCGCCCGGTGTCCGGATTGGACCATCGACTCATCGCAAGGGAGCAGCGCAGCGCCGACAGAAGGAGCCCGAAGATGACCACCCTGACCACCTCCCCGGTGACCGAGATCCCCGCCGCCTCCCCCGAGCGCGCCTTCGCCTTCTTCGCCGAGCGCCTCGGCTGCCAGGCCGACCCGGCGGACGTCTGGTACGCGCTCCGCGACGGCCTGCAGGACTTCACCATCATCGACGTCCGCGCCGAGGGCGCCCACCGCAAGGCCCACCTCCCCGGGGCGATCAGCCTCCCGATCTCCGAGATCACCCCCGAGCGCGTCGCCGAGCTGCCGCCCGGCCTGCTGGTCGTCTACTGCTGGGGCCCGGCCTGCAACGGCTCCACCAAGGGCGCGATGAAGCTCGCCGCGCTCGGCCGCGAGGTCAAGGAGATGATCGGCGGCCTGGAGTACTGGGTCCGCGAGGGCTGGCCCACCGAGGGCCGCCGCCCGATCGACCCCAAGGCCGCCACCCCGGCCGACCTGGGCCTGGTGTGCTGATCTCGCTTGCCAAATAGTTTTTGAATCCACCTGCAACCTCCCGAGGGGTTGGACGTCTATCAGGGTGAGAGCCAGGGGAACCGGCCGGATGGCCGGCGGCTCTCACCACGAATCCGAGTACGTCCGCTCCTTGGGGGGTTGCGCCATGAATGCGTCCGTTATCAACCGTTTTGCCGAGAACGTCACCACCATCGCCCGCCCGGGCCGTTCGAGCTGGGCCCGCCGTGGCTACCGCCTCGCATTGGCCGTCCCGCTGGCGGTCATCACCGCCGCAGGCGCCGTCGGCTGCACCCCCGACAAGGCCGCCGGTACGGCTGCACACGCGGCCCCGGCCCCGGCGCAGAGCGGCTCGGCGACCTTCAGCCCGACACCTACCCGGCCTTCAGCTTCGTGTCGGAGCCGAACTGCGCACTGGAGAAATCCGACCTTGCCGCGAGAACGGCAATGTCTCCTGGAACGGCATCAGCATTCGCTGACTCCCAGGAATGCAGTGCCGATCGGAAGCCGAACGACCGGCTGCCCCGAGGGTGTGGGAGCAGCCGGTCGTCCGGTCGGAAAGGGGGCGGTCAGCCCGTCAGGCGGGCCATCCAGGACTCGACCTCGTCGGCCTGGCGGGGGAGGCCGGCGGAGAGGTTCTCGTTGCCGTCGGCGGTGACGAGGATGTCGTCCTCGATCCGGACGCCGATACCGCGGTACTCCTCGGGGACGGTCAGGTCGTCCTGCTGGAAGTACAGACCGGGCTCGACGGTCAGGACCATGCCGGGCTCCAGCAGCGCGTCGACGTACGACTCGCGGCGCGCCTGCGCGCAGTCGTGCACGTCCAGGCCGAGCATGTGCCCGGTGCCGTGGAGGGTCCAGCGGCGCTGGAGGCCGAGCTCCAGGACCTTCTCGACGTCGTAGACCGAGGCGTCGAGCAGGCCCCAGGCCAGCAGGCGCTCGGCGAGCACGCGCTGCGAGGCGTCGTGGAAGTCGCGGAACCGGCCGCCCGGCTTCACGGCCGCGATGCCGGCCTCCTGCGCGTCGTAGACCGCGTCGTAGATCTTGCGCTGCAGCGCGTTGAAGCGGCCGTTGATCGGCAGGGTGCGGGTGACGTCCGCGGTGTAGAGGGTGTGGGTCTCCACGCCCGCGTCCAGCAGCAGGAGCTCGCCGGGGCGGACGTCGCCGTCGTTGCGGACCCAGTGCAGGGTGGTCGCGTGCGGGCCGGCGGCGCAGATGGAGCCGTAGCCGATGTCGTTGCCCTCGACCCGGGCGCGGCGCCAGAAGGTGCCCTCGATCCAGCGCTCGGAGGTGGCCACGGCCTGGCCCAACTCCCGTACCACGTCGGTGAATCCGTTGACCGTGGAGTCGCAGGCCGCGCGCAGCTGGCCGATCTCCCACTCGTCCTTGACCAGGCGCAGCTCGCTCAGGAACTCCTTGAGCTCGTCGTCCTTCTCCTCCACCAGGACGTCGGTGAGCGCGGCCTCCAGGCCGGCGTCGTACCTGCGCACGATCCGGGTCGGGGCGGGGGCGGCGGCCTTGAGCTCGTCGGCGGCCTTGCGGACGTCGCGGCAGGGCAGGCCGAGCAGCTGCTCGGCCTCGTCCAGGCTGTTGCGGCGGCCGACCCAGAGCTCGCCGTTGCCGTCCAGCCAGAACTCGCCGTTCTCGCGGTTGGAGCGGGGGAGCAGGTAGAGGCTGAACTCGTGGCCGTCGGCCACCGGCTCCGCGACCAGGACGGCGTCCTCGGTCTGGTCGCCGGTGAGGTGGACGTACTCGCTGGCCGCGCGGAAGGAGTACTCGGTGTCGTTGGCGCGGGTGCGCAGGTTCCCGGCCGGGATCACCAGGCGTTCGCCGGGGTACCGGGCGGAGAGCTTGGCGCGCCGGGCCGCGGCGTACGAGGCCTGGGCGATCGGCTGCAGGCCGCGCAGCTCGGTGTCGGCCCAGCCGGACTTCATGGACGTGGCGAGCTCGTCGGAGACCTCGCCGTAGAGGCCGTTCTTCCGCCCCTTGATCGGCTGCTCGGTCTCGCCGTCCGCAGCACCTTCGGGGTTGTCGGCTGCCGCCGGGGTACGGTCCTCGGTCACGTACGTCGCCTCCTTGCGAGTGGTGCCACCCCGGACGCGTCGGATCGCGACGCGCGTGGGCGGCCGTACGTCCCATGGTACGGATGCCCGGCCGAACGATTGATCGGGTGGGTTGCCGGCCGCCCGTTCGAAGGATCACTCGAAGCGCGCGGCCATCAGCACCAGGTCGTCGGTGGCCGCCGCCGAGGCGTCGCCGAGGCAGCCGGCCAGCAGGTGGGCGCAGAGCTGGTCCGGGTCGAGCCGTACGTCGCGCGGGGCGTCCGCGGCGGCCCGGCGCAGCGCGGCCTGCCCGGCGTGCAGGGTGGAGCCGCAGCGGCGGGCCAGCCCCTCGGTGTAGAGGACCAGCAGATCGCCGCGCTCCGCACCGATCTCCACGCCGGGCGCCTCCCAGCAGCTCAGCATGCCGAGCGGGGCGGAGAGCGAGGTCTCGACGAAGTTGGCGCCGTACCTGGTCACCAGCAGCGGCGGGCAGTGCCCGGCCCCGGCCAGCGTGATCCGCCGTTCGTCGGGCTGCACCCAGGCGTAGACGGCGGTGGCGGAGCGGGTCGGCTCGGTGGTCTTGAGCAGCAGTTCCAGATCGCCGAGGACGGAGACCGGGTCCTCGCCCTCCAGCACCGCGTACGCGCGCAGGGCGGCCCGGATCCTGCCCATGGCGGCCGCCGCGCCCGCCGCGGAGCCGGGGCCGGCCCCCGGGCCGTCGCCGGAGACGCTGCCGACGGTCAGTGCGAGTGAGCCGTCCGGCAGCGCGATGGCGTCGTACCAGTCGCTGCCCGCCGAGTGGTCGAGACCGGCGGGTACGCAGCGGGCTGCGAGGCGCAGCCCCGGGACGGTGGGCAGCCGGTCGGGCAGCAGACCGCGCCGCAGTGCCTCGGTGGCCCGGTGGGCACGGTCCGCCTCCAGCTGCTTGGCCAGCAGCGGGGCGGCGAACTCGCAGTAGAGCTGTGCGAGGTGCTGCCGGCGTTCGTCCGGCTCGGCGGGTTCGTCGTAGAACCAGACGGCGGCGCCGAGCGGGCCGTCCTCCTCGGTGGCGAGCGGCAGGGCGATGCAGGCGCCGAGTCCGAGCTGCTCGGCGACCTCGCGGAAGCGCGGGCCGACCGACGGATCGGCGGCCAGGTCGGCGATCAGCAGGCGGCCCGACCGGGAGGGGCGGCTCAGCAGCTCCGCGAACGGGCCGTGCTCGGCCGGTACGGTCTCCAGGGCGCCCAGGCCGGCGCGGTCCAGACCGAGGCCGACGGGCCGGACGGCACCGCGCGCGGTGGTGGTGATCAGGCCCCGGCGGGCGCCGAGCAGCGCGGCGCCGGAGTCGAGCACGGCCTCCAGGGTGGCGGCGAGGGTGCGGGCCCTGGCCAGCTGTTCGGTGTGCTCGTGCAGGCTGGTGAAATCGGACAGCCATCCGGCCAAACGGTCCTGCAGGCTGGTGGAGCGCTCCGCGCCGAGCGCGAGGAAGGCCAGGTCGGGCAGCGTCAGATCTTCGGCCGGCAGCCCGGGTGCGGGCAGACCCGGGGCCGGTAGATCCGGGGCCGACAGCCCGGGGGCCGGCGGACCGGTCCGCGACAGGTCGAGCGGCTTGGCGTCGGTCATGTCCCAACTCCCCACACACTGGTACGTGTCACGCAGGACCCCCAAGACCGCACAAAACGTTTGCTATCTCACTACTCGGCATCAATCCACCACTTGTACACAGGCCGATCGGGGCATGTCCAGATTCGGGAGCGGGCCGGATGGCTGGTTCTCCGAACCGGGGAGGCATGGAAGCGGGGGGCACCGGGCAGAGTTGCTGGGACAGTGCCTGCCGACGGCCCCTCAAGTGGCCGTCCGGATCGTATGCTTCGGCCGCTCTGCGTCCGGCCCGGCCGGATGTCACTCACTCGTACGGTGGAACCAGCAGCTTCTGAGCAGCGTCCATCTGGTCGCATAAGGGATTCTCGTTCCAGGGGCCGACCTTCCAGGGGCCCCTGCCCTCTCATGTCGTGCCTGTCGTTCTTGTCGTGGAGGGTCCACGGCCGTGGCCGTTCACTGTCGTGGTGCCGCCTTGTCGTGGCGGCCCGCGGTCCGACGGCCTGACGGTCCGAGCCCAACGGTCGCGGAAAGGAACGAGCGCTCATGCAACGGACGCGCCCCCGGCGGACATGGCTGCGACGGAGCTGGCTGCGGTGGCCGGGGAGCCGGCGCCGGGTGAGGGCCGCGCTGCTGGGCACCGCCCTGGCGGCGGCCGGACGGGGGTGGCCGGTGGTCCCGGGCGCGTACCCGGTGGCGGGCCCGACCGGGCCGTGCTCCTGCGAGGATCCCAACTGTCCCGTACCCGGCGCCCACCCGCACGATCCGCCCCTGCTGGCGGCCACCACCGATGCGCGGATGGTGAGTTGGTGGTGGGAGCGGCGGAGCCCCGACTCGCCGGTGCTGGTCGCCACCGGCCGTACGGTCTGCGCGGTGAGCCTGCCCGCGGGGGCCGGGGCCCGGGCGCTGGAGTACTTCGCGGTGCTCGGGGTGCGGCTGGGCCCGGTGCTGGCGAGCCCGGGCCGGTACGTGCTGCTGGTCGCCCCGTACAGCCTGGAGGAGCTCGGCGAGCTGCTCGCGGAGCAGCCCTGGGTGCCGGGTTCGCTGCGCTACCACGGGCCCGACGGCTATCTGATGCTGCCGCCCTCGCGGACCGGCGCGGGTGCGGTGCGCTGGGTCCGCCCGCCGGTCGGGGAGGAGCCCTGGCTGCCTCAAGTGGGCGGTCTGCTCGACGCGTTGATCGCGGCGAGCACCGCCGCTCCGGACGACCGCCGACTGGCGTTCTGACCCGGAAAATTGGCGGGAAATGGAAGATCCGGCCGCTGGCGACGGGGGATGCACCAGCGACCGGACTGTTTAAATGCTAACAAAGATCCGTCTCCGCGCCAATTTGTCCACACGGTCCGCCACCTGGGAATATCCTGTGAGCGACCGTAATGTGACGCGGGTCACAATGGGCTTCGGCTAGTTGAGAGTCACCTGACGGTTCACCAGATTGGCGCGGGCCCGACGCTCCTCCGCGGTCAGCGGGGCCGCGCCGGACGAGGCCAGCTCCTTGAGGGTGTCGGCCAGGCGCTCGGCGAACTCCGCGGCGGGCTTCTCGCAGTCCTCCGCCGTCATCTCCGACGGCAGGTCCCAGACCGGCACGGTCAGACCGTGCGCGCGGAACGAGCCGACCAGGCGGGTGTCCGGGCCCAGCGAGGAGCGGTCGGCGGCGGTCAGCCGGGCCAGCGCGTCGAGCAGCTGCTCCTCCGGCACCGTCATGACCCAGCGCAGGTGGTTCTTGTCCGGCGCGGCGCACCAGTACGAGGAGTCCACGCTCGTCAGCTTCTGGGTCGGGATCGCCGAGGCGTTGGCGCGCTCGAGGGAGGCGGCCACCTCGCCGGTGGCGGTCTCGGCGTCCTCCAGCCAGAACTCGAAACCGGTGTGCACGTCGGGCGCGAACCCGGCGCTCACGTCCAGGAGTTCCTGCAGGCGGCGGCCGCCCGGGACGGTCCGGCGGGCCGGTACCGGCGTGCCGGGCTCGGTGGCGAGCGCCAGCTCCAGGGCGTCCGCGAGGTCGCGGCTCAGGTCACCGGAGGACGACTGGGTCTGCAGCCCGAGCAGGATCGAGCCGTCCTGGCGGCGCAGCGCGGGCCAGGCCAGCGGCAGTACGGTCGCCAGGGTCACCGACGGCACCTCGCCGGCCGCACTCGCCGCGACCTCGGGGAGCAGCGTCAGCGGCACCGTCGCGGCGGGCACCAGCTCGCGCAGCGCCACCCAGTCGGCCTCACCGGGCAGCCCCTCGAACGGGCGGTGCACCAGCTCCTGCACGGCGTGGGCGGCCTCGCGGCCGTGACAGGCCTTGTACCGGCGGCCCGAACCGCACGGGCAGTCCTCCCGCGCACCGACGACGGGGATCTCGCCCGCGGTCACGGTGGTGGACTGGCTGCGCTGCGGCGACTTCTTCGCGGCCTTCTTGGCCATGGTGCGGCTCTCCCGGGGACGGTGACGACTTGCTCCGGGCAGCCTACTGAGGTTTCCCCGCCGCGGAGATTCACGCCGCTCGCCTTCGGGCCGATACGGCTAGGCGCTCCTGGCGTCCGGTTCCCGCTGCTCGTGCTGTTCGTGCTGCTCGCGCTGGTCCCGGCGGGCGTGCCGGGCGCGCGCGGGCAGGGCCGCCCACACCGTCACCTGGCCGGGGGCGTCCCGTACGCCCCAGTCGCTCGCCAACTGCCCCACGATGCTCAGGCCGCGCCCGCCCCGGGAGGTCAGCGATGGCCGGGCGGGCAGTGGTCTGGTCACCGCGCCGCCGTCCGTGACCTCCAGGGTGAGCAACCCGTCGCCGTGCATCTGCCAACGGACCAGAATTCCACCGGAATCCGAGTCGTCCTCCTGGGCGCTGCTCGGCCCGCGCCGGTTCGGGGCGTGGGCCCCCACCAGAAGGGCGTCGATCAGTTCCGGGGCCGGCAGCTCGGCCGGTGCGCCCTCGTCGAGCTCCGCCAGCAGGCCGAGCGGGCGCGCGTACCGACAGGAATTGCTGAGCAGTTCGGAGAGGATCAGGACCGCATCGTCGATCACCGTGTCCGGCAGCTTGCGATCGCCCAGATCACGGCGCAGCCGTCGCCGCGCGACACCGACACTGGCCGGGCCGTGCGGCACTGCCATGGTCGATGAGGCCGGCCCAGCCTTTTCAGGCACAGTACGTACCACCATCAACGCCACCCCCGGACCTCCTTCAGCGTTTGCCGAGGGATGGATGCCCCCTGGGAATGCGTCGGAAACGACCGTCGGGCGATCGCACTCGGGCAATTCCCAGCTTCGCAACTCACGGTACGCAATTGGTGATTACTTGCTCACGGACCGTTGTGAAACGGTACGGAATTAGCCATCAGCGGCACTTCGCGCCCCCGGACCCGCGCCCGCGTACGCCAATTGGCCGGAAACCGCAGACGTCCTTCCGCTACGTCCCTCCGCCACCGTCGCCGCTACTGCCGCAGTTACCGGCCCAGTTACCGGCCGAGTTACCGGCCCAGTCGGGTCAGCACGTCGCGCGGGCGGTTGGTGATCAGCGCCTCCACGCCGAGCTCCAGGCAGAGTTCGACGTCGGCGGGGTCGTCCACCGTCCACACGTGCACCCGGTGCCCGGCCCGGCGGAGCGCCGTCACCAGACCCGGGTTGGCGCGGACCAGGTCGATACCGGGCCCGGCGATCCCCGCCCCGCCGGGCAGTGCCTTCGTCCGCCCGAGCAGGGGGAGCCGGCGCTCCAGCAGGTACACGGTGGGGATGGCCGGGGCGGCGCGGCGGATCCGGTGCAGGGAGAGCTCGGAGAAGCTCATGATCCGTACGGAGGACTCCGCTGGCGTGCTCGGCAGCAGGCCGTAGTGGCGCAGCAGGCGCAGCAGTTCGGCCTCGGTCCGGCCCGCGTACCGGGTCGGGTGCTTGGTCTCGATGGCCAGCTCCACCGGCCGGCCGGCGTCCGCGACCAGCTCCAGCAGCTGGGCCAGGGTGAGGATCGGGCTCGGCTCGGGCGCCTGCGGGGACTTCCACGAGCCGAAGTCCAGCTCGCCGAGCTCGGCCAGCGTCATCGCGGACACCGCACCGCGCCCGTCCGAGGTGCGCCGCACCGTACGGTCGTGCACACAGACCAGCTGCCCGTCGGCGGTCAGCCGGACGTCGCACTCCAGACCGTCCGCGCCCTCCTCGACCGCCAGGCGGTAGGCCGCGAGGGTGTGCTCGGGGAGGGCGGCCGAGGAGCCGCGATGGGCGATGACCCGTACGGCGGAGCGGTCGAGAGCGTCCGGCGCCGTCGCGGGGAGGTTGCGGGTGTCCACACCGACAACCCTACGAGGCCCCGGATGGCGCGGAGCCGTCGCCACGGCCAACACGGGGCGAAGAACACCCGGCGCCGGCCGTGGCAACGGCTCAACGGCTCAACGCCGCGTCGAGGTCAGCTCTCCTTGCGGACCAGCGTGAGCGCCCAGGTGACCAGCGCCGGGACGAGGAAGCTGAAGAGCGAGGCCGAGCTCCACTCCTGCGGCGTGAAGTGCACCGCGGACTGGGCGTTCGTCCAGAAGTCGGTCCACCAGCCGGCGATCGCCGTCGGCGCGAGGAACTGGTACGTGGCGAAGCCGAGCACCCAGGGCAGCAGCATCAGCCAGCGGGCCGGGGCGTCCTGCTCCAGGTTCCAGCCCCGGCGGCCGGCGCCGAAGAAGTAGTCCACCGCCAGCACGGCCAGCAGCGGCACGAAGACCGAGCCGATCAGGCCGAGGAACGCGTAGTACGAGTCGCTGAACTCGTGGATCTGCAGCGCGAGCGCCGTGGTCAGCACGCCGATCCCGCCGGTCAGCAGGCGGCGGTCGACCTTCGGGAAGAGGTTGTGGATCGACATCGCGGTCGAGTACACGTTCGCGAAGGACTGGTCGGTCTCGCGCAGCACCAGCACCAGCAGGAAGGCCCAGCCCGCGGCCACGCCGGTGAACGAGGAGAAGATCTTCGACGGGTCGCCCTCGGACTGCAGCAGCGCGATCAGGCCCAGCACGTAGCACCACACCTGGGCCACCGTGTAGCCGGAGAAGGTGCCCCAGAACGAGGCGCCGGGGGTGCGGGAGTGCCGGGTGTAGTCGGCTGCCAGCGGGACGAAGGAGATCGACACCGCGATGATCGCGTCCGTCGCGTGCAGGAAGCCGGTCCAGTTGCCCGCGCCGGGGTCGGGGAAGCCCTGGCGGCCCAGCTGGACGGTGAAGTACACCATCGCCACGCCAACGGCGGCGGCGACGTACTTGCGCAGCACCGCGATCGAGCCCAGCGGCCAGATGGTCAGCACCGTGGTCAGCGCACCCGCCAGCACCACGAACAGCCAGCGCCAGCCCTCGGTGCCGCTCACCGTCTGCGCGCCCATCGCGATCACGGTGAGCTCGTACACGCCCCAGCCGATGCACTGGGCGATGTTCAGCACCGTCGGGACGTACGAGAGCCGGGTGCCGAACAGCCCGCGAAGCACCGCCATCGCCGGGGCGCCGGTCCGGGCGCCGATCACCGCGGCCACGCCCAGCATCGCCGTACCGATGACCGTCCCGACCACGATCGCCGTCACGGCGGCGGTGAAGGACAGCTCGGCGCCAGGGGCGCCCAGCACGGTCGCGGCGCTGGTGAAGCCGATCAGGCTGACGCCCAGGTTGGCCCAGAGCGCGAACTGGTCGCGGATCCCGAGCGTGCGCGGCGGCGCGGTGTCCAGCGTCAGCGGCGCCTCGGGGCGCGCGAGCGCGGCGGTGGACGGATCGGTGAGGGTGGGGGCAGCCGTCATGGCCGATTCTCCCTACGCCGGCATTACCCGGACAGGTTCGAGCGGTCAGCGCTCCCTCGCCGCGACGCTCGGCGGCCCTGCATCGGATGCAGGGCCATGGCGTACGGTCGACCAGCGCACTCTCAGCCTGGACGGTCCAAGCTCCCGCGTGTCAGTTTGGAGCGTCAGGCTAACCGGCCGGGCCGGGAACGCCAAGGCCAGGGGGACGGGCGTCCGCATCGCGGGACCGCCCGGGGGTGCTCCCGGGCGTCCTCCGGGGGGTCCTCCGGGGGGTGCTGAGCGCGCTCTGTCAGGAGTGCGTAAGGATTCTTAAGAGTTCTTCAGAGAGCTCCTTACGGCATCCGAATCACGTATGCGAAAAACTATGGTCCAAGGTCCTGTCAGCTATGGAGGTCGTACGTGAGCACCGAGCACGCGAGTGGGTCCACCGGGCCGGAGGAGGAGCGCTCCTCCTCCGGTCAGGGGGTGGTGGGTCCGGCTCCTGACACCGCGTCGGCTGATGCCCCGCCGGTTGTCGAGTCCGCGCCGACGCTCGCCTTCACCAAGCTGAGCGCTCCGGCCCCCGAGGGCGCTCCGGCGCCCGCCGAGGCTGCGCCCTCCTACCTGGACGCGCCGCCGCCTGCGGCGCCCGCCCCTGCCCCCGCTGCACCTTCGCCTACGCCCACCTATGTGGACGCGCCGCCGCCGGTGCTGCCGCCCGCCGCCCCGGCGGCGGCCAACAACCCCTACGCCGCTCCGGCCCCGGCTCCGGCAGCCGCTGCAGTCCCTCTGGCGGCCGAGGGGCACCACCCGTTCGGCGCAGGCCAGCCGCTCGGCGGCTGGGGCACGCCCCCGGGCGGTGCCGGCGGTTCGGACGTCCCCGGCTACCCGGGCGAGTACCCCGGCGCGCCCAGCCCCGCCCCGGGCCCCGGCCGCAAGCGCGGCGGCCTGATCGCCCTGGTCGCGGCGGTGGCCCTGGTGGCCGGCCTCGCGGGCGGAGCGATCGGCGTCTCCGTGGCCGACCGCGACGGTGGGGCCGGCAGCTCCTCCACCAGCCACACCAGCACCACCGTCACCGCGGGTGACAACCAGAAGGCGATCGACCGTGCGCCGGACTCCGTCGCCGGGATCGCCGGCAAGGCCCTGCCCAGCACCGTCACCATCAAGGCCTCGGGCTCGCAGGAGTCCGGCACGGGTACGGGCTTCGTCTTCGACACCGAGGGCCACATCCTCACCAACAACCACGTGGTCGCCCCGGCGGCCAACGGCGGCAAGCTGACCGTGAAGTTCTCGGACGGCTCCTCGTACCCCGCCTCGGTGGTCGGCCGGGCCCAGGGCTACGACGTGGCCGTGATCAAGCTGGACAACCCGCCGAAGGACAAGCTCGTCCCGCTCCCGCTGGGCGACTCCGACAAGGTCGCGGTCGGCGACGCGACGATCGCCATCGGCGCCCCGTACGGGCTGGAAGGCACCGTCACCACCGGCATCATCAGCGCCAAGGACCGCCCGGTCGCCTCCGGCGACGAGACCGGCGCGCAGTCCTCCTACATGAACGCGCTGCAGACCGACGCCTCGATCAACCCGGGCAACTCCGGTGGCCCGCTGCTCAACGCGAGCGGCGCGGTGATCGGCATCAACTCGGCGATCCAGTCCAACACCAGCGGCAGCACCGGCCGGGCCGGCAGCATCGGCCTCGGCTTCGCCATCCCGATCAACCAGGCCAAGCGCGTCGCCCAGGACCTGATCAAGACCGGCACCCCGGTGTACGCGATCCTCGGCGTGCTGCGCAACGACGACTACAAGGGCGACGGCGCCCAGATCCAGACCAGCTCCGTCCAGGGCACCCCGCCCGTCACCGCGGGCGGCCCCGCCGACCAGGCCGGCCTCAAGCCCGGCGACATCATCACCAAGCTCGGCAATCACCCGATCGACAGCGGCCCGACCCTCGTCAGCGAGATCTGGACCTACAAGCCCGGCGACAAGGTCGAGGTCGAGTACACCCGCGACGGCAAGACCGCCAAGACCACCGTCACCCTCGGCGAACGCAAGGGCGACAACTGATCTCCGACCCGAAACGGTGTGCACCGAACCCCTCCGGACCCGTTAGGCTGGCCTCCGCCTGGAGAGCTGCCCGAGCGGCCTAAGGGAACAGTCTTGAAAACTGTCGTGCGGTGACCCCGCACCGTGGGTTCGAATCCCACGCTCTCCGCCGGAGAACGGCCCCTGACCAGCGAGAACGGTCAGGGGCCGTTGCCATGCCGTGGCACTCGTGACTGCCCGTCAGGCGCTGCGGCCTGTCCAGAGCGCTGCCGCCGACGCGGCTCGTGCGGCACTCGCTGAGGGGGCCGACTTCGTCGTCCGGGATGACGCTCCGGCGCAGTCTGCCCGGCACTACCGGGGCGGAGCTGGTCCACCTCGGCAGGATTCAAGGGGTCGGCAGGACGTACGTCGTGTTTCTGCGCCTTGATCTCAGCCTGTGCGTTGCTTGCCTCTGACAGGGCGTTGGCTCGCGGGCGGTGGAGCGGTTGGCACGTCGCGATACCGGCGATGGGCCGGAACGTTTCCGACGGTACGGGCGTCAGTGGTTGACGATACGTTTTCTCGTACACCGGCCGAACCACACGCCGGCTCCCCGGATCGCCCAGTGGATACCGAGCCCTGCTCGCCTCCCGCGACCGGCGCGACGAACCGCCAACCAGGAGAGACATGAGCCCCCGCTTCCGAAGAGTCCGCCTTGCCGTGTCCGCCGCCCTCGCCGCGGCCGCCATCGGAATGCTGACCGCCCCCGCCGCACAGGCTGACGCCGGCAGCTTCGCCAACCCCGGGTTCGAGGCCGGCGGTGGGAGCTGGAACCAGTTCTCCATGCCTTTCGGCGGAGTTGAGCTGATCAACAGCTCCTCCACCTACCCGGCCCACTCGGGCTACTGGAAGGCAGAGTTGGGAGGTCGCGGCTTCGCCGGCGTGAACCGCGTCTCGCAGCAGGTGACCGTCCCCGCGTACCGGGTTCCGGTGCTCAGCTTCTGGCTGCGCATAGACCCGCAGACGCCGGCCACCATGGGATACCGCGAGCTGATCGTCGAGGCCACCACGCAGGACGGCACCCCGTACCTCCTGACCAGCCGTACCAACAAGGACTCGAACGGCGAGTACCAGAAGGTCACCCTGACGCTGCCCGACGCCTTCTACTCCTCCTCCGAGCAGCGGGTGAACATCTCGTTCATGGCGGTCGAGGACGCCGCCAACAAACTGCCGTTCCTGATCGACGACATGACGATGACTTACAACCTCAAGATCTTCCGCCCCTGGATTCCACCGGTGCTCACGCGCCCGACCATCGGGCTCTGACGTGCGGTGGCCCTGTGCCGTGGGTTCGAATCCCACGCTCTCCGCGGGTGGGGAGAAACGCCAGTGAAGGGCGCCTGAAGTCCGCTCAGCTCCCCGCTTCGGTACGGGTGAAGACATGCGAGCGGCCGATCGGGCTGTGGCAACAACGAAGCCGCTCTCTCCCCGCGGCGCGGCGGAGAGAGCGGCTTCGGCCGGCCCCGGTTACTTGCTGAAGTAGCCGAACAGGTCGGCGATGACGTTCGTCCGGCCCTTGAAGTTGTACACGTCGAACGCACCGTTCTCGCCGAGAGGCGTGGTGACGTGGTTCGGGACGGTCTGGCCCGTACCGAAGTTGAGGTTGCTGGTGCCCGGCTTCGCCGTGCCGTCGGCCCAGACGGTCAGGTAACCGCCCGTGGCGGCACCGGTGCCTGGATGGCAAGTCTTACGCGGTTCGCGTGGTGCGGGATTCGGGCGACTAATTCCGTCAGCCGTCAGCCGTCAGCCGTGGCTGTCGGCGGTGCCACGTCCGAGGAGCAGCCGGATGCATCGGGCGAGCAGGATCACGGCTGCGCGGAGGGCCATGAAGACCGTGGTCAAGGCCAGGACGTGGGCGAGGGTGTCGGCGAGGGAGACGGTGGATGCTGAGGCGCCGAGAGTCCGTGGCAAGGCTGCTACCACCACGACAGCCCCGAACATGAAAGGTAGCCATTCCAGGTGTGATCGCCGCTGCCGCACCATCGTGCTGGGTCTCCGCTGTCGCCACCAGCGAGTCCCCAGGCTGAGGATGAAGCTCAGCGCGATCGCCGTCGCTCCCTCCCAGACGACCGACCACTGACCGGCTTCCTCCACAACGCTCTCCCTCTCTGTGGGCCGAGCCGGCGCCCGTCCTCCGCGTTGGGAGAGCGTACTCGTGGGCGTCGGAGTTCTGTTGAGGGCGTCACCGGCTGGGCGGACCGGCACGGCCGGGTCGGTCAGGCCAGGGCGGGGGTCGGGCGGCCGTGCATGGCTGCCCGGGCGCGGGCGGCGCCTCTGCGGGTGGCTGCGATGAAGCCGGAGGTGTCCGGTGTGGGTTCGACTCCGGCGCAGGGGCGGCAGATGCCGGGGTGCGGGATGGGGGCGCGGCAGTGGGCGCACTCGTGGCGTTCGGGGGCCGGCGGCTTCGGGGTGGGGACGGGTGGCATCTTCGACTGGAGGCGGGAGCGGAGCAGGGCCGCCGCGCAGTGGATCCGGCGTGGCAGGCCGGGTAGGAGGGCCGTGCGGAGGTCTCGTTCGGTGGCGCCGCGGGCCAGCCATTCGGCGGCGAGGGGTGCGAGGGTGGCGGCCTCGGCGACCCCGATCCGCAGGCGCGGTTCCGCGTCGGCGAGTCGGAAGAGCATCCCGGCGGCCTCGGGGGAGTCCACGGGGGAGTCCTCGGGGGAGTCCACCGGGGTGGCCGACGGCTCGGGCGGCTGCGGTGGTGGCGGGGTGAGGCGGGGCGCTTCGGTCGGCGGGAGGGAGGGTTCTTCCCCCTGGTTCTTTACCAAGGGGTGCTGGCCCGGCGTTCCGTCGTCTCGCGGTCCAGGGTCTGCGGTTGCGGGCTCCGGCGTGACCTGCGCGATGTCGAACACGGCGGTGTGGGTGGTGATCTGACCTGTCGTCGGATTCTTCTGGCGCCAGACGTGGAAGTACCCGTGCCGCTTGAGTTCGTCGAAGGCGGTGGCGATGCCCTGTCGCCCATCCGGGTTGTCCTCGGCGAGCGAGCGGATCGTCTCGGGGGAGCCGTCGGGCAGCGAGATCAGGTGGGCCAGCAGGCCGCGGGCTGCGAAGCTGAGGCGGCGGTCCCGCAGGGCGGCGTTGGGCAGGACGGTGAAATCGCGCACGTGCGCGTTACGATGAATCTGCATTGGGAGCCTCTACTCCTGGTGTCGGACCCCGGGGTGTTGGCGCACTGCCGGGGTCAACTATTTCTAAGCGCGGACGGTAGCACACGCACCGTCAGATATGCGTCAACTCCGTTGCAGAACCGGACACATGTGCAGTAGTGGGACAATCGGATCACGGCGTCCCATGCCCACCACGCGGCGGGATTCCGGTTGGTGCACCCACTCGCGCGGTGTTGGAATGAGCGGATGGATCACGATGAAGCACTCGCCCTGTTCGACCGCCAACTCCGCCGGAACGCGCAGGCTGACGGCCCCGGCACCCGCGTCGAGCGGGTCGGCGGCGTAGTACGGCAGGTCGGGGGCGCGAGCCACGACTGGAACGGCATCGTCTGGTCGGACTTGGACCCGGCCACGGCCGACGCCGAGATCGAAGCGCAGGTGCGGTACTTCACCGCACTGGGGCTGGAGTTCGAATGGAAGCTGTACGCGCATGACCGGCCCGCCGACCTCGCCGGGCGGCTGCGGGCGGCCGGGTTCGAGCCCGAACCCCCCGAGACCCTGATGGTGGCCCGGATCAGCGACCTGCACACCGACATCGAACTGCCCGACGGTGTAGGCCTGTACGAGGTGACCGACGCGGCCGGCGTGGATCTGGCGGCGGACGTGTACGAGCACGCCTTCGCCATGAGCGGCGGCCGGCTGCGGCAGCGGATGCACGCCCAACTGGCCGAGAGCCCGGAGACGGTGAGGATGACCCTCGCGATGGCCGGGGACCTGCCGGTGTGCGCGGCACGGATGGAACTGCACCCGGGCACCGAGTTCGCCGGCCTCTGGGGCGGCGGCACCATCGCCTCCTGGCGGGGCAGGGGCATCTACCGCGCCCTGATCGCCCACCGGGTCCGTACGGCCGCCGAACTCGGCTACCGCTACCTGCAGGTGGACGCCTCCGACCAGAGCCGTCCGATCCTCCAGCGCCTCGGGTTCGCCGCCCTGAGCACCACCACCCCCTACCAGTACCAGCCGTAGGGTCCTCCAGCACGGCGGGCGGGAAGGGCGAGGTCACGTGACGAAGTCAGCCCAGCGCGGTTGTCGGTGCTGACGGGGCTGCAGCAGAGTTCGAGCGGCCGTGACGGCGCGAACCCCCCATGCCACAGCACCCTGGAGAGGAGCCCTGAGCCTTCCGATGAGTACTCAGGTACACAGCACGCCCGGCCGGTTCGAGTGGACGGGGCTGGACCGCCGGACCGTCGACGTGGCCAGGGCCCTGGCGGTGGACGCGGTCGAGACGGCGGGCCACGGCCACCCCGGCACGGCGATGAGCCTGGCCCCGGCGGCGTATCTGCTGTTCCAGCGGCTGCTCCGGCACGACCCGGCGGACCCGCAGTGGGCGGGCCGGGACAGGTTCGTGCTGTCCTGCGGGCACTCCAGCCTGACCCTGTACATCCAGCTCTACCTCTCCGGGTACGGGCTGACCCTGGACGACCTCAAGGCGCTGCGCACCGCGGGCAGCCTGACCCCCGCTCACCCGGAGTACGGCCACACGCCGGGCGTGGAGACCACAACCGGTCCGCTGGGCCAGGGATTCGCCAACGCCGTCGGGATGGCCATGGCCGCCCGCCGCGAGCGCGGCCTGTTCGACCCGGACGCGGCGCCGGGCGAGAGCCCCTTCGACCACACCATCTGGGTCTTCGCCTCCGACGGCGACCTGGAGGAGGGGATCAGCCACGAGGTGAGCGCCCTCGCCGGGCACCAGGAGCTCGGCAACCTCGTGGTGCTGTACGACGACAACCACATCTCGATCGAGGACGACACCCAGATCGCCGTCTCCGAGGACGTGCCTGCCCGCTACGCGGCGTACGGCTGGCACGTGCAGCGGGTGGACTGGACGGCCTCCGGCGAGTACGTCGAGGACGTCGAGGAGCTGCACCGGGCGCTGGTCGAGGCCCGGGAGGAGAGCGGCCGGCCCTCCATCATCGCGCTGCGCACGATCATCGGCTGGCCCTCGCCGAACAAGCAGAACAGCGGGAAGATCCACGGTGCCGCGCTCGGCGCGGCGGAGGTCGCCGCGACCAAGCAGGTGCTCGGGCTGGACCCGGAGAAGTCCTTCGACGTGCCGGCGGAGCTGCTGGCGCACGCCCGCCAGGTGGTGGACCGCTCCCGGCGCGACCGCGAGGAGTGGGAGAAGACCTTCCGGGACTGGCGCACGGCAGAGCCGGTGCGGGCGGCCGAGTTCGACCGCATCTCGACCAGGACCCTTCCCGAGCAGTGGAGTTCGGCGCTGCCGGTGTTCCCGGCCGGTGGCGAGATGGCGACCAGGAAGGCCTCCGGCGAGGTGCTCTCGGCGCTGGCGCCGGTGCTCCCGGAGGTGTGGGGCGGCTCGGCCGACCTGGCCGAGAGCAACCTGACGACGATGGCGGGCGAGCCGTCATTCATCCCCGAGGAACTGCAGACCGGCACCTTCAAGGGCCACCGCTACGGCCGCACCCTGCACTTCGGCATCCGCGAGCACGGCATGGGCGGCATCCTCAACGGCATCGCCCTGCACGGCGGTACGCGCCCGTACGGCGGCACCTTCCTGGTGTTCAGCGACTACATGCGCCCCTCCGTGCGGCTGGCCGCGATGATGAAGCTGCCGGTGACGTACGTGTGGACCCATGACTCGATCGGTCTCGGCGAGGACGGCCCGACCCACCAGCCGGTGGAGCACCTGGCGACGCTGCGGGCCATCCCGGGGCTGGACGTGGTCCGGCCCGCCGACGCCAATGAGACGGTGGTCGCCTGGCGGACCATCCTCGAGAACACCGACCGCCCGGCCGGGCTCTGCCTGTCCCGGCAGAACCTGCCGGTGCTGGAGCGTACGGCCGAGTCCGGGCTGGCCGGCGCCGACGGCGTGGCCAAGGGCGGCTACGTCCTGGCCGAGGCGGGCGCCGGGACACCGGAGGTGATCCTGATCGCCACCGGCAGCGAGGTCCCGATCGCGCTGCGGGCCCGGGAGATCCTGGAGGGCGAGGGCACCGCGACGCGGGTGGTCTCCATGCCGTGCGTGGAGTGGTTCGACGAGCAGGACGCCGAGTACCGGGAGTCGGTGCTGCCGCGCGGTGTGCGGGCCCGGGTCTCGGTCGAGGCCGGTTCCTCGCTCGGCTGGTACGCCCTGGTCGGCGAGGCCGGCGAGTCGGTCGGCCTGGACCGCTTCGGCCTCTCCGCGCCGTACCAGACCCTGTACGAGCAGTTCGGGTTCACCCCCGATCGGGTTGCCGCGCAGGCCCGTAAGAGCCTGGAGAAGGCTCGCGCGCGCGACTGACCGAAAGGACGCGGCACCCCGGCGCCGCCCGGTTTCCACCGTCATGACGGAGGGAGACCGGGCGGCGCTTTTCTGTGTCCGAGGAGGCCTCAGAAGATGATGAAGTCAGGCTCCGACTTCTCGGGGTCGGGACATTCTGGCGGAGTGTCGGAAGTTCTTTCCGGGATCATAAAACTCTGACGAATTTTCGTGGTAATTCAAGGAATTGACAGAGTGTTCGATACTTGACGAAGTGGTTCAACGGCCGTTGACCGTCATGTTTCCGCTCCTCAGACTCGTGGAAAAGGTTGCCCCCCGCTCAGGTCGTCGGGCGGAGGAATTCGGTGATCTCGATTTCCGGGCAAGTGAAGAATTCATGACCACGGAGGTTCTGAGTGACTAGCGACGCAATCGCGACGCGACCGGTCCTGGCCGGCCCGGCGCTGGCGGAAAGCGGGATCGGAAGCGAGCTGGAGAGTGGGCTCGACTACTGGAAGTCGCTTCCGGCGCAGCAGCAGCCGGAGTGGGAGGACGCCGAACTCCTCGCCGAGGTGACCGCCGAGCTGGCGGACCGGCCGGGGCTGGTCAGCTCGGGCGAGGTCGCCGAGCTGCGCAGCCTGCTGGCCGAGGTGGCCGCGGGCAACCTCCAGGTGGTGCAGGCCGGTGACTGCGCCGAGGACCCCGCCGAGTGCGAGCCCGGCTACGTCACGCGGAAGGTCGGGCTGCTGGACGCGCTGGCCGGTGTGATGTCCCTGAACGCGCTGCGCCCCGTGATCCGGATCGGCCGGATGGCGGGCCAGTTCGGGAAGCCCCGCTCCCGCCCGACCGAGATCGTCAACGGTGTCGAGCTGCCGGTCTACCGCGGGCACATGGTCAACAGCCCCGAGCCCGACGCCGAGCTGCGCCGGCCGGACCCGCGACGCCTGCTGGCCGGCTACGAGGCCGCGAGCACCGCCCTGGACGCCCTGCGCCTGCGCGCGGCGGCCGAGCTCCCGGCCGCCGGGGCGCCGGTGTGGACCAGCCACGAGGCCCTGCTGCTGGACTACGAGGTGCCGCTGCTCCGCTGCGACGACACCGGCCGTACCTACCTGGCCTCGACCCACCTGCCGTGGATCGGTGACCGGACGCGCCAGCTGGACGGCGCCCATGTGGCCCTGCTGGCCTCGGTGGCCAACCCGGTGGCGTCCAAGGTCGGCCCGAGCATGACGGTCGACGAGCTGCTGGCCCTCTGCGAGCGGCTCGACCCGCACCGCGAGCCCGGACGGCTCACCCTGATCGCCCGGATGGGGGCGGCCACGGTGGCGGAGCGGCTGCCGGCCATGGCGGAGGCGGTCCGGGCGGCCGGACACCCCGTCATCTGGCTCACCGACCCGATGCACGGCAACACGGTCAGCGGGCCCGACGGCCTGAAGACCAGGCTGGTGGAGACGGTGATCCACGAGGTCAAGGAATTCCAGAATGCCGTCATCGCTGCGGGTGCGGTGGCCGGCGGACTTCACCTGGAGACCACCCCGGACGACGTCACGGAATGCGTCCACGATGCGCGGTTCCTGGCGAGCGTGGGCGACAAGTACACGAGTTTCTGCGACCCCCGGCTGAACCCGGCCCAGGCCCTCGAGGTCGCCGCCGCCTGGCGGGGTTAGCGGATACCAGCCCCGACGGACACCGGCCCGGCGCTGCGGATCGGACCGGAGCTGTGAACCGGCCCTTCGCCGTGAATCGGCACATCAGAAATTTTCGGCCCGCAGCGGCCGATCATCCTCGATTTGTGGGGTCGCTATGAATGGGATGGAAAACAAGGTCGCCCTGGTCACCGGTGCGGCCGGCGGAATCGGCGAGGCGGTGGTGCGCGCACTGGCCGAGCGCGGCGTCGCGGTGGCATTGGTCGACCGCAACGCCGATCGGTTGGAGCAGCTCGCCAAGGAGCTGCGCAACGAGGGCGGGCGAGCCGAGGCCTTCCCCGCCGACGTGACGGACAGCGCCGACGTCGAGGCGGTGATCGACGGTGTCGAGCAGCAGCTCGGCCCGATCGACTACCTGGTCAACGGTGCCGGCGTGCTCCGGCTCGGCCAGGCCCGGGCGCTCACCGACCAGGACTGGGCCACCACCTTCGCGGTGAACACCACCGGGGTCTTCTTCGTCTCCCGCGCCGTGGTCAACCGGATGGTGGCGCGGGGCAGTCGAGGCGCGATCGTCACCGTGGCGTCGAACGCGGCGGGGACGGCCCGGGTGGACATGTCCGCGTACTCGGCCTCCAAGGCCGCGGCGACCATGTTCACCAAGTGCCTCGGCCTGGAGGTCTCCAAGTTCGGGATCCGCTGCAACGTGGTGGCCCCGGGCTCGACGGATACGCCGATGCTGACCGCCCTGTGGGAGGACAACAGCGCGGCGCAGGCCTCCATCGAGGGCGTGGCCTCGGCGTTCAGGGTCGGCATCCCGCTGGGACGGATCGCCCAACCGGCCCATATCGCCGACGCCGTGCTGTTCCTGCTGTCCGACCAGGCCGCGCACATCACCATGCACGACCTCACCGTCGACGGCGGCGCGGCGCTGGGCCACTGAGAGCCCCGAGCGCACTCAACGCACCGAGCGCACTCAACGCACCGAGCGCACCGAGCGCACCGAGCGCACCGAGCGCATCGTGCGCGAGGCCAGGGCGCCCTGCCCGGTCATCTTCCAGCTGAGAGGAACACCCGTCATGGGAATCCCGGCCATCACGGCCTACCCGATGCCGGAGCAGGGCGACCTGCCCGAGAACACCGCGCAATGGACCGTCGACCCCGAGCGGGCGGTCCTGCTGATCCACGACATGCAGAAGTACTTCCTGCGGCCGTTCCCGGCCGGTGAGTCGCCGGTGACCGACCTCGTCCGCAACGTCACCCTGCTGCGGGAGCGCTGCGCCGAACTCGGCGTACCGGTCGCGTACACCGCCCAGCCGGGTGGCATGACCCCCCAACAGCGCGGTCTGCTCAACGACTTCTGGGGGCCGGGGATGACCATCGACCCCGAGCACAAGCAGGTGGTCGACCCGGTCCAGCCGGCCGAGGGCGACCTGGTGCTCACCAAGTGGCGGTACAGCGCGTTCCACCGCACCCAACTCCTGGAGTTCATGCGGGAGCAGGGGCGCGACCAGCTGATCGTCTGCGGGGTGTACGCGCACGTGGGCGTCCTGATGACCACCTGCGACGCCTTCACCTTCGACATCCAGCCGTTCCTCGTCGGCGACGCGATCGCCGACTTCTCCCTGGAGTACCACCGCTCGGCCCTGCAGTACGCGGCGGAGCGCTGCGCGATGGCGGTGACCACCAAGACGGTGCTCACCGAGCTCGGTTAGGCCCCAACCGGTTAGGCCCCACACACACTGCGGAGGGAAGCATCATGACGGACAACCCGGGGAGCGATGCACTGCTGGAACGGATCCTGGCGGCCGAGGCTCCCGCGTTCGCCCTGCTGCACCGCCCGGAGACGGGCGCGGCGGACCGGATCGACGTTCTGGTGGGCGAGGTGGCGGAGGTCGAGGCCCTGGCCGACATCCCGCTGCGGGCCGGGGCGGCCGTGACCGGCCGGGCCGAGCACGAGGTGCTGGCGGTAGTGCCCTACCGGCAGATCGCCGAGCGCGGCTTCGCCGCCGCGGACGACGGCTCACCGCTGATCACCCTGACCGTCCGGGAGCAGGGATCCGTCCATGTCGAGGAGGCGCTCGAGCGGCTGCCCGACCTGCGGATCGACCTGGTGGACGGCGACTTCGACGTCGACGACGCGGAGTACGCGCAGACCGTCCGCCGGATCCTGACCGACGAGATCGGCCAGGGCGAGGGCGCCAACTTCGTCATCCGGCGTTCCTTCGTGGCGGACATCTCCGACTACTCGACCGCCGCCGCGCTGACCTTCTTCCGCCGGCTGCTGGAGCGGGAGCGAGGGGCGTACTGGACCTTCGTCATCCACACCGGCACCCGGACCTTCGTCGGGGCCACCCCGGAACGGCACGTCAGCCTCGCCGGCGGCCTCGCGGTGATGAACCCGATCAGCGGCACCTACCGGTACCCCGAGTCCGGCCCCACCCTGGCCGGGGTGCTCTCCTTCCTGGCCGACCCCAAGGAGGCCAACGAGCTCTACATGGTGGTGGACGAAGAGCTCAAGATGCTGGCCAGGATCACCGACGCCGGCGGGCGCGTGACGGGCCCTCACCTGATGGAGATGGCCCGCCTCGCCCACACCGAGTACTTCATCGAGGGGCACACCACCCGGGACGTCCGGGACATCCTCCGGGAGACCATGTTCGCGCCGACGGTGACCGGCAGCCCGCTGGAGAGCGCGGCCAAGGTGATCAGCCGGTACGAGCCGGCCGGCCGCGGCTACTACAGCGGAGTGGTCGCCCTGATCGGCCGGGACGCGGACGGTGGCCGGACGCTCGACTCCTCGATCCTGATCCGGACGGCGGACATCGACGCGGGCGGCCGGATGCGGATCGGGGTGGGCGCCACCCTGGTCCGCGACTCGGACCCGGACTCCGAGGTGGCCGAGACCCGGGCGAAGACAGCCGGGCTGCTCGCCGCCCTCGGCACCCGGGACGCGCCGACGGCCACCGCCGCGGCGCCCGCAGGGTTCGCCGAACACCCCGACGTGCTGGCGGCGTTGGCCCAGCGGAACGTCTCGCTCGCGCCGTTCTGGCTGGAGCGGACCGACACCCGGGTGCGCCCGGTGCCCGAGCTGGCGGGCCGTCGGGTGCTGGTGGTGGACGCCGAGGACACCTTCACCGCGATGTGGGACCACCAGCTGCGGGCGCTCGGACTCGAGGTCACCGTCCGGCGGTTCGACGAGGAGTACACCTTCGACGGGTACGACCTCGTGGTGCTCGGCCCCGGCCCGGGGGACCCGCAGGAGGTGGACCACCCCAAGATCGCCCACCTGCACGGCGCGACCCGGGCGCTGCTGGGGAGCGGCACGCCGTTCCTCTCGGTGTGCCTGAGCCACCAGGTGCTCAGCACGGTCCTCGGCTTCGACCTGGTCCGCCGGGAGCTGCCCAACCAGGGCGTGCAGAAGAAGATCGATCTGTTCGGGCGGACCGAGCTGGTCGGCTTCTACAACACGTTCGCCGGGCGCAGCGACGCCGACCGGGTGGACGTCCCGGCCCTCGGCGGTGTGGTGGAGGTGAGCCGGGACGAGGAGACCGGCCAGATCCACGCGCTGCGCGGTCCCGGCTTCCGCTCGGTGCAGTTCCACCCCGAGTCGGTGCTCAGCCAGGACGGCCTGACCATCATCGGCGAGCTGCTGACCTCCCTGCTGGCCGGCTGATCCTCCCCCCAGCCGGCTTGTCCCGGACGGTCGTGGCGCGGTACCCCCACCCACTCCATGACCGTCCGGGCCCCCGAACTTCCCTAGGAGTCATCATGCGTGCCGTAGTCGTCTGGTGGGATCTGACCGCGTCCGGCCGGAGCATCGAGGAGCTGCGGACCTTCCTCCGGGAGGAGGCAGTCGACCGGTTCGCGGTCTTCCCCGGGCTGGTGCTCAAGACCTGGATCTCCGACCCGGAGACCAACCGCTGGGGTGCGGTCATGCTCTGGGAGTCGGCCGAGGCGGCGGCCCAGCCGATCCCGGCCCGCGCCGCCGAGCTGATCGGCTACCCGCCCACGCACCGCTCGGCCTTCGACGTCGAGGCGGCCGTCGAGGGTGTCCATCAGCTGGCGGGTTTGTCCCGCCTGGGCCTGGCCCTGGCCGATGACCCGGCGGTGGTCGGCCGATGACCAGGGTGTACGTGCTCAACGGGCCGAATCTCGGCCGGCTGGGCAGGCGCGAGCCGGAGGTCTACGGCTCGCTGAGCTATGCCGATCTGGTGGAGCTGTGCCGGCGGACGGCGGAGGAGCTCGGTCTGGCGGCGGAGGTCCGCCAGACCGACAGCGAGGCCGAGTTGATCGGCTGGCTCCACGAGGCGGCGGACGCCCGCCTCCCCGTGGTGATCAACCCGGCGGCGTTCACCCACTACTCCTACGCCGTCCGGGACGCGCTGGCGATGGTGGAGGCCCCGGTCATCGAGGTGCACATCTCCAACCCCCATGCCCGGGAGCCCTTCCGCCACACCTCCGTGGTCTCCCCGGTGGTCACCGGCACCATCGCGGGCCTGGGCCTGGACTCCTACCGGCTGGCGCTGCTGGCACTGGCCGCGCTGCTCGCGAGGGAGTAGGCGGGTTCGGCGGCCTGGGCCGGCCGGGCGGCGGCCTCGGCGGGTGCCTGCGGCAGCGTCCCCCACCGCCGCATCAGCGGCCGCTCGACCCCGATGTGCAGCAGCCAGGCGAGCAGCAGGCTGACGGCGGTGATGAGCAGCACCACGCCGGTGGCCACCGGTGCGCTGTAGTAGCCGTGGTCCATCAACTGCCGCATGTAGAGCAGGACCGGGACGTGCACCAGGTAGAAGGCGAACGAGACCTCCCCCAGCCAACGCATCACCCGCCCCCGCAGCGGCGAGGCCTGGGCGCGGACGTCGGCCGAGGCCGCCGCGGGGATCAGCAGGGCGAGCGGGACGACGGCGGCGGCGCTGAGCCCGTACAGCCACGGCACGGCGAGGGCCGCCAGGTAGCCGGCGCCGGCCAGCGCGGCCGCGGGGAGCAGGCGGAGGTTGATCCAGCGCCCGCTCATCAGGATCCGGGCCATCAGGATGCCGAGGACGAACTCCAGCATCCGTACCGGCGGGAACAGGTAGACGAACCAGTACTGCCCCACGGAGACCGGGAAGCCGTTGGGCATCACGGGCGTGTCGGGGAGCAGTGCCAGGGCGACGGCGGGCAGGCAGACGACCACACCGGCGACCCCGCCCGCCCAGGCCCAGAGCCGGGCGGCGTCGATCCGCCCGATCCAGCGGTTCAGCAGCGGGAAGCAGAGGTAGAAGAAGAGCTCGCAGGAGAGCGACCAACTCGGGATGTTCACGCTGAAGAAGGTGTCGAAGCGGGGCACCCAGGCCTGCAGCAGCAGGAGGTTGGGGAGCCATTCCTTCCAGGTCGCCGTCGCCGAGGCGTAGAGCACCATCGCCAGGGCGAAGGTGGCCAGGTGGTTGGGGTAGAGCTTGACCAGTCGCTGCCACCAGAACTGACGGGGCGTACGGTCCGGACGCGTGCTCCAGGTGAGCACGAATCCGCTGAGGATGAAGAAGAAGGAGACGCCGACCCAGCCGGCCTTGGTGAACACGGCCTCCAGCGCGTGGGCCGTCCCACCGCTGTACGGATTCAGTTCGAGCCTGGTCAACGTCATATGGAACAGGAACACCATCATCGCCGCGATGAAGCGCAATCCGGTGAGTGAGGGCAGCCGCGCACGGGCCGTTGCGATGGCGTGCTGCGATGTCCTGATGGTCATGAAGCGATATCCCCTGTTGTCCGAGTCATTGGAATGAACGAGTGCGGACGTGCAATCGACCTGGCCCCAGAGGAGTGGGGCCAGGCCGGGCTGTGCAGAAAGACGAGCTTCTCCCGGGTCCGGTCGAACAGCGGGCGTGATCTTACGGGATGTCAGAGACAGGCCGGTTGGGCGTCCGTGACCGGGGAGAGCCGGCCGGGTCGAGCGTCGGGATCCGCTCGGGCCTCACCAACCCGGGGAGCAGCAGGGTCCACCAGGCGCGGACGCGTTCGAGCAGATCGGCGCGGTCCGCCAGCACCTGGGAGGTCAGCTGGATGCCGGTGAAGGAGGACGTGATGGTCTCGGCCACCACCGTGGCGTCCAGCCCCGGGAGCATGTCGCCGGCCTCCTCGGCCTGCACCACCAGGGATCGGATCAGCAGGATGCTGGCCTGCCAGGCCTCCGTGTTGGGGTTCTCGAAGGCGCCGTGCTCGATCACCAGCCGGACGGCGGCCCGGATGAACGGGTCGTCCAGGAGCGCGCGGGCGTAGGCCGTGGTCAGGTCGATCACGGGCTGGAAGCCCGGGGCCGAGAGATCCAGGCTCTCCAGCCAGGGGGACTGCTCGGCGACGACCGCGAGGGCGAGCTCCTCCTTCGAGGCGAAGTGGAAGTAGACCGCACCCTTGGTCATGCCGGCGACCGTGAGGATGTCGGCCATGGTGGCGGCCGCGTACCCCTTCCGGTCGAAGACCTCCGCTGCGGCCCGCAGGATCTCCCGCCGGGTCTGTACTGCCCGCGCCTGCTGCGCCATTGCTCTCCTTGAATCGTTAACCAAACCCCACTACAAACCGACCGGATGGTACTCTACTCTTGTTCGAGGCGCCCTGGAGCGCCGGTCGAGCGGGTCCGAGGGACAGGGGAGAGTCCTGGTGACAGAGGGATGGCGTATGTGTCGTCGTAGGCAGCACCACCTAGCGCACAAGAGCTGAAGCACCGCGGGCGACCGACTCGCGGTCATGTCCAGCTCCATCGGCGAGCCGGCGTTTCCGGCCGCCTGATCATGTCCGACCGCCTGTCGGTGGCCGGACTTATTCGTCTCTGGGGGAAGACCATGGGGTCGCTACTGTCGGATGCCGATTGCCTGCTGACCGAGGAGGAGGCGGGCTCGCCCGAGCTCCATCAGCAGACCGTGCCACGCAAGTACGTGCACCGGGCGTCCGTCGCCGAGGTGCTGCTCACCGGGTGGCGGCAGGTGCAGCCCGATCATTTCATCCTGGGCGCTCAGTGGCCCAGGACGCACAGCTTCTACCGCCCGGTCGCCGGGGTGCACGATCCACTGCTGCTCGCCGAGACGATCCGTCAGGCCGGCATGCTGCTGGCCCACGCGGGTTACGGGGTCCCGCTGGACTACCCGTTCCTGCTGTGGGACGTGTCGTACCAGGCGGATCCGGCGCGGATGACGGTCGAACCGACGCCGGTCGACCTGACGATCAGGGCCACCTGCCACGAACTCCGGTTCCGGCGCGGGGTCCTGGCGGGCATGCGCTGCGACACCGACATCTACCGGGACGGAGAGCGCCTCGGCGGCGGCAGCATGCGGCTCGACTGCATGCCGCCCGAGACCTACGCCCGGATCCGCGGGCCGCTCCTGGCTGCTGCCAAGCGCCCGATGGTGCCGGCCCAGGCCGACTACCGGGGCGAGGCCATGGACAGGGTGCTGGAGCCGACGGGGGAGCCGTACCACTGGCGGATCCAGGCCGACCGGCGCCACCCGGTGCTCTTCGACCACCCGGTCGACCACGTCCCCGGCATGGTGCTGGTGGAGGCGATGCGCCAGGCCGCCGGCCGGGTCGCCGGGCGCCGGGTGGTGGCTCCGTTCGGGCTGGACGCCGACTTCGTCCGCTATGCCGAGCTGCACCTGCCCGTGTTCGTCCGGGCCTTCCCGGGGCCGTTGGACGAGAACGGCGGCCGGGTCGTCCGGGTGGTGGCCGAACAGGGCGGCGAGCCGGTGGCCCGCGGCGTGCTCAACGTCCGGCCGATCTCGGCCGAGCCCGGGCAGGGAGGCCGGTATCAGTGACCGCTCTCCGCATTCTGGTCACCGGCGGCACCGGCTTCGTCGGCAGTCAGGTGCTCCGGCTGCTCGACGGCGTCCCCGTACGGCTGCTGACGCACCGTCGGGCATCGGAGGGTTCCGATCGGGCCGAGGTGGTGCAGGGGGACCTCGGCGACGGCGCCTCCCTGCGCGGCCTCTGCACCGGGGTGGACACCGTGGTGCACCTGGCCTCCCAGATCGGCGGCGACCCCGAGCTGTGCCACGAGGTCAACGCCCGGGGGACGAGTGCGCTGCTCGCCGAGGCCGCCCGGGCCGGAGTCCGGCGCTTCATCCACCTGAGCACCACGGCGGTCTACCGGGACGGCGTCCACCGGAACGCGGACGAGCGCCAACTCGCCCTGGAGCCACAGTCGGTGACCAGTCGGAGCAGGCTGCTCGCCGAGCAGCAGGTGCTGGCGGCCGGCGGCATCGTGATCCGGCCGAGTCTGGTCTACGGGACGGGCGACGTCTGGGTCGTCCCGACCCTGGTCGAGCTGATGACCCGAGTGCCGCACTGGATCGACGGCGGCCGGGCCCGGCTCTCCGTGATCGCCGTGGACGACCTCGCCCGGCCGATCGCCGCCCTGGCGAGGGCGCCGTGGGAGCCGGCTTCCGGCGGGCAGGTGTACCACGCCTGCGATCCGGTACCGGTGCTGATGCGGGATCTGGTCACCGTGGTGGCCGAGCAGGTGGGGGCCGCGCTCCCGTCCGGAGAGGTCTCCCTGGCGCAGGCCGGGGAGATGCTCGCCGCGTCCGACGGGACTTCCTGGGGCAGGCGGCTCTCGCTCCTGGCCGTGGACCACTGGTACGAGAGCTCACGGCTGTGGCAGCGGACGGGGTGTACGCCCGGCCCCGGCTTCGCCGCGCGCTTCGCGGATCACGCGCCCTGGTACCGCTCGGCGCTGTCTCCGATGGGCGGGCCCGTCTCCTCGCGGGGCTGAGCGCGGGGAAGCCCCGCCTGCTCCGGCAGGTGGGGGCGGGGGTCGGTTCCGCTGCTTCCGGTGCGGAGCCGGCCCAGCCGCTCGGCCGCCACCATGGAGGGGAGGACCGCCTGCCAGAGACCGACGAGCACCTGCTGGCTCAGCCAGGTCCGGTCCCGGCGGGCCAGGACCTCGATGCCCGCGGTGGTGGCGGCCAGCAGGGTGGCGGTCTCGTCCAGCAGGACGTCGGCCTGCAGGTCCCGCTCGGTGGCCGCTTTCTGCAGCTGACGCCTGATCACCTTGGCCCAGCTCGGATGGGGAGAGGGACATCGGTCCGCGCCGAGCCCGGGTTCGTCGGTGAGCCTGAGCCCGGCGCGGAACACCACGTCGTGGTCGAGCCGGTGGGCCATGCCGTGGCACAGGTCGATCAGGTACTGCAGCGACGGCCCGCCGGGGTGACGCGCCGTCCGGATCACTCCCCTCAGGCCCTCCCTGGACTCGGCCATCACGGCCTCGGCCAGCTGCTCCTTGGAGCCGAAGTGGAAGTACAGCGCTCCCTTGGACACCCCGGCGAGCTGGGTGACCTCGGACAGTCCGGTCATGGCGAAGCCCATGGCGTCGAAGGAGGTGGCCGCGGCCTCGATGAGCAGCTGTCGCGTACGTTCGGCCCGTTCCTGGCGGGGCATCGCTTCTCCCTCGTGACGGGGGGTGGTAGGGGTGCCAGGGCTGGGTCGGGCCTGTGCCGCCGGGGGGAGGCCGACCGCCGGGGCATGCGCATGCGACCGGTGGGGGCGGGCGCAGGTACAGCAGTTGCCTCGCATCCTAACAAACCAACCAAGCGGTATCGACCGTCTTCGACGGATTCGGCCGGGCCGGCGACTATCTGACGAAGTCTTTCAAACCAACCAGTCGGTTCTGTATGGTGATCCTGTCAGTACCTCGCATCTGATCCTCCGCGCCGAGCAGGCGTCCCGGAGGTGTCAGTGGTTGCGATCGCGGAAGAGGGGACGGGGGCTGTGGAAGGTGTCATCGAGAGGGACGTCCCGGAGCACATCTGGGGAGACGTGGCGGACGACTTCGTTACGGAGTTCTCCCGGAAGATGCTGGCCTCGCTGAAGCGTCGCGACCAGCGCGCCCGGGGCGAGTGGTACATCTCCGGGCTGCTGTCCGTACCGGGCCGCAAGTCCATGCGCGCGCTCGCCGCCGTGGCCGGCTACGGCGCGGCCGAGCAGAGCCTGCACCACTTCATCAGCGACTCCTCCTGGTGCTGGGGCCCGGTACGCCAGGCCCTCGCCCGCCACCTGGACCGCGTGCTGCTGCCCCAGGCCTGGGTGCTCAACTCGATGGCCATCCCGAAGGCGGGCGAGCACTCCGTCGGGGTCGAGGAGTCCTTCCGCACCGAGCTCGGCCGGGTCGTCAACAGCCAGCAGGCGTACGGGGTCTGGCTGGCGAGCGAGGACATGAGCGCCCCGGTGAACTGGGGCCTGGTGCTGCCGCCGGACTGGCTCGACAACGAGGAGCGGCGCAAGCGGGCCAAGATCCCCGACGACGTGTCGGCGGCCACCCCGGAGTCGTGCGCGGTCGCCGCCGTGGCCGAGATGTCCGGCCCGGAGTGGGGACTGCGCCGCCGCCCGGCGGTCCTGGACGCGCGCGAGCTCGACGCCGTGGCGCTGATCGAGGAGTTCAACCGCCGCGGCATCCCGTTCGTCATGCGGGTCGGCGGCTCCACCCGGCTCGTCGGCTTCGACGCGAGCCTGCCCGGGCGCGGTGAACGGCTCCTCCAGGCCCAGCAGTTGATCGAGTGGGCCAAGCGCTACTCCCGCCCCGTGGGCTGGGTGGACCCGGACTACTCCATCACCCGCTCGATCCTGGTCAGCGGCACCAGGGTGACCCTGCCCGCGGTCCGCAGGCCCGGTGCCGTCCCGCCGCAGGAGCGGCCGCTGACGCTGGTGGGCGGCTGGTCCGGGGCGAAGGGCAAGCCCGCGGAGCTCTGGCTGTCCAACCTGGTCGAGGTGCCCCCGGTCGCCCTGCTGCGCCTGGGCCGGCTCACCCGCCGGGTCGCCAAGGACTTCTCCGAGGTCAGCGCCAAGGTCGGCATGCGGGACTTCGAGGGCCGTTCGTACGCCGGCTGGCACCGCCACGCCACCCTCTGCTCGGTGGCGCACACGATCTCGGTGCTCTCCACCGCGCGGCGCCAGGGCTTCGACAAGTCGCAGGAGCTCTCCGCCTAGCCGGGTCGTGTCCCGGGCACGGGCGCGCGGAGGGCTCCTCAGCCCGCCCGGCGGGCGAGTTCCGCGCGGCCCGCGCTGCGCATCGCCGCGATCGGCACGTCGGTCCGGCCGGTCATCAACTCGACCTGGCGCACGGCTTGGTGGAGCAGCATCGAGAGGCCGTCCACCACCGGGCTGCCGGCGAATCCGGCGGCCTTGACCAGCCGGGTCGGCCACGCCGCGTGGACCACGTCGAAGACCGCCGCCCGGGCGTGCATGACGGCCGCCGCGTACGCGTCCGCGGCTCCGGCGGGGAGGGTGGAGACGACCAGCCCGGTGCCCGGCAGCAGCTTCTCCAACTCGCGGAAGGTGTGCACCTCGACGGCGATGCCGAGCCGGCCCGCCGCCGCGCCGGCCTCCGCCGCCCGGCTGCGCTCCCGTACCACCAGGGCGGGTTCGCGGACTCCGAGCTCCCGCAGGGCCGCGAGAGCCGAGCAGGCGGTCGCGCCGCCGCCGAGCACCACGGCGGAGCCCGGTGCCTCGATGCCGGCCTCGCGCAGGGCGGTGACCATCCCGTACACATCGGTGTTGTCGCCGAAGCTGCGGCCGTCCCGGAACACCACGGTGTTCACGCCGCCCACGTCCAGGGCGAGGTCCGAGACCTCGTCGATCAGCGGGAGGGCAGCACGCTTGAGCGGCATGGTGAGTGCGAGCCCGGCCCAGGACCGGTCGAGGGAGCCGAGCAGGGCCGGCAGCGCGGTCTCGTCGCAGTCGACCGCCTCGTAGCTCCAGTCCAGCCCCATCGCGGCATAGGCCGCGCGGTGCAGGGTGGGTGAGAGCGAGTGCCCGATCGGGGAGCCGAGCACCGCTGCCCGGCGGACCGCCTGGCGGGGCGGTCCGAACCGGTCCACCGCAGGTGTCTGATCTGCGCGCATGTGGTGGCACTCCTTCTGCGGAGGGGAACGGGTTCCGGTGGTCTGGCCCGCCGTTGTCCCAGGTGCGGAACAGCTTATGTATCCGGTCGCGGTGGCGGTCGATCCCGTCGACACAGAGTCACCTTCGCCACTGACCTGACTGACCCCGTCGATTACTTCGTCATCGATGGGTCTCCGGTGGCGGTCCCCCGGACCTGACATCGTCCCGAATTGGTGTTTGAAGGGGCCTTCACAGATTCTGCACCCTTCCCTCGGGGCTGCTCCGGCTGATCCGGAAAGGCGACCCGAAGTGTCCGTCAACGGTTGGGAAACGGGGATTTGATGCTGTCACGTAGGAATGCTCTGAAGGCCGGTGTGGTCACCGCAGGAACGGTGGGTGGCGCGGGCCTGCTGGTGCCGGCGCTGACCGGGCCGTCCGCGGCCGCGGCGACCGACCCCGCCCCCACCACGGCGCCCGTCATCCCGCAGTTCGCGGTGCCGATGACCGTCCCGCCGGTGCTCGCACCGAGCTCCAGCTCGACCACCACCGACTACTACACGGTGACGATGAAGAAGGCCCTGAAGGAGATCGTCCCCGGGACGCTCACCGAGGTCTGGACCTACAACGGCCAGTACCCCGGGCCGACCATCAAGGCCAGATCCGGCCGGCGCGTCGTGATCAAGCAGATCAACAACCTGGACATGCCCACCTCGGTGCACCTGCACGGCGCCAAGGTCCCGGTGGACAGCGACGGTTCGCCGATGGACACCATCGCCCCCGGCGCCGCCAGGACCTACACCTACCCGAACGACCAGGCCGCGGCGCCGCTCTGGTTCCACGACCACGCCCACCACATGGAGTCGGAGCACGTCTACCGAGGCCTGTCCGCGACGTACCAGCTGAGCGACGACGCCGAGCGCTCGCTCCCGCTGCCCTCGGGCTCCTACGACGTGCCCCTGATCCTGCGGGACGGGCGCTTCGACGAGGCCGGCCGGCTGATCTACGAGATGGAGGACTTCCTCAACCGGAACACCATCCTGGTCAACGGCCGCCCGTGGCCGTACTTCCAGGTCGCCGCCCGCAAGTACCGGTTCCGGATCCTCAACTCGACCAACAACCGGTTCTTCAACCTGCAGCTGGCCGACGGCACCTCGTTCGTCCAGATCGGCTCGGACGGCGGCCTGCTGGAGAAGCCGTACAGCACCACCTCGGTGTGGCTCTCTCCGGGTGAGCGGGCCGACGTCGTCCTCGACTTCTCCCGGTACGCGGTCGGCACCCAGCTCGTGCTGAAGAACGTGGGCCTCCCCGGCCCGCCGGAGACCAACCAGGTCATGCGGTTCGACGTGGTGCGCACCGCCTCGGACTACAGCTCCGTGCCCGACCGCCTCCGTACGCTGCCGACGCCGCCCGTCGCCACCGTCAACCGCTCCTTCACCCTGCGGATGGACGAGGACGGCCGGCCCGGCGCCGCCGCGTACATCAACGACCAGACCTACGACCCGAACCGGATCGACACCCGGATCACCTGGGGCAGCACCGAGGTCTGGACGGTCACCAACGCCAACCAGCTGGCGCCGCACAACTTCCACCTCCACCTGGTGCAGTTCCGGATCCTGGAGCGCAACGGCAAGGCTCCGCAGCCCGGTGAGGCGGGGCTGAAGGACACCGTCAGCCTCCTGGCAGGGGAGACGGTCAAGCTGCTGGTCACCTTCAACAGCTACCGGGGTATCTACCTCTACCACTGCCACATCTTCGACCACGGGGCGATGGGCATGATGGGGACGATGGAGATCGTCTGACCTGCGGGTTCCGGTGCGGGCCAAGTCCGGTGCGGCGCAAGGTGATGAAGTCGCCGTCATCTGGTTGCCGCGCCGGACGGTCCTGCGGAAGAGTCATTCTGACGGGACATCACTGGATCCCGTACAGCCTGATACGTCCGATTGGGAGTTGCGCACGTGACCAACGTCGCCGTCATCTACTACTCGTCCACGGGACACGTCCACAAGCTGGCCCAGGAGGCCGCCCAGGCCGCCGAGAAGGTCGGTGCCGAGGTCCGCCTGCGCAAGGTCGCCGAGCTCGCCCCCGAGGCGGCCATCGCCGGCAACCAGGCCTGGGCCGACCACGTCGCCGCCACCAAGGACGTCGCCGAGGCGACCCTGGAGGACCTGGAGTGGGCCGATGTCATCCTCCTCGGCACCCCCACCCGCTTCGGCCTTCCGGCCGCCCAGCTCAAGCAGTTCATCGACACCACCGGTGGCCTGTGGTACCAGGGCAAGCTGGTGAACAAGGTGGTCTCCTCGTTCACCTCCACCTCCACCGCCCACGGCGGCCAGGAGAGCACCCTGCTGGCGCTGAACAACACCTTCTACCACTGGGGCGCCATCATCGTGGCCCCGGGCTACGCGGACCCCGTCCAGTTCGCCCCGGCCAACGGCAACCCGTACGGCGCGAGCCACGTCTCCAACAACACCAACCCTCCCGGCGAGGAGAACCTCGGCTCGATCGGCTTCCAGGCCCGCCGCGCCGTCGAGATCGCCACCGCGCTGAAGGCCGGTTTCAAGACCGCCTGATCCGCCTCGCTCCACCGCTTTGCAGAATGCTCCGCCAGTGCAGGGGATTCCGGTGTTCCCGGAATCCCCTGCACTGTTTTCGTTCCCTCAGCTGACGAAGTAACAAAAGCGTTGTTGCCCAGGCCGGAACGGCTGCAGCAGAGTCTGTCGAAGAGTTATTCCCGGTCAATTCCGTCGCAGGAGGAAACTGATGACCGCACGATTCGCCGGCAAGGTCGCCCTGGTCACCGGAGGCGGCTCCGGAATCGGCCGGGCCACCGCGCTGGCCTTCGCCCGTGAGGGCGCCACGGTCATGGTGGCCGGGCGAGAACCTCATGAACTGCGCGAGACCGTCGCACTCATCGAGAAGGAGGGCGGCGTCGCGGACTGCGTCCGGGCCGACGTCACCCACGGCATGGACGTGATCAGGCTCGTCAGGACCACCGTCGAGCGGCACGGCGGGCTGCACATCGCCTTCAACAACGCCGGGGTGATGGGCAGGCCCAGCCCGCTCGCCGAGGTCTGCGAGGCGGTCTGGGGCGACATCCTGTCCACCAACCTGACCGGCGTGTGGCTGCTGATGAAGCACGAGATCGCCCACATGAAGGCCAACGGCGGCGGAGTGATCGTCAACACCGCGGCCAACATCGGCATCCACGGCCGGGTCCCGGGCTTCGGCGCCTTCGCGGCCTCGAAGGCCGCCCTGAGCACGCTGACCCGCACCGCCGCGCGCGAGTACATCCGCGAGGGCATCCGGATCAACGCGATCAGCCCCGGCACGGTCGACACCGACCAGGGCCGGCACGAGGGGGAGACCGACGAGCAGCGGGACGCCCGGGTCAAGGCCGGCGTGCCGATCGGCCGGGTCGCCCGTACCGAGGAGATCGCCAACACCGTGCTGTGGCTGGCCGGTGAGGAGTCCAGCTTCGTCGTCGGCCACGACCTCGTCCTGGACGGCGGGGCCACCGCCTGATGGTCGCCAGCCTGCGGCCGGAGCCGGCCACGAGGAGCGCCCGGATACCGGGCTCGAAGAGCATCACCAACCGGGTCCTGCTGCTCGCCGCCGCGGCCGCCGGCCGGACGCGCCTGGTGGACCCGCTGGAGAGCGAGGACACGGTCGCCTTCCGCACGGCGCTGACCGCCCTCGGGGTCGACGTGACCCTGGACGGCGGCGACTGGGAGGTGCACGGCACCGGCCGGGCGCCCTCGGGCCCGGCCCGGATCTGGTGCGCGGACGCCGGCACCGCGGCGCGCTTCCTGCCGGTCCTCGCGGCCGCGGGAGAGGGCGAGTTCCTCTTCGAGGGCTCCGAGCAGCTGACCGCCCGCCCGCTGCACCCGCTGACCGAGGCGCTCGCCGAACTGGGCGCCGAGGTCGAGCCGGGTGCGGGCGGCGGACTCCCGCTCAGGCTGCAGGCCCGGGGCCTGCGCGGCGGCGAGCTGGCGCTGGACTCCTCGACCAGCAGCCAGTACCTGACCGGGCTGCTGCTCTCGGCCCCCCTGATGCGCGAACCGCTGACCGTCTCGGTGGCGGGCCTGGTGAGCCGCCCGTACATCGCGATGACCATCGCGCTGATGCGGCGCTTCGGCGCCCAGGTCTCCACGGACCGGGACGGCAGGCTGCGGGTGGAGCCGGGCGGCTACGCCGGCACGCGGATCCGGATCGAACCGGACGCCTCCACCGCCTCGTACGTCTTCGCGGCGGCCGCGCTGACCGGGACGAGCGTGACGGTGCCCCACCTCGGCACCGGCAGCCTGCAGGGCGACCTGCGCTTCGTCGAGGTGCTGGCGAAGACCGGCGCCCGGGTCGAGGTGACCGAGGACGGCACCACCGTGACCGGCACCGGCCCGCTGCGCGGAGGCTTCGAGGTCGACATGGGCGACATCTCGGACACCTTCATGACGCTCGCGGCCATCGCCCCGCTCGCCGACGCCCCGATCACCGTCCACGGCATCGGTCACGCCCGGCTCAAGGAGTCCGACCGGATCGCCGCGATCGCGGAGAACCTGCGGGCCGCCGGCATCCGGGTGGAGGACGGACCGGACCGGATCACCGTCCACCCGGGCCGGCCCCGGCCGGTGACCATCGCCTGCCACCGCGACCACCGCATCGCCATGGCCTTCTCGGTGCTGGGCCTACGGGTCCCCGGCATCACGCTCGACGACCCGCACTGCGTGGGGAAGACCTTTCCCGGCTTCCACCAGGAACTGCGACGGCTCTTCGGCGAACAGGCCCGCTAGGGCCGACCCCGACAGACAGAGAGAGGAAAGAAGACCCAAGATGGCACGGATACTCATAGCCGGCGGCGGCATCGGCGGGCTGGCGACCGCGCTCAGCGTCTCCCGGCAGGGCCACCAGGTGGTCGTACTGGAGAGCCGCGACAGCTTCACCGAACTCGGCGCCGGGATCCAGCTGGCCCCGAACGCCTTCCACGCCCTGGACCAGCTCGGCGTGGGCGACGCCGTCCGGGAGCGCGCCGTCCACATCGACGAACTGCGCTTCATGGACGGCACCACCGGCGAGAAGGTCGCGAGCATGCCGCTGACCGCCGACTACCGTGAGCGCTTCGGCAACCCGTACGTGGTGGTCCACCGGATCGACCTGTACGCGCCGCTGCTCGAGGCCTGCCGCGCGTCGGAGGCCATCGAGCTGCGGACCGGCGCCACGCTGGAGCGCTACACGCAGAACTCCTCCGGGGTGACCGCCCACCTGGCGTCCGGCGAGGAGGTGCACGGCGCGGCCCTGATCGGCGCCGACGGCATCAACTCCTTCGTGCGCCGGCAGATGATCGGCGACGGCTTCCCCAAGGTCTCCGGGCACACCATCTACCGCTCGGTGATCCCGATGGAGCGCGTGCCCGAGGACCTGCGGTGGAACACCGTGACCCTCTGGGCCGGCCCCAAGTGGCACTTCGTCCACTACCCGATCGGCGGCGGCAGGTACCTCAACCTCGCCGCCACCCGCGACGACGCGGCGACCGAGGCGGTGATCGGCGCACCGGCCGAGAAGGAGCACGTGCTCCAGGAGTTCCCCGAGCTCGGCGACATCCCCCGCCGGCTGCTCGGCCTCGGCGAGGACTGGCGGTCCTGGGTCCTCTGCGACCGCGACCCGGTGGAGACCTGGACCGACGGACGGGTGGTCCTGATCGGCGATGCCGCGCACCCGATGCTGCAGTACGCCGCCCAGGGCGCCTGCCAGGCCCTGGAGGACGCGGTGGTGCTCGGCGATCTCATCGGCACCGACGAGGCCGACTTCGGGCAGCGCTTCGAGAAGTTCAACGGCGAGCGCCGCGAGCGCACCGGTGCGACCCAGCTGCTCGCCCGGGAGATGGGCCGTCAGCTCTACCACCCGGCCGGAGAAGCGGCCGGAGAGCGCAACGCCATGCTCGCCGCGCTGTCCCCGGCGGAGCTGTACGACAAGGTCGAGTGGCTGCACGGCGCGAAGCTCGGCGGCCCTGCGGTGGACGGCGAGGGCCGGTGACCGTGGGCACCTTGCGCTGGCTCACGGCGGGGGAGTCGCACGGCCCCGCACTGGTGGCGACCTTGGAGGGGCTGCCCGCCGGGGTGCCGGTCAGCACCGAGGTGGTGGCGGACGCACTGGCCCGGCGCCGGCTCGGCCACGGCCGGGGCGCCCGGATGAAGTTCGAGCGCGACGAGGTCACCTTCCTGGGCGGGGTCCGGCACGGTCTGACCCTGGGCAGCCCGGTGGCGGTGATGGTCGGCAACACCGAGTGGCCCAAGTGGGACCAGGTGATGTCGGCGGACCCGGTGGACGAGGAGATCCTCGCCGGCCTCGGCCGCAACGCGCCGCTGACCCGGCCGCGTCCGGGCCACGCCGACCTGGCGGGCATGCAGAAGTACGGCTTCGACGACGCCCGCCCCGTCCTGGAGCGGGCCTCCGCCCGGGAGACCGCCGCCCGGGTGGCCCTCGGCGCGGTCGCCAGGTCGTTCCTGTTGGAGGTCGCCGGGATCGAACTCGTCTCGCACGTGGTCGAGTTGGGTGCGGCCAAGGCCCCCGCCGGGGTGCTCCCGAAGCCCGCCGACGCCGAGCGGCTGGATGCCGATCCGGTCCGCTGCCTCGACCCCGGCGCCTCCGCGCGGATGGTCGAGCAGATCGACCGCGCGCACAGGGAGGGCGACACTCTGGGCGGTGTCGTCGAGGTGCTCGCGTACGGGCTGCCGCCGGGGCTGGGTTCGCATGTGCACTGGGACCGCCGGCTGGACGCCCGGCTGGCGGCGGCGCTGATGGGAATCCAGGCGATCAAGGGCGTGGAGATCGGCGACGGCTTCGAACTGGCCCGCGTGCCGGGCTCCCTGGCACACGACGAGATCGAGCCGGGCCCGGAGGGCGTACGGCGCAGGTCGGGCCGGGCGGGCGGCACCGAGGGCGGGCTCTCCACGGGCGAGCCGCTCAGGGTCCGCGCCGCCATGAAGCCCATCGCGACGGTGCCGCGGGCGCTGGCGACCCTGGACGTCCGGACCGGCGAGGTGGCCCAGGCCCATCACCAGCGTTCGGACGTGTGTGCCGTGCCGGCGGCCGGAATCGTCGCCGAGGCAATGGTCGCGCTGGTCCTGGCCGACGCCTTGGTGGAGAAGTTCGGCGGTGACTCGGTGACCGAGACACGGCGCAACGTCTCCTCCTACCTGGACACCCTGGTCGTTCGCTGACCGATCAGGATCGGGCATCCCAGGGGCGCGGGGAACTGCGCGAGATCGGAAGGCAAAGGCCTGCAGTCTTCCGTTTCGCGCAGTTCCCCGCGCCCCTTGTGGTTGGCCCGCTGCCGCACCTTCCGGCGGAGCCATTTGCCGAGCTGACGAAGTATCGGCCGCGCCTTTCCCCGGCATTCCCCACCGCCCAGGATGTCTGCCATGGAGAAGATGACCGAGGCCGAGTGGCGTGCTTTCGTCGCCACCGGCACACGCACCGGCAAGCTCGCGACCGTACGCGCCGACGGCCGTCCCCACATCGCCCCGATCTGGTTCGTGCTGGACGGGGACGACCTGCTGTTCAACACCGGCAAGGGCTCGGTCAAGGGCCGCAACCTGCAGCGGGACCCCCGGGCCACGCTCTGCGCCGACGACGACCGGCCGCCGTTCGCCTTCGTGCTGATCGAGGGCGAGGTCACGATCTCGGAGGAGCCGGCGGACCTCAGGCTCTGGGCGGGCCGGATCGGCGGCCGCTACATGGGCGCGGACCGGGCCGAGGAGTTCGGCGCGCGCAACGGAGTTCCGGGCGAGCTTCTCGTCCGGCTGCACCCCACGAAGGTGATCGCCTCCCGCGGCATCGCCGACTGACGTCAATGGAGAGTGGACACGATGCAGTTCGGGATCTTCACCGTCGGAGACATCTCCGCGGACCCCAACACCGGCAAGGCGCCGACCGAGCAGGAACGGCTCAAGTCGATGGTCGCCATCGCCCTGAAGGCGGAGGAGGTGGGCCTCGACGTCTTCGCGACCGGTGAGCACCACAACCCGCCGTTCGTACCGTCGTCGCCGACGACGCTGCTCGGCTACATCGCCGCGCAGACCGAGCGCATCATCCTCTCCACCTCGACCACCCTGATCACCACGAACGACCCGGTGAAGATCGCCGAGGACTTCGCGCTGCTGCAGCACCTCGCGGACGGCCGGGTCGACCTGATGATGGGCCGGGGCAACACCGCCCCGGTCTACCCGTGGTTCGGCCAGGACATCCGCCAGGGCATTCCGCTGGCGATCGAGAACTACGCACTGCTGCACCAGCTCTGGCGCAACGAGCAGGTGGACTGGCAGGGCCGCTTCCGCACCCCGCTGCAGGGCTTCACCTCGGTGCCCCGCCCGCTCGACGGCGTGCCGCCGTTCGTCTGGCACGGCTCGATCCGCAGCCCGGAGATAGCCGAGCAGGCCGCGTACTACGGCGACGGGTTCTTCGCGAACCACATCTTCTGGCCCAAGGAGCACTTCATGCAGCTCGTCGAGCTGTACCGGACGCGCTTCGCCCACTACGGCCACGGCACCCCGGAGCAGGCGATCGTCGGCCTCGGCGGGCAGTTCTTCGTGCACAGGAACTCGCAGGAGGCGGTCCGCCGGTACCGCCCCTACTTCGACAACGCGCCGGTGTACCGCGGCGGCCCGTCGTTGGAGGAGTACATGGAGCAGACCCCGCTGACGGTCGGCAGCCCGCAGGAGGTCATCGACAAGACCCTGACCTTCCGCGAGAACTTCGGCGACTACCAGCGGCAGCTGTTCGTGATGGACGGCGGCGGTGTGCCGCTGAAGACCGTGCTGGAGCAGCTCGACATCCTCGGCGAGGAGATCCTGCCGGTCCTGCGCAAGGAGTTCGCCTCCGGCCGGCCGGCCTCCGTCCCCGCGGGCCCCACCCACGCGGCCCTGGTCTCGCGGTCCTAGAGGCTCCGCCGGCAGGCGCGGCGCCGGCCACATCAGGGGCGCGGGAACTGCGCGAAACCGGGAGGGCACAGGTCGTCGCCTTCCGATTTCGCGCAGTTCTCCCCCAGCCTTCGGCCGGGAGGTACCCCCACGCGCCCCTCATGTGGCTGCTCTTGGACGACATGAGTGTGCCCCGGCCGCCTGTGGGCGGCCAGGGCACACTCATGGTCTCTCAGCCTCGGATGACGGTCTTGGTCCGCATCAGGAACTCGCCGAGGTAGCCGTCGTGCGGCACCCCCGGCTCCATCCAGTAGGTGGGGTGGTCGCCGAGATGGACGTTCTTGATGCTGGGCTCGCCGACCAGCCGGTCGATCAGCTCCTCGTCGCCGGTGTGGGCGTTCAGCACCAGGGAGTTCCGGAGGGGAGCGATCCCGTCCTCGCGGCTCCAGCGGGCCACCCAGACGCAGGGGAAGGACAGTTCGATGTCCAGCTGCCCGCTGTCCAGACGGTCCAGCTGGTGCACCGCGGGCCGCAGGACGGCGCTGCCGTCGCCGAGTTCCTCGACGATGCCCTCTCCGCCCAGCCAGGCGCGGGTGCCCTTGGCCTGGCTGAGCAGGTACTGCTCGACCGCCCGTGCCGACGCGACCGGCTGCACCGGCAGGACCGCCCGGTCGTCCTCGGGCGGCAGGCTCGGGATGGCGGCCAGACGCTCGGCGATGGCCTCGGCGAGCGGTGCGGGGTCGCCCTCGACCAGCACTGCGGTGGTGTTGATGCACTTGACGCCACCGTGGTGACTGATCGAGTCGACGATGGTGTCCAGGTGCTCCCGCCAGTCGCTGTCGGCGGTGATCAGGACCTTGGAGCGGCCCGGGCCCTGCGCCAGCACGGTGGTGTCGGTGGCGTACTTGCGCACGACCTCGTCACCGCCGTAGACGATGCCGAGATCGGCGCCGGCCAGCACCTCGTCCGCGCCGTCGTGGTCGGTGGGCAGCAGCACGACGTGGTCGTTGCCGAAGCCCGCCGCCCGCAGGGCGGTGACCAGGCGGTGCGGGGTGAACGGCTCGCGCCGGGAGGGCCGGACGGCCACCCGGTAGCCGAGGGCCAGCGCCTCCAGCCAGAGCGCGTGCGGGGCCGGGTGGTTGCCGGCCGCGTGCACGGCGAACACCTCGCCGCGGCGGGTCCAGACCGCGCGGCCGGTACGGGTGAGGGGGTCCCGCCAGTCGGCCACGGCGCCGGTCGGGCGGGCGTGGTAGGCGCTGAAGTGCGCCTTGCGGGCGGCGTTGGCGATCTCGGCCGCCGCCGCCCTGACCGCGGTGACCGACACCCCGGAGACCCGGCTGACGGCGTGCTCGTACTCGGCGAAGGTCAGCCCGTCGACGGTCTCCTCGAGGAAGATCCGGGCGGCCCGGCCGAGGGCGGCGAGCCGCTCCTCGGCCGGCAGGTTGACGGCTTTGTGCAGGGCGGACAGCGCCCGGGTGACGAACAGCTTCGGCACGATGCTGAGTTCGGCGAGGGGAGCGCCCGCGACATCGCTGATGGTGAGCCGCTTGCGGGCGTGGTACGGCCCGCCCGGCCCGAGCGCGTCCAGGGCGATCAGCTCGGCGGTCATCAGTAGACCCCCTCGATGACCGTCTCGTTGTCGAACTCCTTGACCGGCGCGATGTCCGCGATGGCGTCACCCACCTGGCCGTCCAGCGGCCGGATGCGGGTGGCGTAGTCGCGCTCCAGGTTGTTCGGCAGCAGCAGGCTCTTGCCGATGTAGTGCATGACCACCCGGCCGCGCTCGCCGTACTCGACCGGCTCGCCGCTGTCGCCGTCGATCACCCGGTAGGTGATGTACGGCGAGAAGGGGTCGTAGACGCAGGGGTCGTCGTCGGTGAGGCCGGGGCGCTCGGTGACGTGGCCGAGCGTCATGGTGTTGCCGAAGCCGCTGACGAAGACGGTCTCGGGGAACAGCTCGGTGCGGTAGAGGTGGCGGGTGTCGGCGTCCAGCTGGGTGCCGACCCAGATGATCGCCTTCACCTTCTTGCGGACCAGCGCCACCAGTTCGTCGCGCCGGCTCAGCCGCTCCAGCGTCGGCGGGGTGAGGATCAGCACCCCGATGTCCTGGGACTCCAGGGTGAAGGCGAGCTGGTCGACCAGGTGCTCGGTGTAGGCCGCCGCCTCCGCCTTCTCGCCGCGGGCGATCAGCTTCTTGACCCAGCGGGGGTCCACGTCGACGGTGAACGGCAGACCGCCGCGGTCGTGCACCATGCGCTGGAAGGTCTCGCCGACCATGTGCGGGCCGGACGGGACGACCATCAGGTAGTTGAGGTCGCGCGGCACGCCGTGGGCGTCCAACTGCGCACTGCTGTGGGCCAGCAGCAGGTCCAGCCACTCGCGCAGCATCAGGACGCGCTTCGGGGCGCCGGTGGTGCCGCCGCTGTCGTACACGCCGACGATCTCGGGCTTCGGGCCGTAGCCGCGCGGGATGAGGTCCTCGACGGGTACGTCCCGCAGCCGGTTGGCCACGTTGGGGAACTTGGAGAGGTCCTCGAAGGTGCGGATGTCCGCGACCGGGTCGAAGTCCAGGGTCTCTGCCAGTGCCAGCCAGAACGGCGATCCGGTCTCCGGGGAGAAGTGCCAGCGCATGGCTGCGCGCAGGAACTCCTCGGGGTCGGGCCGGGCGCCGTACGGCAGTTCCAGTATCGGATCGGCAGCGGACGACATCGTGCTCCCTTCGGCGGGACCGCGGATCGCGGTCCCGGGTGGTGGTGGCGGCTGGGGTGGGGCGGGTCAGCCCTTCAGGGCGTCCAGGTCGCGGAGGTCCTCCTCGCCGAGGCGCAGCCCGGCGGCGGCGATGTTCTGCTCCAGGTGCGCCAGGGACGAAGTGCCCGGGATGCAGACCAGGTTGGGCGAACGGTGCAGCAGCCAGGCGAGGGCCACCTGGTAGGCGGTGGCGCCGTGGCGCGCGGCGACCGTGTCCAGCGCGTCGTTGCGCAGCGGCGTGGCCAGCGGCACCTTGGCGTCCGCGCCGGCCGGCTTCTCGTGGCGCAGGGTGTACGTGCCGAGCGGGAAGAAGGACATGAAGGCGATGCCGTCGGCGGCGGTCGCCTCCAGCAGGGCGTCGTCGTCCCGGCGAACCACGTTGTACTCGTTCTGCACGCAGACCACCGGGGCGATGGCGCGGGCCTCGGCGAGCTGGGCGGCGGTGATGTTGCTGAGCCCGAGGTGGCGGATCAGGCCCTGCTCGCGCAGCTCGGCCAGGGCGGTGAACGGCTCCTCGATGGAGTCGGTCGGGCCGAGGCCGCCGCCCTCCTCGACGATCCGCAGGTTGACCACGTCGAGCCGCTCAAGGCCGAGGTGGTCCAGGTTGTCGTGCACCGCCTGCACCAGCTCCGCGGGCTTCAGCGCGGCCGGCCAGTCCTTCTCCGGAGTACGGCGGGCGCCGACCTTGGTGACGATCACCAGGTCGTCGGTGTACGGGTGCAGGGCCTCGCGGATGATCCCGTTCACCACGTGCGGGCCGTAGTAGTCGCTGGTGTCGATGTGGTTGACCCCGAGCTCGACCGCCCGGCGGACCACCGCGATCGCCGTGTCACGGTCCTTCGGCGGCCCCCAGACCCCGGGGCCGGCCAGCTGCATCGCGCCGTAACCCATCCGGCGGATCGGCAGATCGCCGCCGAGAAGGAACTCACCGGCGGCACCTGCGTGCACAGCGGTGCCAACGCCGACCGTGGAACCCATGCCGTTTCTCCTTGCGATTTCGGTGACCCGACGGGCCGTGTGAGGCGATTCAAAGGCTTCGGCACGGGTAGCGGCCAAATGCGCGGGGAGATTCTGTCAAGTATTCGCCCGGCTCTACTCCCGGACCGTGAGGGCGAGTTGACGAAATCCCGAATTGTTTTCCGGCCGGTGCTTGACGAATTTCCGGCCTACGCGTTCTTGCCCCGGGCCGGGCGGGCGAGCAGAGTTCGGAGCAGGGGCACGAGGAGCGGAGGCTGCCATGAGTGATCTGACCGACCGGCTGCTGCGGGGGCTGCCGGGGGCGGCGGTCGTGGTGGATCCGGAGGTGACGGCCGCGTACCGCCATGACATGGCGGGGTTCTGCGAGGCGGGTGAGCCGGCCGTGCTGGTGTTCCCCGAGACGGTGGAGCAGGTGCAGCACGTGCTACGGACGGCCACGGAGCTCCGGGTGCCGGTGGTGCCCCAGGGGGCCCGTACCGGGCTGTCCGGCGGGGCCAACGCCGTCGACGACTGCATCGTGCTGTCGATGGTGAAGATGAACCGGATCCTGGAGCTGGACCCGGTGAACCGCATCGCCGTGGTCCAACCCGGCGTGGTGAACGCCGAGTTGTCACGGGCCGCGGCCGAGTACGGGCTGGCGTACCCGCCGGACCCGTCCAGCTGGGAGTCCTGCACCATCGGCGGCAACATCGGCACCGGTGCGGGCGGGCTGTGCTGTGTGAAGTACGGGGTGACCAGCGAGTACGTGTTGGGCCTGGACGTGGTGCTGGCCGACGGGCGGCTGCTGACCACCGGCCGGCGGACGGCCAAGGGCGTGGCCGGCTACGACCTGACCAGGCTGCTGGTCGGCTCGGAGGGGACGCTGGGCGTGGTGGTGCAGGCGGTGCTGGCCCTGCGGCCCGCACCCGCGCCGCAGTTGGCACTGGCCGCGGAGTTTCCGAGTACGGACGCGGCGTGTGCGGCGGTGTGCGAGGTGATGGCGAAGGGCTTCACGCCCTCGCTGATGGAGCTGATGGACGCCACGGTGGTCCGGGCCGTGAACGAGATGGCGCAGATGGGCCTGCCGGCGTCCACCCGGGCACTGCTGCTGGTGGCCTTCGACGGCAAGGACCCGGCCGCCGAGCTGGCGGCTGTGGGGGAGCTGTGCCGGGCGGCCGGTGCGAGCGAGGTGGTGCCGGCCGAGGACCGTGCCGAGTCGGAGCTGCTGCTGCAGGCCCGGCGGCTCTCGCTGCCCGCGCTGGACCGACTGGGCACCACGATGATCGACGACGTCGCGGTGCCGCGCTCCCGGCTGGCCGAGATGCTGCGCGGGGTGGCCGGGATCGCCGCCCGCCAGGGGCTCGTCATCGGTGTGGTCTGCCACGCCGGGGACGGCAACACCCACCCGACCGTCGTCTTCGACGCCGCGGACCCGGACGAGTCGGCGCGGGCGAGGCAGTCCTTCGACGAGATCATGACGCTCGGCCTGGAACTCGGCGGCACCATCACCGGGGAGCACGGTGTCGGCCTGCTCAAGCGCGAGTGGCTGGCCAGGGAACTGGGGCCGGTCGGACTGGACCTCCAGCGGCGGGTGAAGGAGGTCTTCGATCCGCTGGGGATCCTGAATCCCGGTAAGACCCTCTGACGGTCATCAGAAACAACTGTCGTACGTATTCTGCGCGCGGCTGAAAATGTCGACAAGAATGGCTCATTCGACCTCTTCGGGGCGTGAACGGGAATTCCCGCGCCCCGGGTGGTGCGGGTGAGTGCTGCGACACGGCCGGCGCGCCCTCGCGGACGCCGTCCCGGCTGCCGCCGTTCGATGGAACTCCCAGGTGGGCCGCGGTGTGTCTGCTCACGAACCGCGTATTCCCCGACTATGCGAACAGCTCGCAATGTCACGCTAACGGGCGAAAAGCCCCACCGGTGCTGGTGCTTTGTCGATTTGTTGCGGAAGTCTGTTGCCCGGCGTCGCAGCCCGCAGGGGTTCGTCTGGCCGCGAACTCCTGCACGCAGCTCCTGTATTGCGCAGTACCTACCTGGAGGCATTCATGGCTCGCACTCGCACCGCACGACTGGTCGGACTTCTCGCCGCCGCCCCGCTCGCGGCCGGCCTGCTGCTCGCCGGGGCCGGCGCGGCGGCAGCCGACAACGGCGCTCTGGCAGGCGACGGATCCAACAGCAGCGTGGTGTCCAACATCGGCAGCGGCAACATCTTCGGTTCGGTGGACGGCAACTACAACTCGACCCAGCAGACCGCCACCGGTTCCGGTGCCTCGAACCAGAACAACAACCTCCAGGTGAAGGACAACGCGGGGTTCGTCTTCACCGACCAGTCCAACAACAACGTCCACTTCGTGTTCGCGCCCCCCGTCCACTGACGGGCTTCCGCCGACGGCGGGGGCGCCGACGGCGGACGAGATACGGCAGGGAGCGGAAAGGGTCACCACGCTCCGGGCTTTCGTGGGCGGTGCCGGCAACGGCGCCGCCCACAGCCGTCCGCGCTGCTCGCGGCCGAGCGGGTGAAAGCAACCCTTCGCCCCGGCGTGCCCACCGGCCTATTTGATGACAAATCAGTAGCAAGAGAGGATGCGCTTACTAGGTCCGGCGGCCCTCACCGCAGCATCCCTCGTCCTGCTCCTCGCCACCGACCGAGGCCTCCTCGCGCAGGCCGGCGCCGCGCCCGCCCCGAGCCTCGCCCTGGCCCCGGCCGCGGCCACCGCCCCGCTCCCGCCGCCGCGCATCCGGCCCACCGTGCTGCCCGACTCCCCGGCACGCAGGGAGGCACTGCCCCGGAGGGTCTTCACGGGCGCCGGCTTCGACGCCTGCTCGGCCCCGCCCCTCGACACCATGAAGGCCTGGCGCGCCTCGTCCCCGTACGGCGCCGTCGGCATCTACACCAGCGGTGGCCAGCGGGCCTGCGACCAGGCCCGGCTCACGGCCGACTGGGTGCGGAAGGTCCGGGCGATGGGCTGGCAGCTGATCCCCACCCACGTCGGCACGCAGGCGCCGTGCAGCGCCGCGACGCACAAGCCCAAGCGCATCGACCCGGCGGATGCCGTCGCGCAGGGGCGGGCCGAGGCGGCGGAGGCGGTGCTCGGGCTGCGGGCCCTCGGTCTCGGCAGGGGCAGCCCGGTCTACCTGGACATCGAGGCGTACCCCCGGGGCGACGCCGGGTGCAGCAAGGCGGTCGTCGACTTCACCCTCGGCTGGACCCAGGCCCTGCACGGCGCCGGCTACCGCTCGGGCTTCTACTCCAGCTCCGACTCCGGCATCGCCGACCTCGCGGCGGCCGCCCGGGCGGGCAGCTCCCCGATGCCGGACGCGATCTGGTACGCCCGCTGGGACGACCGGTCGGTCACCGACGGGGCCGGCGCCGTCGACGCCGACCAGTGGGTGTACCACCAGCGCATCCACCAGCACCACGGCAACGTCCAGGAGTCGTACGGCGGCGCGGAGCTCACCGTCGACCGGGATCAGCTGGATGCGCTGGTGGCCACCTGAGGGTCACTCACTCGCCGCAATGTGCCGCCTGATTCCACCCGAACGACGGACACCGGGCTTGGGGTCCGGCGCCGTCCGTGGTCCGCTGGCCGGTATGACGACCACCGCAATGCGTCACCTGCTGACGACCGCGTGCCTCACCCTCGCCGCCACCGGCCTGGCGGCCGCCCCGGCCATTCACGGCCCCAAGCTGTCGGCGTCCTCCCTGCTGCTGACCGTCAGCGAGGGCGAGGCCCCGGGCCGGGCGGCCCAGCAGGTCACCCTGGACTGCCCGTCGGGCGGCACCCATGCCCACCCGGGCGCGGCCTGCAGGGCCGTGGCGGCGGCCGGCGGCGACCTCGACCACCTCGCGGGCAGCCCGGAGACGGTCTGCCCGATGATCTACGCCCCGGTCACCGCCTCCGCCGAGGGCGCCTGGCGGGGCCGGAAGATCAGCTGGAAGAAGACCTTCAGCAACGGCTGCGCCCTGCACGCCGCGGCCGCCCCGGTGTTCTGACCGGCCCGGAGACGCCGAAGCGTGACCGGCGCAACGGGGTGCGGGTGCTGACAGTGGCCCCGGCGGGCGGCACAATCAGGCACGGCTACCCATCGGTTACTTCTGGGTAGCCGTGGTCAGGAGAGCCGCCCGGTCAAGGAGGACCCGCGTGTTCAGCACGATGCAGGACGTACCGCTCACCGTCGCCCGAATTCTGATGCACGGGTCCACCATCCACGGCAGCTCCACCGTCACCACCTGGGACGGCACCGGCCCGGTCACCCGTACCTACGCCGAGGTCGGCGCCCGCGCCGGCCGGCTCGCGCACGCGCTGCGCGACGAGCTCGGGGTCACGGGGGACATGCGGGTCGCCACCCTGATGTGGAACAACGCGGAGCACCTGGAGGCGTACCTCGCCGTCCCCTCCATGGGCGCCGTGCTGCACACCCTCAACCTGCGGCTGCCGGCCAACCAGCTGGCCTTCATCATCAACCACGCCGCCGACCACGCGATCATCGTCAACGGCACGGTGCTCCCGCTGCTGGCCGGCGTGCTGCCGCAGCTGAACCCCACCCTCAAGCACCTCGTCGTGGTCGGCGAGGGCGACCGCTCGGTGCTCGACGGCTTCGCCGGCACGGTCCACGAGTACGAGGACCTGATCGCCGGCCGGCCCGCCGACTACCCGTGGCAGACCGACATCGACGAGCGCCAGGCGGCGGCGCTCTGCTACACCTCCGGCACCACCGGTGACCCCAAGGGCGTGCTGTACAGCCACCGTTCGGTCTACCTGCACTGCCTGCAGGTCAACGCGGGGGACACCTTCGCCCTGACCTCCCGTGACACCGCGCTGCCGGTGGTCCCGATGTTCCACGTGAACGCCTGGGGCGTCCCGCACGCGGCCTTCATGTCCGGCGCCAACCTGCTGATGCCGGACCGCCACCTCCAGCCCAAGCCGCTCGCCGAGATGATCGACCGGGTGAAGCCGACCGTCGGCGCCGCCGTCCCGACCATCTGGAACGGTCTGCTGGACGAGCTCGACGCGGGCGACTACGACACCTCCACCCTCCGGATGGTCGTCATCGGCGGCTCGGCCTGCCCGCCCGCCCTGATGCGCGGCTTCGAGGAGCGCCACGGCATCAACGTCGTGCACGCCTGGGGCATGACCGAGACCTCGCCGCTCGGCACGTTCGCGCTCCCGCCGGGCGGTCTGACGGCCGAGCAGGAGTGGCCCTACCGGGTGACCCAGGGCCTCTTCCCGGCCTCGGTCGAGGCCCGCCTCTCCGGCCCCGGCGGCGAGCGGATGCCGCACGACGGCGTCTCGGCCGGCGAGCTGGAGGTGCGCGGGCCGTGGATCGCGGCGGCGTACTTCGGCGGCGCCGGGCAGGACCCGGAGCGGCCCGAGGACAAGTTCAGCGAGGACGGCTGGCTGCGTACCGGCGACGTCGGCACCATCACCGCCGACGGCTACCTGACGCTCACCGACCGCGCCAAGGACGTCATCAAGTCGGGCGGCGAGTGGATCTCCTCGGTCGAGCTGGAGAACCACCTGATGGCCCACCCCGAGGTGGCCGAGGCGGCCGTCGTCGCCGTACCGGACGAGAAGTGGGGCGAGCGGCCGCTGGCCACCGTCGTACTGCGGCCCGGGGCCAAGGCCGGCCTGCGCGAGCTGCGCGCCTTCCTGGCCGAGCGGGTCGCCTCCTGGCAGCTCCCGGAGCGCTGGGCGATCATCGAGTCCGTGCCAAAGACCTCGGTCGGCAAGTTCGACAAGAAGGTCATCCGCGCCGAGTACGCGGCCGACCACCTGGACGTCACGGTCCTCGGCAAGGAGTGACCCCGGCCGGAGGCTGATCGGCCGTGGACGCGGTCACGCCGTCGTCCACGGCCGTCACTGATCAGCGATCGGCGACGGTGTTGCCGGTGACCGTCCCGTTCACGCCGTCGACGGTCACAAGGTGCCGCACCCCGTCGGTGCCCAGCACCTCGAGCTGCCAGGCGCTGCCGCCGCCCTGCTGGCCGACCACCCGCAGCGAGTCGACCTTGCCGCCCGGCACCGCGGCGGCCGCCTTCTCGACCGCCTGGCCGGCCGGCAGCGCGGGCAGCGGGGCGGGCGCGAGGCCCTCCGGCCCGTTGCCCAGACCGGCCCTGGCGCGCTTGCCGGCACCGATCTCCTTCCCGGCGAGCATGCGGTGGTCCTGCCCCTCCCGGCCGCGGCCGTCCCGGCCCTCGGCGGCCGCGTACCCGGGCCGCTTGTCGCCGAACTCGCCGCCGCGCTCGAAGGGGTGGTGCGAGGCGACCGCCGCGACGGCGGCCACCCCGGCGAGTACGACCACCGCGGCGCCGAGCGCCAGCAGGCGGGTCCCCCGGCGGCGGGGCAGGTGCCCGTAGCGCTCCCGGAGCGACCGCTTGGCCGCGGGGAAGCCGGCCTCCTCGGTGCCGGGCTCGGACGGTTCCGGGGTGTGGGGCTGGGTCATCAAGGGCTCCTCGCGCACATCCGGGACGTCCGCCCGGCGGTGCGGCCCAGCATCGCGCCACGGTGCTGAAGCAGACCTGAAGAAAGCTGAAGACCCCTTCAGCCGCCCGCGCCCGAGACCTGCGAGGCTGTACCGGTGCGTCTACTGGTGGTGGAGGACGAGAAGCGCCTCGCGGTGGCCCTGCAGCGTGGTCTCCGCGCCGAGGGCTTCGCCGTCGACCTCGCCCACGACGGCAACGAGGGCCTCTGGCTGGCGAGCGAGCACGACTACGACGTCATCGTGCTCGACATCATGCTCCCGGGCCTCAACGGCTACCGGGTCTGCTCCCGGCTGCGGGCCGCGGGCAACGAGACCCCGATCCTGATGCTCACCGCCAAGGACGGCGAGTACGACGAGGCCGAGGCGCTGGACACCGGGGCCGACGACTTCCTCTCCAAGCCCTTCTCCTACGTGGTGCTGGTGGCCCGGCTGCGCGCCCTGCTCCGGCGGACCGGCCGGAGGCTGCCGCAGACCCTGGAGTTCGGCGACCTCGTCATCGACCCGGCCCGCCACTCCTGCACCCGCGCCGGGGCCGAGGTGCGGCTCACCACCAAGGAGTTCGCCGTCCTCGAGTACCTCGCCCGGCACGCCGGCGAGGTGATACCCAAACGGGAGATCCTGGAACGGGTCTGGGACTCGGCCTACGACGGCGACCTCAACCTGGTCGAGGTCCATGTCAGCGCCGTCCGCCGCAAGATCGACGCGCCCTTCGGCCGCTCGGCGGTCGAGACGATACGCGGCGCCGGTTACCGGCTGGCGGTCGACGGTGGCTAGTTTCCTGCACCTGGTGAGACGTCAACTCCGCAGGGCGTGGCCGGGATCCGTACGGGCCAGGGCCACCGTGGCCGCCACCGCAGTGGTCGCCCTGGCGCTGGCCGCCGGCTCGCTGGCCCTGACCGGCCTGCTGCACGCCAACCTGCTCCGCAACGCCGAGGGAGCAGCGGCGCAGCAGGCCGACACCGTCGCCCAGTTGGCCGCGCAGGGACGCCTGCCCGCCGTGGTCCCGCTGGTGCCCGGCGCCGACTTCATCCAGGTCGTCGACGCCGGGGGCACGGTGATCGCGGCCAGTCCGAACCTGGCCGGCCGGCCGCCCGTCACCCGGGCCAGGTCCGGTGGCCGCCCCGCCCGAAGCGCCACCTGGGACGGCGCCCCGGTCGGCGCGGAGTACCGCCAGCGGGTGGTGGTCGCCGCCACCGACAGCCCCGCCGGGCGGCTCACCGTGTACGCGGGCACCTCGCTGCGCGACGCCGACGCGGCGTACGAGACCACGAGGACGGCCCTCGCCATCGGCGTCCCGCTGCTGCTGCTCACCGTCGCGGCCGTCACCTGGCGGGTGACCGGCCGGGCACTGCTCCCGGTGGAGGCCATCCGCGCCGAGGTCGCCGAGATCACCGGGCACGACCTGCACCGGCGGGTCCCCGTACCGCACACCGAGGACGAGATAGCCCGGCTCGCCGTCACCATGAACGCGACCCTGGACCGCCTGGAGGACGCGGGCATCCGCCAGCGCCGCTTCATCGCCGACGCCTCGCACGAACTGCGCAGTCCGATCACGGTCCTCCGGACCCAGCTCGAGGTCGCCCTGGCCCACCCGGACCCGGCGCTCTGGCCCGACCTGGTCAGCGACGCCCTGGAGGACACCGTCCGGCTCCAGGACCTGGCAGCCGACCTGCTGCTGCTCGCCCGCCTCGACGCCGCCGACCGGGTGCCCACCGAGGCGGTTGACCTGGCCGGTCTCTGCCGCGAGGTGCTGGCCGCCCGGGGCGCCGACCGGATCGCGGTCAGTACCGACCTCGCCCCGGGCGCCACCGTGACCGGCAGCCGGACCTGGCTCTCCCGGCTGCTCACCAACCTCGTCGACAACGCCCAGCGCTACGCGGACCGGCGGATCGAGGTCTCGCTGCGCACCGACCGGACGTCCAGGACCGCCGTCCTGGAGGTCCGCGACGACGGCCCGGGCATCCCGCCCGCCGATCTCGACCGGATCTTCGAACGGTTCACCCGCCTCGACGACGCCCGCAGCCGCGAGCTCGGCGGCACCGGCCTCGGCCTCGCCATCGCCCGCGACATCGCCGCGCACCACGGCGGCACCCTCCGCGCCGAAGCACAGCCGCACGGCGCCCGCCTGGTCGCCCGGCTGCCCCTGACCACGGCGGGCTGACCCCTCACCGGAGCCGCGGCGCGGCCCCTGCCCACCCGACCGGCGGGCTCGCGAGAATGACCGCCATGAGTGAGAACAAGCCACCGGGCAGCGCGGACCAGCACGAGCTGGTCGAGCAGCTGCACCGCCGGCTGGACCGGATCGAGAGCCTGCTCCAACCCGAGCCGGCCCCCGAGGCGCCGGCCTGGCGGGAGCCGACCGAGGGGGAGGAGCGCTGGGCGGTGACCCTGGCGATCCTGCTCGCGGTGGCTCTGCAACTGTTCCTGCCCGCCCGGCTGACGATCAGTCCGCACTGGCTGCTGCCCGCGCTCGAGCTCGCCCTGCTGGTGGCCCTCGCGATCGCGCACCCGCACCGCCACCTCGACCGCAGCTCGCCCCTGCTCCGCTCGCTCAGCCTCAGCCTGGTCGCCGCGATCAGCCTGGCCAACGCCTGGTCGGCGGTGAACCTGGTGCGCGAGCTGCTGCGCGGAGCGGGGGCCACCAGCGCGGTCGCGCTGCTCGCCACGGGCGGAGCGGTGTGGGCGACCAACGTCATCGCCTTCGCGCTCTGGTACTGGGAGTGGGACCGCGGCGGCCCGGCGGCCCGGGCCCTGGGCACCAAGGCCTACCCGGACTTCCTCTTCCCGCAGATGCAGCAGGAGGGCATCGCCTCGCCCGCCTGGCGGCCGTACTTCCTGGACTACTTCTACGTGGCCTTCACCAACGCCACCGCCTTCAGCCCGACCGACACCATGCCGCTCTCCGCCTGGGCCAAGCTGCTGATGATCACTCAGTCGGTGGTGTCGCTGCTCACGGTGCTGCTGGTGGTGGCGCGGGCGGTCGGCATCCTGCAGTAGCGCACCGCCCCGGCAACTCGCTCAGGGGCTCCGCCAGTAGGGTCAGGCAGCCGATCAGCCACAACAGGGGCGCGAGGAGTTGCGCGAGATCGGAAGGTGCGGCGGTGCACTCTCCCGCTTCGCGCAGTTCTCCCCCAGCCTTCGGCCGGGAGGTGCCCCCACGCACCCCTGGATGGTTGGCTGACCTTACGCCCAAGATCGGCTTCAGAACCCGCCGGCCCGGCCGACCGCGCCGACCTCGCCCATCGCGCCGATCCGGCCCAGCAGATCGACGATCCGGGACTGCACGTCCTCGGTCGTCGAGCGCTCGGCGAGGAAGAGCACTGTCTCGCCGGTCCGCAGCCGCGGCAGCTCCTGCGGGTCGAGGTCGACCGAGGTGTAGACGACCAGCGGGGTCCGGTGCAGGCGGTCGTTGGCGCGCAGCCAGTCCAGCAGGCCGACCCGGCGGCGGCGGATCTGCAGCAGGTCCATCACCACCAGGTTGGGCTGCACGCTGCTCGCCCGGGAGACGGCGTCGTTCTCGCTCTCCGCGTGCTCGACGTGCATGCCGCGCCGCTCCAGGCTGCCGATGAGCGCGGCCGCGATGTCCGGGTCGGACTCGACCAGGAGCACCCTGGGTGCGTGGTTCTCGCTGTCGCGCGGCGCGAGGGCCCGCAGCAGCACGGCCGGGTCGGCGCCGAACGCGGCGTCCCGGTTGGCCTGGCCGAGGCCGGCGGTGACCAGCACGGGGACCCGGCTGTTGAGCGCGGCCGTCCGCAGCGACTGCAGGGCGGTGCGGGTGATCGGACCGGTCAGCGGGTCGACGAACAGGGCGGCCGGGTACGCGGCCACCTGGGCGTCCACCTCCTCGCGGGAGCTCACGATCACCGGGCGGTAGCCGCGGTCCTGGAGCGCCTGCTTGGTGGACGGGTCGGGCTCCGGCCAGACCAGCAGGCGGCGCGGACCGCCGTCGACGGTCGGGGTGACCATCGTCGGGTAGTCGGGGGCAGCGGGCTGCTCGGCCGGCTCCTCCGCGCTGGAGCGGGCCAGCTCGGCCATCGGACGCGGAGGCGTACGCGGTTCGACGGGCGCCGGCGCCTCCGAGGCACCGGTCACCGCGGGCAGCGCGGGCCGCTCGGCCGGGACATTCGGCGTCGGTACGGCCTGCGTCGGTACGGGCTGTGCCGCTACGGGCTCGGGCTGCGGGAAGGCGTTCGGGAAGGCGCTGGCGAAGCCGCCGAGCGGGCGCGGCGGGGCGAGCTCGCCGAGACCGCTGCCGACGGGCTGCGGCTGCTCCGACGGCCGTTCGGCGGCCTCGGACGGAGCTGACGGCGGTTCGGGTGCAGGTGCCTTGGCGAGCTCCAGCTCCGCGCCGGGCGCCGGGTCCGCCGCCTGCGGCCCCTCCGCCTGCGCGGGCAGGGCAAGGCGGCGACGCCGTCCGGTCGGCTGGGCCGCGGTGGCGGCCGCATCAGTGCCGGGAGCCGCGGCGGGCTCCGGCGGTGCGGCGGGCAGCGCGTGCTCCAGGCCGGGGTAGACGGGTGTCCCGGGGTCGGGGATGCCGGGGATCGACAGACCGCCGGACGACTCCTCGCTCGCGGGCACCCCACGCCGCCGCCGCTTCGGGCGCCCGGCCTTGTCCTCGGCCGGGGCCGGGGCGGGCTCCGACGGGGCGTCAGCCGGCGGCGCGGCCTGCTCCGGCTCGACCGGACCGAGCGCGATCGGTCCGCGCGGGGCAGGCTGCTCGGCTCCGTCGCCGGCCGTACGCTCCGCCGCCTGCTCCTCGGCCGCCGCGGGTGCCGGCGGCACCTCCGGCAGGTCGGGCAGCATCGCGGTGTCGGTCTCCTTGGGGACGCTGCGCTGCCCCTCGGTCGCGGCCTTCGCCACCGCCGCCGGGTCGAGCGGCAGTTCCACCACGTACGTCGTCCCGGCCCGGCTCGGCAGCTCGTGCCGCTGCAGTACGCCGCCGTGCCGCTCCACGGTGCTGCGCGCTATCGGCAGGTGCACCGGGCCGGCGGTCCGCGAGGGCCCGCGGACCTCGATCCTGGCCACGTCGCCGCGCTGCGCGGCCGCCAGCACGACCATCGGCGCGTCCCCGCCCACCGGGGGCAGTGCGGGCACGCCGAGCGAGGGCGCCTGGCCGGTGCCGGGCGCGTCCAGCGAGAGGGCGACACCGCTGACGTCCGCCACCAGGTGGGCCAGCGCCTGCGCCAGCCGCTCCCGGTCGGCCGTCACCTCGACGGAGGCGGCGTGCACCGAGTACCGGACCCGCCCCGCGCCGACCAGCTCGCCGGCGTGCTCGACGGCGCGCTGAACGACCTTGTCCAGCCCGACCGGGTCGCGCTCGAGATCCTGCCGGCCGGACTCGGCCTCGCTCTCGAAGCGCTGGTGCGCGAGCACCCCGTCTATCAGGGTGCCGAACCGCCGGCACTCGTCCGCGAGCCGGCGCAGCGTCCAGTTGGCCTCGGGCCAGAGCTGCCCGGCCGGGTCGCCGGCCAGTGCGTCGATCCGCCGGTGGAGCGCGGTGAGCGCGCTGCCCAGTTCGCTCTCCAGCACGGCGGTCAGGTGCTCGTTGCGGGCGACCAGCGCCAGTTCCTTCGTACGGTCGGTGAAGGTCATCACCGCACCCACCAGCTGGTCGCCGTCGCGGACCGGCGCGGTGGTCAGGTCGACCGTCACCGGGCGGCCGTCCTTGCGCCAGAGCACCGCGCCGCGCACCCGGTGCTTGCGGCCGGAGAGCAGGGTGTCGAGCAGCGCCGAGCCCTCCAGGGCCAGCGGGCTGCCGTCGGCCTGGGAGTGCTGGATGAGCGGGTGCAGCTCGCGCCCGCCCAGCTCGCTCGCCCGGTAGTCGAGGATGTGCGCGGCCGCCGGGTTGACCAGCACCACGCGGCCTTCGAGGTCCACGCCGAGCACGCCCTCGGCGGCGGCCCGGAGGATCATCTCGGTCTGCTTGTGCTGGCGGCGGAGCTCGGCCTCGACCCCGAGCCGGCCGGAGAGGTCGCGGACGAGGAGCAGCAGCAGGTCGCTGCCGGAGGGGGACGAGCTGCCGTACGGGACGTAGGCGCCCTCGCTCGCGCCGTCGTCGGAGAAGTCGTTGCCGGAGACCTCGACCGGGAAGGCGGTGCCGTCGGTCCGGCGGGCGGTCATCCGGACCGGGCGCTCGAGGCCCTCCGGCTCGCGCGGGGCCGGGCGCATCGAGCCGGGGATCCGGCTCGGGTCGAACTCGGGGAGCAGGTCGAGCACGCCCATCCCGACCAGCGAGGTCCCTGGGGCCTGCAGGCTCTGCACGGCGGCCTGGTTGGCGTCGACGACGGTGCCGTTGCTGTTGACCAGCAACAGCGCATCGGGCAAGGCGTCGAGTATCGCGGCGAGGCGAGCAGCGCCTCGGATCGGCCTGCTGCTCACGTCGACAGGTCTCCTCACGGCTTGCGTCACGGCTTGCGACTCGCGGCTCGCGCTCTCCTCGGGAGACTGGAGTATCTCATTCTTCTTTGCGCTGCGGATGACCCGCCTAGTAACGTTGTCGGTGGTTGGTGTCGGGGCCCCCGGCTGTGGCATCATCACATTCGCACGGAGTGCGCCGCAGGTCGGCGTGGTCCGGGTGGAGGAGGCTTCGCCTAGTCCGGTCTATGGCGCCGCACTGCTAATGCGGTTTGGGCCTTAAAGCCCATCGAGGGTTCAAATCCCTCAGCCTCCGCCTCACGGGAGCCCCGTCGGCAGCATGCCGACGGGGCTCTTGCGTGTCCGGGGTCAATCGATTTCGTCCCACGTCGCAGGTCATGTAATGTTGTCCCCGCACCGCCCCGCAGGCCCAGGCCCACAGGGCGAGCGCTCATAGCTCAACGGATAGAGCACTTGACTACGGATCAAGAGGTTGCAGGTTCGAATCCTGCTGAGCGCACTGCAATCGCGAGGCTCCGGGCTCACGCTCGGGGTCTTGTCGCTTGCTACGCGCAGTACCAAGGGCGCTCATAGCTCAACGGATAGAGCACTTGACTACGGATCAAGAGGTTGCAGGTTCGAATCCTGCTGAGCGCACAGACCGAAGGCCCCGGGCAGCAGCCCGGGGCTTTCGTCGTCCCCGGGGTCACCCCAGCTCGGTGCGGTTGATCCAGGCCACGTCCCGCTGGTCGAGGAACCACTCGGACGAGGTCAGCGGCCGGGCGCGGTTGAAGGTCACCGGCACGGGGTCGTGGCGGATCAGCTCCGGTTCGGCGTGGAGGCCGAGCAGCAGCTCGGCGATCGCGGGGGCGAGGTCGGGCGGCCCGCTGAGGTGGACGTCGTGGCCCGCCCAGCTGTCGCGCCCGTGCAGACCGTCCCGGAGCAGCTGTACCGCCTCCTCCCGGTGGCCGCCCACGGCGGGCGCGGCGAGCAGCACCCCCAGCCAGGCGTGCCGGGCGACCAGCTCCCGTACGGCGGGCAGGTCGTAGTGGTCGGTGTCGTCCCGGGCGGCGAGGAAGACGGTGGCGGGCCGGCCGCCGTCCCGGGCCAGCTGCTCGACCAGCGCCTTGATCTGCGCCCAGCCGGTACCGCCGGCCACCGCGAGCAGGGGCCGTACCGAGCCGGCCGCCAGGACGGCGTCGCCGAGCGGCGGCCCGATCCGCAGCCGCTCGCCCGGCATGACGTCGTTGACCAGGGCGGTGCTCAGCAGCCCGCCCGGCACCCGCCGGACGTGCAGCTCCAGGGTGCCGTCCGGGCGCGGGGCGTTCGCGATCGAGTACGGCCGCCAGACCTGCGGCTGCCGGGGCGAGCAGAGCGAGAGGTACTGTCCGGCGGTGAAGGGGTAGCGGCGGTCGGGCGCCAGGGTGAGCACCACGACGTCGGACGCGGCCCGGTGGCGGACCGTCACCTCGGCCTCCCACCAGGCCGGCGCGTCCGCGGGGACGGCGGCTGCGGCGTCGGTCATGGCCTGCGAGATCACCGTGTACGCCTCGGTCCAGGCCTTCTCGATCTCCGGTGTCCAGTAGTGGCCGGAGAAGTGCCGTACGGCGGCGATCAGGCTCGCCCCGACGGCCGGGTAGTGCTCGGGGGCGGCCTGGAACTTGCGGTGGTCCCGCCCGAGCGCCCGGAGGTAGCCGGTGAGCTGCTCGGGGCTCTCCAGCCGGAGGACGAGCTGGGTCAGCGCGGCGAAGAGCCGGTCGCGCTGCTCGGACATCTCGGCCGGGAAATGCGCGCGGACACCCGGATTGTGGGCGAACAGGTGGGCGTAGAAGTACTTGGCCAGGTGGTCGGCGCGGCGCTCGACGACGGCGAAGCTGGCGCGGACGACCGCTGGGTCGAAGGGCACCGCGGCGTCCTCAGCCGGAGGTCTCGGCCAGCGCCTGGCCCATGGTCTCGGCGACCACTCCGTACACGGCGGTCCAGGAGGCCTCGGTCTCCGGGGTCCACTCCTCGCCGGCGAAGTGCCGCAGCGCGGCCAGCAGGCTGGCGCCGACGGCGGGGAAGTGCGCGGGGAGGGCGCCGTACCCGGCGTGCCGGCGGCCGAGCTCCTGCAGGAGGCCGACCACGGTCTCGGTGTCCTCGAGGTGGGTGACGAGTGCGCCGAGGGCGGACCAGAGCCGGTCCTGCTGCTCACCGAGGTGCTCGGCGAAGAGGCTCCGGACACCCGGGTTGTGCTCGAACAGGTGCCGGTAGAAGTACGCGGCCACCTCGGGACCGTGCGGCTCCAGGGCGGCGAAACTGCTCTTGATGAGAACGGGATTAATCGTCACGGACCCTGACTCTACTGAGCTCCCGCCCAATTCGAACAGAGATCGCTGATGAATGGTCAATCGCACGACAGTAACGATCGGTTGACCACTTCTCCCGATGGCTGAAATGCATCGATCGCCGGCACTTCCTACGCTGCCGTGAGGGTGGCCGCCATTCGGGTGTTACCCGGGCATCGATGTCGGTGTCGCGGTATGACGGACTCCAGATCGTGATTCCCTTTTGTCCGATGTTATGGCCGCGTCAGAACGCCTGCCGACACCGCCCGTTGGCGGCCGACACCGAAGGAGAGCCGGATGAGCCGACAGTTTCCCCATACCGTCATGGTGTCCGCCACCCGCTCGGGCCGGTACGGGCGGAGAGTCCTCGCACGAAGAGCAGCCGCCACGTGCGCAGGAGTCGGTACACGGAGGGGAGTCGGCCGGACGCTGGCCGCCGTATTGGCCACCGGCCTGCTGCTTGGCTGGAATTCGACCGTCGCCCCGATCGCCGCCGATGCACAGCAGACTCCCGACACCTGGACGGGAGAGCGCCGCGCCGTGCTGCCGTCCGGACTGGCCGTCCAACTCGATTTCGCCCCCCTCCCCGGGATCACCGCCGCCGCCGCTCCCGGAAAGCTCGCTGCCCCGACCGGCGGCGGAACCGTCTATGCGGACGGAGTTCACGCCGGCGACCCCGCCGAGACCTTCAAGGTCGCCGAGGACCGCCCTCGCGCGGACGGTTCCTGGCGTACCGCGGGCACCCTGCAGATCTCCTTCTCCCGGGCCGTCCGGAATCCCCGGCTGCACATCAGCGGCCTCGCCTCGCTCGCCACCGGAAAGGGCGGCACCACGGGCACCGTGAGCCGACTGACCGTCACCGGCGGCTCGCCGAGCGCCCCGACGCTGGTCGGCCGTACGGACTGGACCGGCTGGACGGTCGCCGGCAACGCCCTCGGCCCGGTCGGCGAGGGCGAGAACGACGGGTCCTCCGACGGGCTGGGCACGCTCGAACTCTCCGGCACCATCACCACCGCCACCCTCCGGGTCGAGCAGCGCAGCACCGCCCGCGCGGGCAGCACCACCGCCCCGGCGCCGCTGCGCCAGGCGTACACCGTCACCCTGGACGAGGGCCTCGGCACCGCACCGCAGGGGTACGGGAACGTCTCGCACCTGGTCTCGGACCTCTTCCTGGGGCAGGACGGCGTCACCGGCATCGCACGGAAGGTGACGACGGCTCAGGTGGCCCACCCGCTGGTGCCGGCGGCCGTGCCCGGCGTACGGGAGCCGGTCGAGGACGTGCCCGTGGTCGAGCTGGACCACGGCGCCGCCCGCCGCAGGAGCCCCTGGGCCAACCCGGTACCGCCCGGGCTCCAGCCGAGCCGGGGCGAGTACCAGGGCGCCGACCCCACCGTGACGTTCCCGGCAGAGGCGGCGATCGGGCGGTACTTCGACCTCATCGTGCCGGTGAGCCCCGGCAGCGGGCCGGCCACGCTGGCCGGATGGATCGACTTCGACCGCAACGGGCGCTTCGACGCCACCGAGCGGGTGCAGACCGAGGTCCCGGCCGGCGCCACCACGGCAAGGCTGGAGTGGACCGTCCCCGGCAACGCCTCCGCCGGGGAGACCTGGGCCCGGCTGCGGATCGCCCGGGACGCCTCGCAGCTCGTCGGCGCGGGCGGCTTCGCCGACTCGGGAGAGGTGCTCGACCAGCGCATCAAGCTCTCGGTCGGCGCCTCCAAGCCCGAGATCACCGGCCCGGTGGCCGGAGCCGTGGTCGCCGCCGCCCGGCCGGAGATCCGGGGTGACGGCGCCGTCCAGGGGGCGGCCGTCGCGATCGTCGAGGGCGACACCACCCTCTGCCGGGCCACCGCCGGCACCGACGGCAGCTGGTCCTGCCGTCCGGACGCCCCGCTCGGCCCGGGCGCGCACAGCCTCGTCCCGGTCGAGACGACCAAGGGCGGCGTGGTGCTGAAGGGCGACGCCGTCCGGATCACCGTCAAGACCGAACCGCCGGCCGCCCCCGTGCTGACCCTGCCCGAGTACACCAACGACCCCGGCCTGCTGCTCACCGGCACGGCGGACCCGGGCAGCACCGTCTCGGTCACCGACGTGCCCGCCGGGAGCCGGGCGGCCGGGGAGTTGTGCAGTACGGCGGTCGCGGAGGACCGGACCTGGTCCTGCCTCCCGGTGGAGAACCTCGCCGACGGGCGGCACCAGCTCACCGCCGCCGCCGTGGACGGCGCCGGGAACCGGACGGCGGGCAAGCCCGTGCCCCTGGTGGTGGACACCGTGGCGCCCGACAAGCCGGTGCTCGGCTCGCCCGCGGCGGGCGAGACGGTGACGACCGCGAGGCCCCGGCTGACCGGGCGGGCCGAACCGGGCGCGACCGTCACCGTGACCGCCCGCAGCGGGGCGGGGGCGGGGGTCGTGGTCTGCACGGCCGCGGTGGCGGCCGACGGCACCTGGGCCTGCACGGCTGCCCGCGATCTCGCGGAGGGCGAGCACTCGGTGGTCGTCACGGTCACCGACCGGGCGGGCAACGGGACGGCGGGGGAGGGGGTCACCGTACGGGTCAAGCCCACGGCGAGCCCGGCGAGCCCGGCGGGCCCGACTTCGGCCGGTCCGAGTGCCGGTCCGAGTGCCGGTCCGAGTGCCGGTCCGAGCGCCGCGGCGAGTGCGAGTGCGAGTCCCGCTCCGACTCCGAGCGCCTCGGTGAGCGCCACCCCGTCAGGCTCCCCGTCCGCCTCGCCATCCCCGTCCCCGTCGGCGTCGCCGGTGGTCACCCCGTCCGCAAGGCCCTCTCGGACGCCCGAGACCCCGGTGATCCTCCCGATCCTCGTGCCGACGGTCGCCCCGAGCCCGGCACCGTCGACCAGCACCTCCCCCAAGCCGAGTACGAGCGCAAGTGCGTCGCCGACCCCCTCCCCGAGCAAGGCCTCCGCGAAGTCCGTCCCGACCTCGGAGACCCCCGCCGCAGTAGAGGAGCTGGAGCACCGGACGCTTGCCCTCCCTCCCGCGGACACCGATGAGGCAGCAGCAGCCGCCGCGCACCGCTCGGCCACGGACGCCTGGCGCGTCGGCGCCTGCGGCTTCCTCCTCCTGCTCGCAGCCGTCGGTCTGCTGACCCGCCGGATCTTCAGCCGTGGGCCGGGAGGGCGCAGGCGCTGACGGCACGCCCTTCACCCAGTTGTGCGACACACCGACCCCGAGGATCCGTGCATGGACGTCACCCGCGATTCTTCTCCGCGACCCAACTCCTGGCCTCCGGCGCTGCCCGAGCGGCCGCCGGTCGGCGCCACCCAGCTCAGCCGGGTGGTGGCCGACGCCGTCACCAGGCCGCTGGTCAGGGCGTCGGCCATGCCCGCCGAGGACGAGCTCGAGGCCCTCGTCGCCGAGCCCCTCGCGGCCGAGCCACCCGTGGGCCGACCACCCGAGGCCCAGCCCGAGGTGACCCAGCCCCTGGCGACCCAGTCCGCCGCCCGTCGCCCGCCGCGCACCGACCCCGGCCTCCGCGAGCACCGCGCCCGCAGCATCCCCGGCTGGGTCGCGCTGCTCACGCTGCTCACCGCGGTCGCGGCCCTGGTCCTGGTCCTCGCCCGGACCGGGGTGATCCCGCGTATCGCGGCTCTCCCCGACATCCGCACCGGCGCCGCCAGGACGAGGGGCGAACCCGATGTCACCGCCGAGGCGATCGCCATCGCCTGCGCGGCCGGACTGCTGGCCGTCCTCACCATGGCCGGGCTGCTGGTCAACGCGGGCGGCGAGACCCGGGTGCTCACCCGGTGGGGCCGCTACCGGGGCACCGTGCGCCGAAACGGCCTGGCCTGGGTCAACCCGCTGCTGCGCCGGCGCAGGGTCGACGTCCGGCTGCGCCACTGGCGCAGCGACCCGGTCCACGTCACGGACCGTACGGGCACGCCGATCGTGGTCCGGCTGCTGATCGTCTGGCGGGTCAAGGACACCGCCCGGGCCCTGCTCTCCGTCGCCGATCACGAGACCTACCTGCGCGAGCAGGTCCACGCGGTGCTCACCCGCACCGCCGGCGCGCTGCCCTGCGACAGCCACGACGCCCCCGGCCCCACCCTCCGGGACGGCCAGTGGTTCGCCGACGAGCTCACCAGGGCGCTGGCCGCCGAGGTCGCCCCGGCCGGACTGGAGGTCTACTCCGCCCAGCCGCTGACCGTCGACTACGCGCCGGAGGTCGCCGACAGCATGCGCCGCCGCCGGGTCGCCGACCTGGACGCGGGCCTGCGCACCATCCTGGTCGACGACGCGGTCGAGGCGGCCGCCCTCGCCGTACGGCGGCTGGAACGGGTCACCGCCCACGAGCTGGACGAAGCCGCCCGCCGCTCGCTGATGGAACAGCTGCTGATCGCCTTCGTCGCCCCCGCCGGGCGCGTCAACAAGGGCGTCCGCCAGTAGATGAGGCAGCGGGCCAACCACAGGGGCGCGGGGAACTGCGCGAGGCGGAAGGCAACGGCCTGTGCCCTCCCGCCTCGCGCAGTTCCCCGCGCCCCTGGGAGACTCAATCTCAGGCCGAGGCCTCGTCCAGCAGCTTCAGGTCCTCCGCCGACAGCCGCAGCCACGCCGCCGCGAGCAGCGGGGGCAGCTGCTCGACCGTCCGGGCGCTGGCGATCGGCGCGGCGATCGTGGGCTGGGCGGCGAGCCAGGCCAGTGCCACGGTGGCGATTTCGACCCCGTGCGTCTCGGCGACCTTGTCCAGCGCCGCGAGCACCTTCGGGCCCCGCGGGTCCTGCAGGTAGCGGCCGGCACCTTCGGCGCGGGCGCTGTCCACCGCCGCACCCTCCGGCCGGTACTTGCCGGTGAGGAAGCCCGAGGCGAGCGCGAAGTACGGCACCGAGGAGAGCCCGTGCTCCGCGACGACCTCGGCCAGCGGGCCCTCGTACGTCGACCGCGAGACCAGGTTGTAGTGCGGCTGGACGGCCACGTACGCCGCGAGGCCCTCCCCGGCCGAGAAGGTGAGTGACTCAGCGAGCCGCTCGGCGCTGATGTTGGAGGCGGCGATCGCGCGGACCTTGCCCTCCCTGACCAGCTCGTCGAGCGCGGTGATGAACTCCTCGACCGGGGTCTCGAGGTCGTCCCGGTGGGTGTAGAGCAGGTCGATCCGCTCGATGCCGAGCCGGCGCAGGGACGCCTCGGTGGCGGACCTGATGTTCGCCGCCTTCAGCCCGCTCGCCTCGGGGTGCATACCGATCTTGGTGGCGACGACGATCTCGTCGCGGTTGCCCCGGCTGCGCAGCCAGTTGCCGACGATGGTCTCCGACTCGCCGCCGGTGTTGCCCGGGGCCCAGGCCGAGTACATGTCGGCGGTGTCGATGAAGTTGCCCCCGCCGGCCGCGTAGGCGTCGAGCACGGCGAAGGACTGCGCCTCGTCCGCCGTCCAGCCGAAGACATTGCCGCCGAGGGAGAGGGGCGAGACGGCGAGGTCCGAGCTGCCGAGGGTCACCTTGTGGGGAGCGTCACTGCGAATGTCGGTCATGACCGCAGTCAACCGGATCGCTCCGCGTCGCCATTCCGGGTCGCGGGAGGTTTCATGAGCTTGTCGCACGCCCGTTGCACGATGTGAGCAGCGTGTGGAGGGGTCACTCCGGCGGGGGGTCCGGGGTGTCCTCCGAGCGGTCGGGTTGGCTAGAGTCCCTGCCATGGCTGACAACGACTACGACCCCGCCGGCAGCACCCAGATGTTCCGGGCGTTCGTCGACGAGAGCCCCGCGCCCCAGGCCCCGGGCTCCGTCTCCACCTACGGCAGCACCGGTGGCAACCGGACGGGCCTGGTCGTCGGCATCGCCGTCGCCGCGCTCGTCGTGGTGGCCGCGGTGGTCTGGCTCGCCGTCAAGTAACCCGCCGGGAACTCACGGTACGCCTGGCGGCCGGGGCCTCGACGGCTCCGCCGCCGGGCGTCCGGCTTCAGGCCCCCTGGGTGCCTGTCCACCGACCCGAGCCCGACACCTTCACATCCCTCCCGGGAAGCACGCCGGCCGTACGCGCCTGCGGGCCGATCGGGCGTCGACCCGCCCCGCGTTCCGGGCGGCGAGCCGCCCTACACTGATCGCGTCCTGCGCATTTCGTACACCCGTGCCGTACATCCGTGCCCCTGGAGGACACCCCGTGACCCAGCAGCCCACCGAGACCGCTCGCAGCCTCGGCCTCCAGGGTGCGGTCAACGCCCGCGACCTCGGTGGCTACCGGACCGCTGAGGGCCGCACCGTCCGGCACGGTGTCGCCCTGCGCGCGGACGCGCTCAACCGCCTGACCGACGACGACCTCGCCCTGCTCGCCGGCAGCGGGCTGCGCCGGGTCATCGACCTGCGCAGCCTGGACGAGGTCCGGGAGGCCGGTCCGGACCGCATCCCCGGCCTGCCCACGGCGGAGATCTCCGCGGCGGAGTACTCCGCCAGCCCCGTCACCGTCGAGCCCGCGACGCCGGACGGCCTGACCCTGCACCACCTGCCGGTCTTCGCCGCCGACTTCGACATATACGTGGCCCTGCGCAACGCCCTGGCCGACCGGGATGCCGGCAAGCAGCGCGCCCTCCTCGGCGACGGCAAGGCCGAGCGGATGATGCTGAGCCTCTACCGCTGGTTCGTCACCGACCCCGTGGCCCGCGAGCGCTTCGCCACCGTGCTGCGCCTGCTGGCCGCGCCGGACGGCCCGCCGGTGCTCTTCCACTGCTCGGCGGGCAAGGACCGCACCGGCTGGGTGGCCGCCCTGGTGCTGACCGCCCTCGGTGTCGACCGCGAGACCGTCTTCGAGGACTACCTCCTCACCAACAAGCGTTCCGCCGCCCTGATCGAGCGCGTCGTGGACAGCTTCGGCACCCGCGGCCTGATGAAGGAGCCCGCCCTGCTGCTCCCGATCTTCCGCGCGGACCGCGGCTACCTGGAGGCGGCCTTCGAGGAGGTCGCCACCGGGTGGGCGTCCTTCGAGAAGTTCTGGCAGGACGGCCTCGGCCTGGACGACGACATCCTGGACGGCCTGCGCAGCAACCTCCTCCGGGACTGACTACTCGCTGATCAGGCCGGCCCGCAGCTGCGTCAGCGTCTTGGTGAGCAGCCGCGACACGTGCATCTGCGAGATGCCGATCTCCTCGCCGATCTGGGACTGCGTCAGATTGCCGAAGAAGCGCAGCATGATGATCCGCCGCTCGCGCGGCGGCAGCTTGGCCAGCAGCGGCTTGAGCGACTCGCGGTACTCCACGCCCTCCAGCGCCAGGTCCTCGTAGCCGAGCCGCTCGGCGAGCGGGCCGTCGCCGTCCTCCTCGCCGGGGGTGGAGTCCAGCGAGCTGGCGGTGTACGCGTTGCCGACCGCGAGGCCCTCCACCACGTCCTCCTCGCTGACGCCGAGGAAGACGGCCAGCTCGGCGACGGTGGGGGAGCGGTCCAGCTTCTGGGAGAGCTCGTCGCCGGCCTTGGTGAGGGCGAGCCGCAGCTCCTGGAGCCGCCGGGGAACCCGGACCGACCAGCTGGTGTCCCGGAAGAAACGCTTGATCTCGCCGACCACGGTGGGCATCGCGAAGGTCGGGAACTCCACCCCGCGCTCCGGGTCGAAGCGGTCGATCGCCTTGATCAGGCCGATGGTGCCGACCTGGACGATGTCCTCCATCGGCTCGTTGCGGCTGCGGAAGCGCGCGGAGGCGTACCGGACCAGCGGCAGGTTGAGCTCGATCAGGGTGTCGCGGACGTAGGTGTGCTCGGTGCTGCCGGTCTCCAGTGTGGCCAGCCGGTGGAACAGCGACCGGGAGAGCGTCCGGGTGTCCAGAGCCCGGTCCAGGGTCCTGTCCGGAGTCCCGCCGTCCTGCACCGTGCCGACCGCCTTGGCCGGCGGCGCGGCGGACCCGGGACTGTACGTCTGCTGCGCAGGGATCTTCTCGGCGACCGTCGTGGTGCCGTGGATCTCGGCACGGCCCAGCTCTCCGGACATGTGTACCCACCCCCTTGTGACTGACTGTTCAACGGTCACTACCGAGTGGCAGTTCCCGGCTGGCTGACCCTCCAGCTCAATACCGGATCACACGTCCCGGCAAACCCGAACGTCGCAAGATGTCACGCGGTGGTAACGCGTAGCAACCCACCGACCCGGCCCTGGGCGGCCTACTCCTCCCAGGAGTTTCCGGTTCGCAACCGGGTCAGGATTCTGGACAGTAGCCGGGAGACGTGCATCTGGGACATGCCCAGCTCGGTGCTGATCTGGGACTGTGTCAGGTTGGCGAAGAACCGGAGCATGATGATCCGCCGCTCGCGTTCCGGCAGCTGTACCAGCAGGTGCCGCACCATGTCCCGGTGCTCGACGTCGGCCAGCGCCGAGTCCTCGTAGCCGAGCCGGTCCAGCAGCGCCAGCCCGCCCTCGTGTTCCTGTGCGGCCTCCAGCGAGGCGGCGTTGTAGGCCCGCCCGGCGTCCAGGCAGGCCCGTACGTCCTCCTCCGGGATCCGCAGGTTGGCGGCGATCTCCGGCACCTTGGGCGCCCGGCCGTGCGCGATCGTCAGCTCCTCCATCGCGCCGCTCACCTGCACCCACAGCTCCTGCAGCCGGCGCGGGACGTGCATGGTGCGGACGTTGTCGCGGAAGTACCGCTTGATCTCGCCCAGGATGGTCGGCAGCGCGTACGTCGGGAACTGCACACCCCGGTTCGGGTCGAAGCGGTCGATGGCGTTGATCAGGCCGATGGTGCCGACCTGGACGATGTCCTCCATCGGCTCGTTGCGGCTGCGGAACCGCGTCGCGGCGTACCGCACCAGCGGGATGTTGATCTCGATCAGGGCCGCGCGGACGCGCTCCCGCTCGGGGGCGTCGGAGGGCAGCTCCGCGAGCCGTTCGAAGAGCACGCGGGTCAGCGTGCGGACGTCGACCGCGCTGCGCCCGCCGGGCGTGCGCTCCTTCGGCTCGCCCGGTGTCCCGACGGGGGCCGGCTCCTCGGTGGTGTCCGCGGGCTCCACCCGGGGTGACTCCTCCTCGCCGGTCTCCGGCGTGCTGTCCTGTGTCTGCACGGTCACGTCACCCCTCCCAAAGTCGACACCGGTAGTCCGAGCAGCTGCTCGCGGTACGTGGCTCGTGGGACTGGGCTCTCTTCCCGAGCTGGGCTCACCACCTCGCCAGGTCCGGCAAAACCGGTCATAGCATCACAAGTCGTGCGCAGTCCGGGCAAGCACCGCATAGAGGTGTGTTGGGCGGACCGCTGGGAGGACGGCCGGACATGCGACAGCCCCCCGGCTCGCACAAAGCCGGGGGGCCGAAGGGTCGTGCGGGTACGATCGGTAGGCCGACGGAGTGTCAGACCTCGATGTCGGCGATCACCCAGGTGGCGAACTCACGCCACTGTCCGGCGGCGGCCTGATGGGCCGGGTGGCCCAGGTAGGCCTGAAGGGTGTCCCGGTCGTCGACCAGGCTGTTGATCGCATAGTCGTACGCGATGTCGCGGACGGTGGTGTTCCAGCCGCACTCCCACTCGCGCAGCTCCGGGATCAGCGAGCCGAGCTCCTCGAAGGCCTTGGCGCCGGCGAGGGCGCGCTCGTCGTCCTTGGTGACGCCGTCGTTGAGCTTGAACAGGACCAGGTGCCGGATCACGATGCCGCTCCTAGCGGGTGAGGGTGGGTGCGAACCCAGCCACGGTAGCTCTCCTGCACGCGTCCTAGTTCACCAGTCCGGTCATGAACGTCCCGACCGCCTTCGCCGCGTCCGAGATCCCGACGAACCCCGACTGCACCAGCTCGGCCGCCCGGGCCGGGGATGTGATGACCGTGTAGATCACGAAAATGAGCAGGAGGTACATGCCGATCTTCTTCGCCTGCGCCATCGAACCGGCCTGCCTCCCTGCCATGGGGCCGCCCCGTCCCTTGTCCCCGGGCGCGCCTCCGCTCCTGCTCCTGCGCGCAGCTTATCCACCAGACGGCCCAGCGCGTGAGAGACGCGTTCACCCTCGGGGACGAAGGTCCCCACGACAGGGGCCTTTCTCCGGATGCCCGGCCCCGAGGCGTGCAAGAGGATGGTTGTTGTACCGACGGATCTGGCAGGAATCCCGGTACATGGATCCGGAGGCTCCCCGCTGTGGGACCGGACGCCGCGGCTTCCCCCCGACGCGGCACCGGTTGTGGGACCTCCGCGGGGGCGCGGTTCGTCCCCCCGGAGCCGCGCCCCCTCCGAACGGCGCGAACGACGAAGGGCCCGAGCTGAGATCAGCTCGGGCCCTTCGTGATGCTGGCGGTAGCGGTGGGATTCGAACCCACGGTGGAGTTGCCCCCACACACGCTTTCGAGGCGTGCTCCTTTGGCCGCTCGGACACGCTACCGAGGGAGACTCTACCGGACGGGTCGCGCGGTCACGAAATCCGTTCCGGGGGCGAGGGCTCAGCGCTGGGTGTCGAAGAACGCGAGGAGCTGCGCGGAGCACTCCTCGGCGAGGACACCCGGAACCACCTCGGGCCGGTGGTTGAGGCGGCGGTCGCGGATCACGTCGATGAGGGAGCCCGCGGCGCCGGCCTTCTCGTCGTAGGCGCCGTACACCACACGGTCGATCCGGGAGAGCACGATGGCGCCCGCGCACATGGTGCAGGGCTCCAGGGTGACCACCAGGGTGCAGCCGCTCAGCCGCCACTCCCCGACGGCCGCGGCCGCCTCGCGGATGGCCACCACCTCGGCGTGCGCCGTCGGATCGCCGACCGCCTCGCGCTCGTTGTGGCCGCGTCCGAGCACCTCCCCGTCCGGCCCGAGCACGAGTGCCCCGACCGGTACGTCGCCGGTGGCGGGCGCCAGTGCGGCCTCGGCGATGGCGAGGCGCATCAGCTCCGTCCAGCGGTCGCGTACCGGGTCGGGGCGTACGGGGGCCGGGAGGGGAACGATCTGCATGGCACCAGTGTCCGGCACCGGCACGGCCGTTACCGCACCGCCTCCAGCACCTCGCCGCAGCCCAGGGCCTCGGCGATCTCGGCCAGCGCGTCGCCGGGCACCGCGCCCTCGCCGCTCAGGTCCAGCAGATCCGGCGAGGCGAGCCCGAACTCCGTCAGCAGGTCGGAGTCGCCGAGCGGACCGACCGGGACCCCGCCGGGGCCGACGGCGGTGCCGGCGTCCTCCTCGTCCTGATCGCTCTCGTCGGTCTCCGCGTCCTCGTCCTCCAGCTCCGACACCAGGCTGTCGAAGTCGTCGAAGTCGCCGTCGCCGACCCGGTCGACCAGTTCGTCGGTGAGGATCGAGCCGTAGGAGCTGCGGGCGGCGGCGGCGCCGTCCGAGACGAAGATCCGCGGGTCCTCCTCGCCGTCCACGCGGAGGACGGCGAACCACGCGTCCTCCTGTTCGATGAAGACCAGGACGGTGTCGTCGTCCTGGGCGGCCTCGCGGGCCAGGTCGGCCAGGTCGGCCAGGGTTTCGACGTCGTCGAGTTCTGTCTCGCTCACATCCCACCCGCCATCGGTGCGAGCAAGCACTGCAGCGAAGTACGCCACCAGGGACTCTCCCAAGATTGGTCTCGGCTGTAGGCGATCTCGGGCGAACGCGGTCTGGCCGCCCCCGCGCCAGAGGCGGTCCGCTGTTCGGACCGTCCCACCGGCATCGTGACAGAAAGCCCGCCGCTGCGGGGGGTGTTCGGCAGCGCGTCTTTGCAGGTCGTGTCGGAAAGACCGGCCCGGGACCGAGGATGCAGCCGACACGCCGACCGGTACGCCGTCAGATCCGGAAGGTTCGCATTCGCAGGGCCTCGCGCATCCGGCGCTCCTTGGTGCGCCGGGGCTGCACCCGGGCGCGCAGCTCGCGGGCCTCCGCGAGCTCGCGGAGGAAGACGGCTCGCCGTCTGCGGCGCTGCGCCTCGGTCTCGGGTGGGGCCTCGGACTCTTCTGACGAGCCGCCCCCGGGGTCCGGGTTGCTCTTCATACGGTCCGACTTTCCCAGAAGTGTCCGGTTGATACCAGTGGAAAGGTCTCGGTTCGGACTCCCCCGTCCGCCGGTCGTGACGGTCACGGCGGTCGTACGTCTGTGCCGTTGCCCGTTATCGTCGAACCATGCGTCTCCATGTCGTCGACCACCCGCTGGTGGCCCACAAGCTCTCCACCCTGCGCGACGAGCGCACCGACTCGCCGACCTTCCGGCGGCTGACCGACGAGCTCGTCACGCTCCTCGCGTACGAGGCCACCCGGGACGTCCGTACCGACCAGGTGGAGGTCACCACGCCGGTCGCCGTCACCACCGGGACCAGGCTCAGCTACCCGCGCCCGCTGGTGGTGCCGATCCTGCGCGCCGGGCTCGGCATGCTGGACGGCATGACCCGGCTGCTGCCGACCGCCGAGGTCGGGTTCCTGGGCATGGTCCGCAACGAGGAGACCCTGGAGGCGTCCACGTACGCCACCCGGATGCCGGACGACCTCTCCGGCCGTCAGGTCTACGTCCTCGACCCGATGCTGGCCACCGGCGGCACGCTGGTCGCGGCGATCCGGATGCTGATCGAGCGCGGCGCCACGGATGTCACCGCGGTCGTGCTGCTGGCGGCGCCCGAGGGCATCGCGGTGATGGAGAAGGAGCTGACCGGGCTGCCCGTCACCGTGGTGACGGCCGCCGTGGACGAGCGGCTCAACGAGAACGGCTACATCGTGCCCGGCCTCGGCGACGCCGGCGACCGCCTGTACGGCACGGCGGGCTGAACCCACGCAGACCGGAGAGGGGCCCCCGGATTCCGGGGGCCCCTCTCTGCGTGCGTACGGGCCGTGCGGACGGCCGGATCAGCAGCTGCCCGGCGCCGGGGAGGCGGAGGGCGACGGCTTGGTCGCGATCTCCAGTGCGGAGGCCGCCTGGGTCGGGTCGAGCAGCGCGGCGAAGGTGTCGCCGAGCACGAAGTCCACGCTGGCGTCGGTACGGGCGTCCGCTGAGCCGGCGGACCCGGCGACCTGCGAGCCGAGCAGCGTGGCGGCGCCGAGCCCGGCCGGGCCGCTGACCACCTGCACGGTGCCGGGCACCTTCTTGTCGAGCGCGGCGGGGGCGTTGCCGACCTTGCCGATGGTGAAGCCGCGCTTCTTCAGCTCATCCGCCGTCCGGGCCGCCAGGCCGGCCTTGCCGGTGGCGTTGTACACGTTCACCGTGACGGCCTGCGGCTGCGGGATGGCGGTGCTGGTGGCGGCCGCCGCCGGGGAGCCGGAGGCCCCGGGGCCCGAGGCGGGTGCGGCGAGCGGCTTGCCGGAGGTGGTGGCGGCGGGCGTGGCACAGGCCTGGGCCGAGGAGTGCCGGCCCTTGCCGGTGAAGATGTCCACCAACTGCACGCCGCCGAGCCCGATCAGGGCCAGCGCGAGCAACGAGCCGATCAGGGCCAGGATCTTGCGGCTCCTGCGGGGCGGGCGTCCCAGGCGGGGGTACGAGTTGCCGGTGATCCGGTACTGCTTCCCCTTCAACCCCTGGGGAGTCAACATGCTCACAGTCTGTCTCCCCCTCGTGCCAGGGCAGGCTCGGTGACGGGTTGTGGCCAGTGACGACTGCGGCCGGGAGAGCGGAGTCGCCGGACAACTGCGGCCGTATTCAGCAGATTAGTGCCAGACCGCGTGCGAAGGTACTAAATGATCATCATCTGGAGTACGACGGCACTCGAAAGGATGTACCGGCGTCCGGCCGGGCCGTCTCGGAAGGGTGACGGAGGGACCTGGGCGAGGTCATTCCATCTCTAGGACGCGTGCGTGCAGCACCTGGCGCTGCTGCAGGGCAGCCCGCACCGCGCGGTGCAGACCGTCCTCCAGATAGAGGTCGCCGTGCCACTTCACCACGTGGGCGAAGAGGTCCCCGTAGAAGGTGGAGTCCTCGGCCAGGAGGGTTTCGAGGTCCAGTTGCCCCTTGGTGGTCACCAGCTGGTCCAGCCGCACCGGACGCGGCGCGACGTCCGCCCACTGGCGGGTGCTGGTCCGGCCGTGATCCGGGTACGGCCGTCCGTTGCCGATGCGCTTGAAGATCACACGGAAAGCCTACCGTCACGTCGGCCGGGGGCGCAGCAGGCGTGGCCTGGCCTGCGCTTGGCGATTTGAAGCGATTACATGGTGAATGTCGCATTTGCCGATCCGTGCCGCCCTGGGAGCCCGCCGAGATGACCGCTGAGACTCCGTCCGTTCCGGACACCCCGCCCACCGGCGGACCGCCGGCCGGACCGCCGGCCGGACCGCCGGCCGGACCACCCGCGGGCACCCTGCCCGCCGCCACGCCGCCGGCCGTTCAGGAGATCGCCGCAGGCTACGCCTTCACCGGCCCGGCCCTCGATCTCGGCGCGGTCCTGCACGGCAGCACCGCCTACCCCGAGGCGCAGGTCCGGATCCCGCTCGGTGTGCTCAACCGGCACGGCCTGGTCGCCGGGGCGACCGGCACCGGCAAGACCAAGACCCTGCAGCTGATCGCGGAACAGCTCTCGGCCCAGGGCGTCCCGGTCTTCCTCGCCGACATCAAGGGCGACGTCTCCGGGATCTCCCTCCCCGGCACCGCGGGCGACCGCGTCACCACCCGGGCCGCCGAGGTCGGGCAGCGGTGGGTGCCGCAGGGGTGCCCCGCCGAGTTCTACGCGCTCGGCGGCATGGGGGTCGGCATCCCCGTCCGGGCCACCGTCACCAGCTTCGGCCCGCTGCTGCTCTCCAAGGTGCTCGACCTGAACGAGACCCAGGAGGCCTCGCTCGGCCTGGTCTTCCACTACGCCGACCGGAACGGCCTCGAGCTGTACGACCTCAAGGACCTCACCTCGGTCATCGGCTTCCTCACCTCACCCGAGGGCAAGGAGCAGCTCAAGACCGTCGGCGGACTCTCCGCCGCCACGGCGGGGGTGATCCTGCGTTCGCTGACGGTGCTGGACAACGAGGGCGCGGGGGCGTTCTTCGGCGAGCCCGAGTTCGACACCGCCGAGCTGCTGCGCACGGGGGCGGAGGGGCGCGGGGTGGTCTCGGTCCTGGAGCTGCCGGCCGTGCAGGACCGGCCGAGGCTCTTCTCCACCTTCCTGATGTGGCTGCTGGCCGACCTCTACCAGGAGCTGCCGGAGGTCGGCGACCTCGACAGGCCGAAGCTGGTCTTCTTCTTCGACGAGGCCCACCTGCTCTTCAAGGGTGCCTCGAAGGCCTTCCTGGAGGCGATCACCCAGACCGTGCGGCTGATCCGCTCGAAGGGCATCGGGATCTTCTTCGTCACCCAGACGCCGCGGGACGTCCCGGCCGAGGTGCTCGCCCAGCTGGGCAACCGGGTCCAGCACGCGCTGCGCGCCTTCACCCCGGACGACGCCAAGGCGCTCAAGGCGACGGTCTCCACCTTCCCCAGGTCCTCGTACGACCTCGCCGAGGTGCTCACCCAGCTCGGGACGGGCGAGGCCGTGGTCACCGTGCTCTCCGAGAGGGGGGCGCCGACGCCGGTGGCCGCCACCCGGCTGCGGGCGCCGCAGTCGCTGATGGGGCCGGTCGAGGAGACGGCGCTCCGGGCGGCGGTGGACGCCTCGCCGCTGACGGCGCGTTACCGGGACGCGGTCGACCGCGAGTCGGCGTACGAGAAGCTGGCGGCGCGTACGGCGCCACCCGAGAAGGCTGCGGCATCCGAGAGACCTGCGGCTCCCGCGCCGGAGAAGGAGAGCGAGAAGGAGGAGGGCGGGCTGCTCGGGTCGCTGCTGAGCAACCCGGCGCTGAAGTCCTTCGCCCGCTCGGCCGGCACCCAGCTCGGCCGGGAGATCTCCCGCAGCATCTTCGGCACCTCGCGCCGTCGACGCCGGTAGGCGGGCAACCCATCAGGACGGGGTACCCCAAAGGGGCGCGCGGAACTGCGCGAGATCGGAAGGCAGCGACCTGTGCCCTCCCGCTTCGCGCACGCGGTTCATCAAGCAGGGCCTCGCGCCCCTGGGGTTACTCCGCTGCACTGGCAGATGCCCTAACCGGAACGCAGGGCCTCGCCGATCCGGTCGAGGGACGAGAGCCGCATCAGGCCGTAGTTGTAGAACTCGACCTCGGGGACGCCGAGTTCGCGCAGTACCGCGATCTTCGCCGCCAGGTTCGCCGGGCCGTCGCAGTCCTCGGCCATCGGGCGGAGGATCACGGCCATCTCCGCCGGGCGGACGCCGTGCAGAGCGAACGCGGCGATCTTCTCCCGGACGGCCTCCGGGGTCTTCGCGTAGCCGAGCGTCTCGACCTGGTGGGCGGCCTTGGCGAGGGCGGGGAGGTCGATCCCGGAGAGCCAGCCCTTCCCCGGGCCGCCGCCGTCCATGAAGGTCAGCCGCATGCCCAGGTGCGCCGCCGCCTCCGCGACCTCGGCGGCCAGTGAGGTGACGGTGAGTGCGGCGGCGTCGACGTACGCGGCGACCGCACCGCCCGCGAGCTCGTCCAGTGCGGCCGGCGCGGCGGCCCTCCGCTCGTCGGCGAGCCGGGTGCGCAGCTCCTCCCGGACGGCCTGGCCGACCTCGTCGGCCGGTACGCCGGCCGCGGCGGCGTTGGCCCGGCAGTGGGTGCAGAAGCATAGCCCGAGCAGCGCCTCCGTGACCGGGCCGAGCTCCTCGAAGTAGCGCTCGTGGTGGTAGCCGTGGCGCAGGCCGTGGAAGTGCAGCGACTCGGCGCGTACGGCATCCACGCCGTACCGGGCGAACTCGGCCACCAGCGTGGTGGCGTACTCCCTCACCTCCGGGTTGGCCGGGCAGAGCTCGGTCAGGTACCGGTCGCCGAAGGCGTTGGCGGGGGCGCAGTCGGGGTGCTGGAAGCCGAGGCGGTCGTTGTGGCAGAAGACCGTCCAGGCGTGCAGCTTGAGGCCGCGCCGCTGCGCCTGTTCGGCCGCCTCGGCGAAGGGGTCCCGCTCGCCGATCGCGGTGGAGGGCGTCGGGGCCAGCCGACGGCCGGCCCAGCGGGCGGGGTCGGGGCGGAAGTACGCCGCGCCCGGCTCCAGGTAGCGGACCACCCGGCGGGGGTTGTGCGGGAAGACGTCGCGGGCCTCGTGGTAGACGGAGGCCAGGGTGACGCCGCCGACCCCGGCGCGGTCGGTGAGGTTTCCGAAGAAGGTGTCGGCGCCCTCGTCGATCAGATCGGTGGCGAAGGCGAGGACGGACGACTCCACGGGGCGGCTCCGGGGCAGGTGGTGCGGGAGCTGCCCACGCTAGCCCGGCGGTCCGGCATTGGTCTATACCTGAGGCGCCGAGCGGCTACAGCCCCAGGTCGTCCAGCTCCTTGAGCAGCTGCGCCCGGTCGGAGCCCTGCCCGGGCACGGGGGCGGCCGGCGCGGTCTTCCGCTGCCGCTCGCGGAAGATCCAGGCTCCCGCGAGCCCGCCCACCAGACCACCCAGGTGGGCCAGCCAGCTGACGCCCGGGGTGCCGGGGACGGCGGTGGTGAGGATGTAGGCGAAGGACGCGCCCATGACCAGGCCGATCAGGCTGTCGATCAGGTTCCGGTCGATCACGCCGCGCAGCACCACGTAGCCGAAGTAGCCGTAGATCACGCCGCTCGCGCCGACCGTCACCACCTGCTCGCGTTCGAACAGCCAGACGGCCGCGCCGCTGGTCAGCACCACCAGCAGGGTCAGCCCCAGGAACCGCTTGACGCCCCGGTAGGCGGCGAGGAAGCCGAACACGAAGAGCGGCCCCGAGTTGCCCTCCAGGTGCTGCCAGTTGGCGTGCAGGAAGGGCGCCGCGAACACATCGGCCAGCCGGCCCGGGCGGTGGGCCATGATGCCGTGGTCGAGGGAGAGCCGGTAGTCGTCGGTCCAGTTGGCCAGCTGGACCGCCCAGACCACGCAGAGCAGCGCGAACATCACGAAGAACGCCTTGCGCGCCTCGGCGATCATCCGAGCGGGGTCCAGGGTGGTCGTGTCGTCCGCAGCCATGGGGGTGACTCTACGGCGGGCTCCTAGACTGCAGGGTGGATATTCACCACCCGAACCGTTGAAGAAGGTGCTGCGATGAGCGTCCGCCCGCCCCTGCCGTACGAGTTCCTGCCCCAGGTCCCCTCGTTCGAGCTGACCAGCCGTGACCTCAAGGACGGCGCCGAGCTGCCCGACACCTTCGCCTACGGCGGCGGCAACCAGTCGCCGCACCTCGCCTGGTCGGGCTTCCCGGCGGGGACCCGCGGCTTCGCCGTCACCTGCTTCGACCCGGACGCGCCGACCGCCAGCGGCTGGTGGCACTGGCTCGCGGTGAACCTGCCGGCCGACACCACCGAGCTCGCGCGCGGCGCCGGCAGCTCGGACGCGAGCCTCCCGGGCGAGGCCTTCCACGTCCGCAACGACTTCCCCGGCCACAAGTACGACGGCGCCGCCCCGCCGCCCGGCCCGGCGCACCGCTACGTCTTCGCCGTGCACGCCCTGGACGTGCCCGCCCTCGACGTCACCCCGGACACCCCGGCCGGGGTGGTCGGCTTCAACCTGACCTTCCACGCCCTCGGCCGTGCACTGCTCACCGCCGAGTACGCCGCGCGCTGAAGCCGCGCGCTGAAGCCGCGCACCGAAGCCGCACACCGAATTCCGTCCGGAATTCGGATCAGAACCGGCGGATTACACTGTCCGCGGCCGAGCGACACAGCTGAGCAGTACATACGAGGAAGTCAGAGCCGCCATGTCACTGACCGGAAAGCACATTCTCTCGAGCGATCTTTTCGATCGGGACGAGCTGGAGCGGCTCTTCGAACTGGCGGAGGTGCTGGTGCCGGTGGCCCGGGGGGAGCAGGTCACCCGGGCGCTGGAGGGCGCGGTGATGGCCAGCCTCTTCTTCGAGCCCAGCACGCGCACCAGGCTGAGCTGCGAGTCCGCCTTCCTGCGCCTCGGCGGCGCGGTGACCAGCACCACCGGCAGCGAGGTCAGCTCGCTCGCCAAGGGTGAGTCGCTCGCCGACACCAGCCAGGTGATCAGCGGCTACTGCGACCTCGCGGTGATGCGGCACCCCGAGGTGAGCTCCATCCACGAGTTCGCGGCGGTCACCAACATCCCGGTCGTCAACGCCGGCAACGGCGCGGGGGAGCACCCGACCCAGGCGCTGCTCGACATGTTCACCCTGCACCGCGAGTTCGGCCGGCTCGGCAAGAGCATGGACGGCCGCCGGATCGCGCTGATCGGCGACCTGCGCCACGGCCGGGCCCCGCACTCCCTGATGAAGCTGCTCGCGCTCTACGAGGACCTGACCATCGTCTGCATCGCCCCGGAGAGCCTCGGCATGCCGCAGGAACTCCTGGAGCTGGCGGTGAGCCACGGCCACCGGATCGAGGAGAGCCACCGGCCGAGCATCGCGCTCAAGGAAGCCGACGCGGTCTACGCGACCCGCCTGCAGACCGAGCGCTTCGCGGACAAGCCGCTCCCGTACAGCGACGAGTTCCGGGTCGACCGGGCACTGGTCAGCCAGGTCTGCCGGGCCGACGCGGTGATCATGCACCCGCTGCCCCGAGACAGCCGGCCCGGCGCCAACGACCTCGGCGCCGACCTCAACGGCGACCCGCGCCTGGCGGTCTTCCGCCAGTCCGACGCCGGCATCCCGACCCGGATGGCCCTGTTCGCCTCCGTCCTGGGCGTGGCCGACGAGGTGCGCAAGTCGCTGCGCCCCGCGGGCTGGTACCGCCCCGAGTACACCCGGCCGGACGACGCGCCGTTCTACAAGAGCTGACCGCTCGACACCTTGCGGGACTCTATGGGGGAGAGGGCTCGATGACGGAACGACTTGCCGTGGTGTCGGGAGGCGGGACGGGGATCGGCAAGGCGATCGCCCGGGAGCTCGCGGGCTCCGGCTACCGGGTGGTCATCCTCGGGCGGCGGGCCGAGGTCCTGGAACGGGCCCGCGAGGAGATCGACCTGGCCCTGGGCGAGCCCAGGGTGGTGCCCGTCGTCGCCGACCTCACGGACCCCGCGCAGGTGTCCGGGGCGGCGGAGACGATCACCGCCCTGGGCCCCGTCGACGTCCTGGTCAACAACGCCGGAGCCGTGATCACCCCGCCCGCCGACGCCGGCCTCGCCGCGCTCGCGGAATCCTGGCGGCGTGACCTCGACATCAACCTGCTGACGGCCGTCCTGCTCACCACCGCCCTCCTCGACCACCTGCGCCGCCCCGGCGGCCGGCTGATCGTCATCAGCTCGGCGGCCGCCCAGCGCGGCGGAGCCGGTCCGCACTCGGCCGGTTCGTACGCCGCCGCGAAGGCCGCCCTGCACGGCTGGGCCTTCGGCCTCACCCGGCAGCTGGGCCCGGACGGCATCACGGTCAACGTGCTCGCGCCCGGGTACGTGGCCGACACCGAGATCTTCGGGGAGGGCTGGAGCCCGGAGTTCCACGCCGCGAAGATCGCCGACACCCTGGTCGGCCGCGCGGGCACCCCCGAGGACGTCGCGGGGATGGTCGGCTACCTCGCCTCGCCGGCCGCCGGCTACCTCACCGGCCAGGTGATCGGGCTCAACGGCGGTGCGGTGCTCGGGCGGTAGAGGCCGCCAGGCCCGGGTAGGTCTCAGTCGGCGTCCGGCGGGGTCTCCTCCATGAGCCGCTCCGCGATGTCGTCGACCCAGGACTGCGCCCAGGCCCGCAACGCGGCGGTGGCGGCCGGGTCCAGCCCGGCGGCGGCGAACTCGGCGTCGTCGATCCAGTCCGCCCTGGCCAGCCGGGCCTGCAGCTCGGTGAGGTCGAACTCCTCGCGGGCATGGCGGCGGCCGAGTTCCTCCAGCTCGGCGTGGCTCCACCGGTCCGCGGCGGCGTGGACGTCGATCAGGTCCCGGGCGAGCCCTCGGTCGGCGAGCGCCCGGACCTTGGTGCCGATCACGTCCTCGACCGCCAGCACCGGCCCGAACTCGCTCTCCACCGGTGGCCGCCAGAGCGTCTCCTTGAGGATCTCGATCTCGCACTCCTCCCCGGCGTCCGGATCCGCCGCCAGCAGCACCGCCGACAGCGGCTCGGTCTCCAGCTCCCGCACCTGCCAGCCGAGCCGGCCGAGCCCGGTGCGTACGGCCGCCGCGATGTCCGCTATCGGGGTGGCGCTGTCGGTGGCCACGTCGACGTTGCGGGTCGGCCGGTCGGTGAGGCCGTGGAGCTGCACCGCGATCCCGCCGCCGAGGGCCAGTGCGTACGGGGCGCCGACCGCCAGGAGATCGGCGAGCAGCCGCGGGTGCGGGGTGGTTGCCATGGCGTCAGTATTGGGCAGTGGGCGGGGTACGCCCGGTATTGGCGGTGCGAAGTGTCATGGTGCGCGAAGACGTCGAGTCCTCGGCCCTGCGGTCGGTGGGGTACGACCGGGGCGGGCACGTGCTGGAGATCGAGTTCGTGAGCAGCAGCGTCTACCAGTACTCCGGGGTGCCGGGGCGCATTCACCGGGCCCTGATGGCTGCGGCGAGCCACGGGCGGTACTTCAACCAGGCCATCAGGGGGCGCTACACCTACCGCAGGATCACCTGAGCGGAAGGGGTACCCGGTTACCGCGCTGCCTTTGCGGCCCGTTTGGCCTCCTGTTTGTACGCCCGCACCTTGGCGAGCGACTCCGGGCCGGTGATGTCGGCCACCGAGCGGTGGCAGCCCGGCTCGCCGTACGAGCCCGCCGCCTCGCGCCAGCCCTCGGGTGTGACGTCGAACTGCTTGCCGAGAAGTGCCAGGAAGATCTGGGCCTTCTGCTTGCCGAAACCGGGCAGGGCGTTCAGCCGGCCGAGGAGCTCCTTGCCGGTGGCGGCGTCGCGCCACACCGCGGCCGCGTCGCCGTCGTAGTGCTCGACCAGGTCCTGGCAGAGCTGCTGGATCCGCTTGGCCATGGCGCCCGGGTACCGGTGCACGGCCGGCTTCGACGAGAGCAGGGCCACGAACGCCTCGGGGCCGTAGGCGGCGATCTCCCGGGCGTCCAGATCGTCCCGTCCCATCCGCTGGGCGATGGTGTACGGGCCGGAGAACGCCCACTCCATCGGGACCTGCTGTCTGAACCGTACGGACTCACACTCGGGAGTCCGTACCCATGGCTACTGCCACCCTGACCCGCGAAGCCGGGAAGTCCTTGCGCTCTGGCTCCGGCATGAGCGAGAACCTGACCCCTGCCGAAGCTGTCGAGACCCTGCGCGGTCTCAGCTCCATCCGACTGTCCGTCAAGACCGACGAGACCACCAGCCCCGAACGCCAGGAAGAGGCCAACGACCGTGTGGCCGCCCTTCTCAACATCGACTTCGGCACAGGGGATGCCCGCCGAAGCGCCGTAGACCTTGACGTGTCAGCGAGCAAGGTGAGCCCGTTCGATCGGCCCCAGCTCGGTAAGTGGCTTGCGCGTCCGGAAGAATACGACGTGATTGTCTGGTGGCGCTTCGACCGTGCTATTCGGTCCATGAGCGACATGAACGAGCTTGCCAAATGGGCAAGGAAACATCGGAAAATGCTGGTCTTCGCTGAGGGAATCGGCGGCGGACACCAGGTATTCGACTTCCGAAATCCCATGGACCCCATGGCCGAATTCATGCTCATGCTTCTCGCGTTTGCAGCACAGGTCGAATCGCAGAGCATCAAAGACCGCGTGACAGGCGCGAAGGCCGCCATGCGAAAGATGGAATACCGGTGGGCAGGCGGCAGGATTCCCTATGGCTACCAGCCCGAGCAGGTTGAAGAGGGTGACTGGAAGGGCTGGACCCTGGTCCAGGACCCGAAGGCAGTTGCGGTATACCTCTTCATGATCGGGGAAATCCTCAAGGGTCGCGCAGTCAACGCCATTGCCCAGGAACTCACGACACAGCGCATACCGTGCCCCGGCGACCACCAAAGGCTGAAGAAGGTCAAGGCAGGCAGCGCCGAAGAGGCAAAGATCCTTGCGAACCTGAGCCCTTGGCGCCCTGGGACCATTCGGGAACTTCTCGCATCGGAAAACATGATCGGCTGGAAGATGCACCAGAAGAAGCCCGTACGGAAGGACGACGGTTCGCCGGTGCTCATGACGGCCGAGCCGATCCTTACCCGTGAAGAATTCGATCACATCAATGGCATCCTTGACTCGCGAGCCAAGAATCCGGTTCAGCGGAAGGATACGCACGCAATGCTCATGCGAGTAGCGCTGTGCTCCGGATGCGGAAGCCGAATGTACCTGGGCGAAATCGACCCCGAGACCGGAGATGGCCGGTACCGATGCGGTGCAAACACGAGGGGAATGAAGTGCACGGCACAGGGTCTGGTCAAGAGCCTTTGGCTTGAGACCTACGTAACTGAGCTCTTCCTCAGCATGGCCGGACACGTGGAGTTCACAGAGACCCGGACGACACCCGGCTATGACCCTGAGCCCGAACTACGCGCCACCCTGGCCGAGTTCGAGGAACACCAGGAGCAGAAGGGGCGGCAAAAGTCGAAGGCCGCCCTTGCTGCCTGGCAGAAGAGGGCTGATGCACTGGACAACCGCCTTGCGGAGCTGGAGACCGCCGAGAAGGTGGAAGCCAGGACCGAGCGCATTGGAACGGGCCGCACGATCGCGCATGCCTGGCGGGAAGGAGACAGCGAGACGCGCCGCACCATCCTGCTTGAGGCCGGGTGCACGGTGCTGGTGGGCAAGGGCGGACGGGGCAAGCTGTCGCCATCCAACGAAGACCGCACCATGATGCTCGTGCAAGGCGACTTCGACCCATCGCTTGAGGCGGTAGGCGACCCCGCTGAGGACTCCGGCGAGCGGCCAGCCCCGAAGGCCGGTAGCAAGCTCCGCATAGTCGCCCCTGGTGGCGTGTACGAGCTGCCTGCCCGTCAAGACCTTGCCCAGGCCGCCTGACGGCCCCGTACGACCCCGAGACGCCCCGGTACGGCTCTGAGCCTGCCGGGGCTTTCTCGCGCCCGCTAACGGGCACTCAGGGACACGGACGGCAACGTTCAATTGCCCTGCCGCCCGTGCCACGAGCTCAAGAGCCGCGAGGGTCTCCATTCACGGGTGGGTGGCACCGGCTGAAGTGTCGGGGACCTGCCTCGATGATCCGCTACTGGATGACCTCGTAGATCTCCTTGTAGCCAGATGTCGCGTAGCTGTTAAACGTGTTGATCAGCGACTGCACGTTCTCATCCGAACTCGCGAAGAACCCTCGCTCCATGGTGAAGTACTGGTCGAGGCTGTCGAATTCCCATTGGCAGACGACCGTGTCCATGGGGCCAGCGTAGTCGACGTAGATGCGCCGGTTCGTATACCCGGCTTCTTCAAACACCGCAGTGAGGGTCTTGAACGCCGCCACGATCTCCGGCGCTTTCCCTCGTTCGGCTCTGTACACCTCGCGCATCATGTACACGACGCGATCACCTTTCCGTTGCGGGAGACGAATGAATTCCATGGACAGTGGCTGCTACCGCACCGGAGGAAGGCCGATACGGCTGCCGTCGCCATGGTGACAGTCACACTGCTGCGTGGCTTGTACGCCACGCGCAACCTGGTCGCAGAAGTGTCAATCCCCCGTAGCCATGCGTTCAAGCTGTGAGTGGAGGGAGCCAGGGGTTACCGGTGAGGGCGTCGCGGATGGCGCGCATGGCTGAGTGCCCGTGGGCGCGGGCGGTGGTCAGGTAGGAGCGGATGCGTAGGTAGCGGCGGGCGCCTTCGGTGGAAGGGGCTTCTCCGGCTGAGCGGACTCCCTTACGGAGTCCGAGCCTTCCGCTGTGTCCTGCTCGTCAGACATGCTGCTCCCCTCTCCCGGCCGGCTCGGTGGCGACTCGTCCGGATCTTCCCATGACAAAGCGTCAGCAAGCCATGACCGTCAATCATGTCATGTACGCGCTATGTCGCCAGGTGGACCGCTCAGCGGGGCGGGCTCTGACCAGCGGGAATGGTGTTTTGGTGTTTTGGTGCCTGATCTCAATCCCCCTCCGGAAATCACGAGGTAAACCGGTCGGCACTGCAAATCGCCAAACCGCCACACCAGACCGCCCAGGGTGGGAAGTCGTTGCGCTCTAGTTCCCCATGAGAGAGCAGCCGATCGGCCCGACGCTCACACGGGGGGATGCCGGGAAGTCGTTGCGCTCTAGTACGGGTAGAAGGCGGGGAGTTCCGCACACCCCTTCGTGGCTGGTGGTCAGAGAACCCCGCCTTCTGTCCGTCCCGTCCATGCTGCTCTGCCGTCGCGTTACTTCGGGGGAAGTGAGTCGACCTGAGCGCGGGACGTGCGGGGGACCGTATCGCCCATGAGTAACCAGTCCTTCGGGGCTGCCGAAAGGGGTTGAAGCCATACGGTCCCCCGTGCCGCACGCACACCCACCTGACCCAATCGGTAGAGGTGCGCGGTACCGGCCCCCTGGGGCATCGGCCGCAGAGTTCCCGGTCCGAGTCCGGGGGTGGGTACTGACTGGCCACCTACGGACGTCCGTAGGTGAGGGTGTCTCAAGGGGTACGGGGGTCATCCCCGGAAGGGGGGTGTCATGCGTACCCGGTGCCTTGACTGTAGGGGGTGGGCTACCCATGCGGGGCGGTGCGAGCAGCACTACCGGGCTTACGAGTCCGGCCGCACAGTGCAGTCACATCGCAAGCGGCGTGAGGCGATAGCGCGCGGCAGCAATGCAGCGGCTCGTCTGCGGTCTGCGGTCCGCAAGGCTGGGCAAGCGACGTGCGCCACGTGTGGTGGTTGCTTCCTGCCTTCGGGTGTGGACATTGACCACGTGGTCCCGCTGGCGCTCGGTGGTGAGGACGTTGAGACCAACGTTCAGCCCCTCTGCAAGAGCTGTCACAAGGCGAAGACCCGACGGGACTTCGATCACCAGCGTCCGCCGTTCTGACCCTGGCTGGGCGGGGCGGTCCGGAAGTTCCCAGCCTTGCCGCCCAGCGATCCCGGCCCCAGCTCAAAACACGCACGCTAGGTGTGACGCCGTTTTTGGGCCGGTCGATGCCCGCTGAGCTGCAATAACGAACCTGGGGGCATTCGAGAACGACCCCGTTAACGGTGTCTGGGGGTGCCCATGAGCAGGGCTAAGGCCCCCGGAGTGCGCACGGGGAACGCGAACGGTCCGGCCGACGAGACTGCCCCGGTGGTCTACGAAGGCCGTGCGCCCCGCGTACCGGCTCACCTCAAGCGCGTGGGCAAAGAGGTCTGGCGGACCGTCTGGGCTGCCGGTAGCGGGGCGTACAGCCCCGAGACGGACCGGTACATCATCCTGCGGTACGCCGAGCTTCACGACCGGCGCGCGCACCTTCTCGCTTCCGTTGATAACGACGGCCTGATGACGGTCGGGTCCACCGGTCAGCCGGTGGTGCATCCCGCGATGCGGTACGTCGAATCGACGGAGAAGGAACTACGGGCTATTGAGACGGTAATCGGCTTCACGCCGGAAGCCCGGATGCGCCTGGGAATCGTGGCCGCTGAGGCTCGCAGGGTGGCTGCCGGCCCAGAGGACTTCTAACTACATGTGGGGGTGATCGTGGCCGGTATTGATCCGGTGATCGCTCGCCACATCCCCGCTGACGCGCCGTTCCCCTCCGAGGGGTATCGGGTGGCCAACTGGATTGAGAAGTTCTGTTACCTGACTGGCTCGTTCGCCGGTCAGCCGTTCCGACTTCTCCAGTGGCAGCGTGACCTACTCGTTGACGCGTACGAGCTTCGGCAGCTCGCTGACGGCCGGTGGATTCGCAAACACCGCATGGCAGTTGTGTGTATCGCTCGGAAGAACGGCAAGAGCACGATTGCCGCCGCAATCATGCTGTACCACCTGATAGCCGACCGCGCCGATTCTCAGCGGCAGATCATCGCTGCCGCGAACGACCGGAATCAGGCGCGCATGGTGTTCGATGCTGCCAAGCAGATGGTCAACGCTTCGCCGAAGCTGTCGGCCGTCGCCACGGTGCAGCGTGACGTGATCCGCTTCAAGGACTCGACCTATCGAGTCGTCAGCGCGGACGCCGGACGGCAGCAGGGTCTCAACCCGTCGGCCGTCAGCTTGGACGAGTACGCGTTCAGCAAGAATGCCGACCTGTTCGACGCGCTGACGCTGGGCAGTGCCGCCCGCAACCAGCCCATGACCTGGGTGGTCTCGACAGCCGGCCCGGACCCCGACGGCCCGTTCGCGAAGCTCTGCGAACAGGGTGAGCGGGTCAACTCCGGTGAGGCCACTGACCCGACGCTCTTCTACCGGTCATGGGGTCCGCGCCTGGGCGACACCGTTGACCACCTGGACCCCGCTGTGTGGCGCGCGTGCAACCCCTCTTTCGAGATCCTGAACGAAGAGGACTTCCGCGCTGCCGCCCAGCGGAGCACCGAAGCAAGCTTCCGGATCTACCGGCTTTCCCAGTTCGTCCGTGGCGCGTCTACATGGCTGCCTCACGGGCTCTGGGACTCCCTGGCGATAGAGGACACCTTGAGGCCCGGCGACGCCGTTGTCTGCGGTTTTGACGGGAGTTGGAAGGGCGACAGCACAGCGCTTGTCGCCTGCCGGGTGTCGGACCTTCGCGTGTTCGTCCTGGGGCACTGGGAGGCCCCGCCGGATGACGCTCACTGGCGCGTGCCCATGGCTGACGTGCGGGACGCTCTCCGCTCCGCGCTGGACACGTACACGGTGCGCGTCCTGGTCGCCGACCCGTACCGCTGGGAGGAGACGCTAGACAACCTTGAGGCGGAGGGGCACCCGGTTGAGGCGTTCCCGACCAACTCTCTGGCGCGAATGGTTCCGGCAACTCAGGCCGTCTACGACGCGTGCCTTGACGGTCGCCTGTCCCATGACGGCAACCCCGCTCTTGCGCGCCACATCGGGAACGCCGTCCTTCGTGAGGACCACCGGGGCGCCCGGATCACGAAGGAACACGCCGGGTCGCGCCGGAAGATCGACCTAGCAATAGCCATGATCTTGGCCGTCCATGGGGCGGTCATGTTCCGGGACGAGAACCCCGGACTCATTGACTCTCCGATCCTCGCCACCTGGGAGCAGGACGGACAGGTCTTCGCCTTCGGCGGGTCCGCCGAATTCTTCAACGATCTATGACACCCACCTACGGACGTCCGTAGGTGGCACGGGGGGTGTGCCATGGGGTTTTGGCGTGCCCTGTTCCGGGGCTCAAGTTCCGGAAAGTCTGAGTCTCGCGTATGGGATGACGCCACGGGCGAACTGTTCCCGTATCCCGGCCTGGTCGGTCAGTCCGGCCAGCGAGTCAACGCGAGTACTGCACTACAGGTGTCGGCCGTCTTCGGGTGCGTCCGCCTTCTCAGCGAGACGATTGCAACGCTGCCGGTGGCCACCTACTCACGGCGCGGGGGTGCCCGACGGGAAGTCACTTCTCCGACGTGGCTCGACTACCCGACCGCTGAGCCGGGGGGAGTGGGCCGGATCGACCTTCTCTCTCAGGTGGTGCTGTCGCTGCTGCTTGAGGGGAACGCGTATCTCGCGGTTACGTGGGACGGCCCCAACATCGTTGCGATTGAGGTACTGGACCCCTCAAAGGTCCGGGTTCACACGGTCATCATCGACGGCCGGCGACGCAAGATTTTCGACTGTTGGGACGTCGACCGGGACGGCAACGAAGTCGCGTTGGGCTGGTTCACCACTCGGGATATCTTGCACATTCCGGGGATGATGCTGCCGGGTGATTTCACGGGGGTCTCGCCGATCGCCTACGCCCGTGAGTCCATCGGGCTCGCGCTGGCAGCACAGACCTACGGCGCGCGGTTCTTCGCCAATGGCGCCATGCCTGGGGCGGTAGTTGAGGTTCCGGGCGCCATGTCCGAAGAGGGGCTTGCCCGCGCTCGTGAGGCGTGGCGGTTGGCCAACTCCGGTGTGGAGAACGCTCACCGGGTCGCGCTGCTGACCGAAGGCGCCAAGTTCAGCAAGATCGCCATGAGCCCGGACGAGGCTCAGTTCTTGCAGACCCGACAGTTCCAAGTGCCGGAGATTGCAAGGATATTCGGGGTTCCGCCTCATCTGATCAGCGACGCGACCAACTCAACGAGCTGGGGCAGCGGGCTCGCCGAGCAGAACCAGGCGTTCGCGATGTTCAGCCTTCGCCCGTGGCTTGAGCGCATTGAGGCGGGGCTCACCCGGCTTCTCTACGCGGAGTCGGCGAACCGGCAACTCTTCGTGAAGTTCAGCCTTGACGGTATCCAGCGAGGTGCCCCGGCGGAGCGCATGAACATGTACTCCATCGGTTTGCAGCAAGGCATTTACTCCATCGACGAAGTGCGCGGGTGGGAAGACCTTGAGCCCCTGCCGGATGGCCTGGGCGCCGCGCACCGTGTGCCGCTGAACCTCGCTGACGTTGCCGCACCGGACGACGCGCCGAAGGCGATTGAGCCCCCACCTGATCAGCAAAGCCCGGACGACCAGGGCGACGAGAACGAGGGGGAGGCAAGTGAAGACGGAGCGCCGCAACCTGACCAGGCCGGCTGAAATCCGAACCAACGGCGACAGCGTGACCATGCGCGGATACGCCTACCGGTTCAACGAGTTGAGCCACAACCTGGGGGGCTTCCGGGAACGGATTCTCCCCGGTGCGGGCGCGAACTCGCTTCGGACCAACGACGTGTTCGCCACGTTCAACCACGACAACAACAACGTACTCGGCCGTCGGACCGCCGGAACTCTTCGGACCGGTGAGGACGACGAAGGCGGCTGGTACGAGATCGACCTACCGAATACCACGGTAGGCCGCGACCTTGCCGAGCTTCTGCGGCGGGGCGATATCAACGGCAGCTCGTTCACGTTCCGCGTAAAGGCCGATGGTCAGCGTCGGGCTTCCGACGACGACCCGGAGACGGGTCTACCCGTCCGGGAGATCACGGCCATGGACGTGATGGAAGTCGGACCGGTTCTCAACCCGGCGTACCCGACCACGGATGCCGCGCTCCGCTCCATTGAGCTGTGCCTAGGGGTGACGCTCGCGCTCGAAATCGAGAGCGAGACCGAAGAGTTGGCCGAAATCGCCACGGGCGAAGACGAGCCGGACGAGCCGGATTCCGGCGAAGACGAAGCGAAGAAGAACGCGCGTGCACTGGCTCGCGCACTTACGACCACGGGGGGCCGTTACTAATGGACGCTACTACTCTCGCCGCGAACTTTGAGGCCCGTGAGAAGGCCGTCAGCGAGCTTCGGGCGCTGACTGACGAGTTCGCCGGCAAGGACATGGACGCTGACGCTCGGGCGAAGGAGAGTCGCCTACTCGACTCGATCGCCGACTATGACGGTCGGGTGCGTCGGGGCATTGAGGCGGTCAAGTCCTCTGAATCCGTGACTTCCCTCATGGCTGGTCTCAAGGGGACCGGCAGCAAGCGGGAGGCTCAGGAGAAGCTTGACGCGACCGCTGATCAGCTCCGCTCGCTTGAGCTGGGCCAGGCCGCCGACTTCGCGCCCGAGCGCCGCGCGGTGGACACCACGACCGGCAAGAACGTCATCCCGCGCACGCTCTTCGGCCAGCTCCTGGCGGAGGCGGTCTACCGCTCTACCGTCATGCGGAACGGCGCGTCGATCCTGTCCACGTCGTCCGCTGAGCCGCTGGACATCGTGGTCATGACCGGCCGCGCGTCCGCTCAGATCACCGCTGAGAACGGCCAGATTCAGGAGTCCTACCCGACTCAGGTCACGCGCTCTCTCGGTGCCTACAAGTACGCATACGCGTCTGTCGTGTCGTCCGAGCTGATCCAGGATCAGGCGCTGGACCTGGTGGGCTTCCTGGTGGGCGACGCCGGTCCGGCGATCGGTCACGGCATGGGCACTCACTTCCTGGCCGGTGACGGCGTGGGCAAGCCGACCGGCATTCTCAAGGCCGCTCCGGCTGCCACCGCCACGTTCAAGATGCCCGGTGGCACCAACAAGGACACGGGCGTTTCCGACGGCCTGATTGACCTGTTCTACGAGCTTCAGCCCGCCTACCGAAGCAACGCCACCTTCGTTGTCTCGGACAAGATGGCTGCGGTCATGCGCAAGCTCAAGGACGTGAACGGTCAGTACCTCTGGCAGACCGCCCTTGTCGCCGGTCAGCCGGACCTGTTCAACGGTCGCCCCGTTGCTACCGACGTCGCGATGCCGGACAACCAGGTTCTCTTTGGCGACCTGAGCAAGTACAAGATCCGCTTCGCCGGTCCGCTTCGCGTTGAGCGCTCCCTTGACGCGAAGTTCCTGAACGACCAGGTGGTCTACCGGTTCATTCAGCGTGCCGACGGCCTTCTGACCGACCTGCTGTCGGCGAAGGTCCTGACCGTCACCCCGTAAGGGTTCTGATCGGGGGTCACCTACGGACGTCCGTAGGTGGCCCCTTGCCCGGAAAGGGGGTTCATGTCCTACGCAACGGTTGCCGAAGTCCGGGCGCTCGACGGCATGGAAGACGTGGCGCTCTTCCCCGATCAGACGGTAAGTGACGCTCTCGCGTACGCCGTTGAGACGGTCGAGACCTACACGGGTCGCAAGTGGGAGGGGACCGACGCGCCCCCGGAGACGATCCGGTGGTGTGTGCGGACGCTCGCCCGGCAGTACTGCCTAGATCTCGTGTCGCGGGTGCCGGACCGGGCGCTACAGCTTCAATCCGAGTTCGGCTCAATCCAGTTGGCCCAGGCGGGCGGCAACTGGCGTCCGACGAGCCTGCCGGAAGTCAATGCCCAACTGAACAGGTACCGCGTGCGGTTGCCGTTCTTCTTCCTGTAGGGGCTGCCGTGACGCTGATCTTTGAGGCGAAGGTTGCCCTGTTCGACCGGCTCAAGGTGCTCGTTCCCGCTGGGGTGCAATGCACCTTCGCGGACACGGGCAAGGCGGACAGGCGCTCTCAGGTGTGGTTGGGGGAGACCACCGAAGACGACCTTGAGCCTGTCGCCATGCGGGCGGGGGGACGCAAGCCGACGGCCGTGAGCGGGGTTGTGGAAGCTCACGCGCTCGTCATCTCGCCCGGTGGGCCGATCGTGGCGGAGCGGGCCGTTTACGGCCTTCGTGAGCACATCGCCGAAGCCTGCCGCTCCCTCGACCTGGGGGCCGTGCCTGGGCTGATCGACGTACGGCCGGAGTCCGCCCAGGTGGACACGGCGGAGACCACAGACGGCGCGTACAGCGCGCTGACAGTCCGCGTGAGGGTGCGCGGACGAGAAACCTAGGGGGGGCCATGGCGCTAGACGCATCCATTGGTATCGGCGCTGAGTCCGACTACGGAACTGCCGCTACCGCACTGACCGGCTACGAGGGCAAGTCCGATTCGTGGAAGGTGAGTCGGGAGTTCATTGAGTCGGTGGGCTTCCGTGCCGGCCTACAGACCGCCCGCGCCGACCGGCGAACGATCATCAACATGGGCGGGGAAGGCGAGCTTGAGCTAGACCTGTTGGACGTGGGCGCGGGGGACGTGCTCCGGGCGGTGTTCGACAAGCACACCGCGACGGACGCGGGCGGCAAGACGACTCACGTTCTCGAAACCGGCGTGTACTCCGGTGCCCCGTCGTGGACGGCTCAGATGGTCCGCCCGACCGTTGAGGGAACGCGGGTCGCTTACAAGCACATCGGTTGCGTGGCAACGGAGTTCACGCTGACGGCCGATCTCAAGGGGGCCGTCGGGCTCAAGGTCGGCTTCGACTTCCAGGACGTCTCACACACGAAGGTCCCGGCTCAGATCCTCGCCCCGGTCTACCCGGCGAGCGCCCGTGCCTACGACTGGACCCGTACCGCCCTGACGCTCAAGCGGGCAGGTGTGTCGGCCCCGGTTGACGCGTCCAAGCTGGAGATCAAGGCGGACTTGGGGCTCAAGACCGACCGCCGGTTCCTGCGGGGCAGCTCGCTCAAGCGCAAGCCCGTACGGGCCGCTGTGCCGACCTTTGAAGGCTCGTTCGAGGGCGAGTTCACAGACGCGACGCTGCCCCTGTACGAGGCGTTCCTAGCCGGTGAGATCCTGGGCCTGACCATCGACCTTGCGGGGCTCACTCCGGGCACGTCGATGCGCTGGGAGTTCCCGGCAATCCAGCTCACGGGCGAGTCGCCGGAAGCGTCCGTTGACGACGTGACCGCGATGAAGCTGCCCTTCCGGGTGCTCGACCCCGGCGACGGTTCACCGGCCATGCGGGTCACGTACGTTGAGCCGTCCGCGACCCCGCCGGCTCCGCCTTCCGGTGGCTGATTCCGCGTTCACGGTCCGCGTTGAGGGGCTGGACGACTTGAAGCGCGCCTTGCGGCAGCTCAAGGACTCCGACCTGAACAAGCGGGTCCGTGAGGTCAACAAGGCTGCCGCCGAGATCGTGAAACCGGAAGCGCGCAAGACCGCGCCGAGCGGTCACCGGTCCCGCAAGGACTCGAAGAAGTACAAGCCCGGAAAGCTGGAGAAGTCCATCACGGTTCTCGCATCTGCGAACAGCGCTGTGATCAAGGCGGGTTCGGCTTCTCGGGTGCCGTACGCCGGGGCAATTCACTTCGGATTCCCGAAGCGGCACATCAGAGCGAACCGGTTCCTATACCGGGCAATGGCGCGAACCTCCGACGAGGTGTCGGAGACGTACGAACGCGAGATCACCGACGTGATCCGCGAGAAGCTTGAGAGCTAGGAGACACCGAAAATGGCCAAGAACACCGCTGACATGGGCGAGCTTCTTTCCGTCGATATCGACTCCCTGTCCATTGAGGAGATCGAGACGATCGAGGAGATCATTGACGCGCCGCTCGATTCCCTCGCTCAGCCCGGCGTCCGTCGGGGCAAGATGCTCCGCGCTATGGCGGTCGTGATCAAGCGCCGGACCGATCCGACCTTTTCCATTGCGGATGCCGGTCGGCTCCGGATCTCGATTAAGCAGAAGAAGGCGGACCCTTCCGCGCTCAGCGCGTAGTGACGTGCGCTCGTCTGCTGGGGCATTTTCGGGGGCTCACCCTGGCAGACGTGCGCGCTATGCCGCTGAGGGACTTCAACGCTCTGGTGGAGCAGATGACCGACGACATTGAGGCACGGGAGCGGGCTGAGGGGCGCTCTTCCCGTGGTCGGTCGGGTGGGGGAAGTGGCGAGCGGAGAACGCCCGTCATGACATAACGCTCCGTATATTCCGCGGGAGGGATTTAATCAGCACAGAGTCACATTGTCACTCTGTGTCTGCGAAAACTCTCCCGCGGGCTATGCGGACAGTAACGGGGGATCGGGGGCCGGAGAGTGTCGGCTAAGCCGATCAAGATTACCCTTCTGGGGGACATTACCGAGCTGGCGCATTCGCTCGGAGAGGCCGCGAAGGACGTTGACACCTTCGGGAAGAAGGCCGGTGCTCTCGCTCTCGCCGGGGGTGGCGCTGTCGCGGCGGGGCTGACGGAAGGTCTGTCCGAAGCGATGGACCGCGCGAAGGGAAACAACCTTCTCGCCGCTCAGATCGGGGCGACGCCGGAGCAGGCGAAGACGCTCGGAGCGGCAGCGGGCAAGATTTTCGGTGACGGCCTGGGCGAGAGCGTCGAAGAGGTCAACGAGGGATTGAAATCCCTTTGGCAACAGGGGCTTGTACCCGCCGGAGCGACGGCCGATCAGATCGAAGGAATCGGCGCGAAGCTCATGAACGTCTCGAAGGTCATGGGCGAAGACCTCGGCCCGACCGCCAATGCGGCCGGACAGATGGTCAAGACCGGCCTTGCCAAGAACTTTGACGAAGCCATGGATGTGCTCGTTCGCGGAACACAGCTCGGGATCAACAAGAACGAGGATCTTCTAGACACGTTCAACGAGTATTCCGTTCAGTTCAAGAAGGTCGGCATGAGTGCCCCGATGGCCCTGGGGCTCATGAACCAGGCACTCGCTGCGGGCGCCCGTGACTCCGATCTCGCTGCCGACGCAATCAAGGAATTCTCACTTCGCGCTATCGACGGCTCAGCCGGTTCGGCAGCCGCGTACAAGGCGCTCGGCCTTGACGCGAAGAAGATGACGGAGACCATTGCCCAGGGCGGCCCGAAGGCAGCTGAGGCAACACAGCAAGTCTTCGACAAGATGCGGGCGTTGAAGGACCCCGTTGACAAGAACACGGTTGCCGTCGGCCTGTTCGGCACTCAGGCGGAAGACCTGGGCCAGGCCCTGGGCGCGATGAACCCGAGCACCGCCGTTGCCGGTCTGGGGCAGGTGGCCGGCGCGGCTCAGAAGGCAGGTGACACCCTCAACGACAACACGAGCACGCGCCTTGCGGCCTTCGGGCGGCAGGCTCAGCAATACCTGGTTGACCTGACAGCCAACTATGTTCTGCCGATCCTGGAGAAGGTCACCAGTCACTTTCACGACGTGGGCAGCGCGATCGGCGCGGCGGCCGGATTCGTGGATCAGTACCGGGTACCGCTGGGCATCCTGGCGGGCGTCATCACGGTCGTCCTGCTGCCCGCGCTGATCGCCTGGGGCGTGAACGCCACAACGGCGGCCGTTGCCAACGCCGTTGCCTGGGTGACCAGCACCACCACCGCGACGACGAGCGCCGCAAGTCAGGTGCTCGCTCACTGGGCCGTCGTGGGCGGCTGGATCAAGTCGGCTGCCCAGGCCGTCATTTCAGCGGCCCTGGTGGTTGGTAGCTGGATAGCCATGGGTGCGGAAGCACTCGTTCAGGCTGCCCGCATGGCCGCTGCGTGGCTCATCGCCATGGGACCGGTCGGAATCATCATCGCTATCGTGGTCGCCCTGGCCGCGCTGATCTGGGCCAACTGGGACAAGATCAAGCAATGGACCGCCGAAGCCTTCGAGTGGATCTGGCAGAAGATCCAACAGGTCTTCGAGTTCTTGAAGAACCTCTTCCTGAACTTCACCGGACCCGGCCTCATCATCAAACACTGGGACACGATCAAGAACGCCACGGTCGGAGCCTTCCAATACGTGGTTGATTTCATCCGGAGCTCGTTCAACACGGTCGTCAATTTCTTTGTGACGCTGCCTCAGCGCATCCTTGCCATGGCGGGTGCGATCGGCAATGCCGCGATGGATATTGGCTCGCGACTGATCAACGGCATTGGGTCCGGGCTGTCGAAACTCGCGAGTTTTGGCGGGGATATCGGCTCGGCCGTGCTGGACGCCGCGAAGGGCGCGATCAACACCGTGATTGATCTTCTGAACCGCGCGATCCCGGACCGGCTGGGCTGGGGCCCGGTGGCGATCAACCTTCCCGCGAACCCGATCCCGCGCATCCGCGCCATGGGTGGCCCGACGTCCGGCCTGACCCGCGTGGGTGAGCGCGGACCGGAGTGGGTCAACCTGCCGCGCGGATCGACCGTGATTCCCAACCATGCCGGGGGAGTTGGGGGCGGCGTGGTGGTCAACGTGACCAGTCAGGCCGACCCGTTCGCCATTGGGCGCGAAGTCGCCTGGGCGCTTCGGGTCGCGCCACGGTAGGCGCCTACGGACGTCCGTAGGTGCTCAGCTTCAAGAGGGGGACAGCATGGCGGAGTTGGATGAGTGGACGTGCGAGTACGACGGGCTTGTCATCGGCTCGTCCGACTCCGCCCTGTCCCTGGCGCAGGTTGACGGCTTGCTCGCGCTGCCGGAGATTCGGAGTTCGGACCTGGCCCTTGTGCAACGTGACGGACTCTGGCCCGGCGACGACTACCTGAACGGGCGGAGCGTGACCCTGACGGTTGAGGTGTACGGCAAGGACAAGGCGGAGTTCTCAAAGGCCCTGAACGGCCTACAGGCAGCCTTTCGGCCCGGTCGGGCGGAGATTCCCCTGCGGTTCCGGTTCCCTGGGCTCGCGGCGGGCGCCACAGCCTTCGTCAAGGCTCGTCCGCGCAAGCGCTCCGCTCCTCTTGATCTGAACTTCGCCTACGGGGTGTGCAACGTCGCGGTGGAGCTGTACGCCACTGATCCGAGGCTGTACGCCGACGCGCCCCGGAACGTCCGTGTCAGCACGTCCCCGACGCTGCCCGCCCCGGTCACCTACTTCACTCAGCAAGGTGCCATTCCGGCTCGTCCTGTGGTGAATGTGGCAAGCGCCAAGAACCCGGTGCTGATTGACGACGTGACCGGCTATCAGTTCGGTGTGACCTACACGGGGGCGTTCACCGTGGACAGCGCGGCTCAAACGGTCACGACCAGCACGGGGGCCGATATCACCGGGCTCGTCACAGCGGGTTCGGTGTGGCCGGAATACGCGGCAGGGGACCACCGGATCAGGCTCACGAGCGAGGACGCCACCGTTCAGGCGACCGCCGTACTCACCTGGCGCGAAGCCTGGGTGTAGCCGGCCAGGAAGTCCTTGCGCTCTAGGTCCCACTGACAAGGGGGTGCCCATGAGCGCAGCACGGTACACGGTGCTACAGACGGTCTTGAGGACCGGGACGGTAGTCGCCCAACTGCCCGTTACGGGGATCAGCTTCACGGAGACGCTGAACGCCGCTGGGGCGGCTCAGGTCGGCATTCCGCTGTCCTGTCCCCAGGCCGACCCAACAAGCCTGTACGCGGGCGGCAGCGGGCTCGTCGTGACCCGAGACGACGAACCGGTCTGGGGCGGGATTCTGTGGAACCTGGCGGCCGACCTTGCCGCCGGAACCCTGACGCTGGGAGCGTCCGGCTACCACTCGCACTACAAGGGACGGAACCTGGCGGACGGCTTCGCGGTGGTGGACTGGGACATAGCCGACATTCTCAAGGCGTGGCTGAACCGGCCCAACGCCGTAGGAACGGACCTGTCCGCAGTGATGCCGACTGGCCGCAAGCGCACCCGGCAGTGGACGAAGTACGAACTCAAGAACGTCGCGGATTCCGTTGAGGAGCTGGCCGACAACATCGGCGGATACAACTTCCGGTACGAGTCGTACTGGATCGACAGGGGCAAGACCCTGGGCAATCGGTTCCTGATCTCAGACCGGTCCGGTTCCCCGAACCCGCACGTTCTCACGCATCGCGAGAACTGCAATGTCACGAGCGTCACCTACGACTCAACGGCGCTGGCGACAACGGCGTATGCCGTCGGGGCGGACAACGGCGCTGGCGAAAAGCTGGTGGGAATCTCGTCCAACACGGATCTCGGTACGCGCATCCCGACGAAGAACATCGTGACGACGTACAGCGATGTGAAAGAGACTCAGACTCTGATCCTCAAGGCTCAGGCCACGGTGAACGCCGGTATGGCACCTGTGGCCATCCCGTCGCTGACGCTGTACCCGGACATGTTCCGGCCCCAGGACTTCGTGCCTGGAGACGCGTGCACGGTGAGTGCGGACAGTGGCTATGTCGCGCTCAGCCATGACTTCGTGGTGACGGAACGGAAGACCGACGTAGACACCAACGGGCGCGAGACCATCGCTCTCTCACTCGCCAATAAGGAGCTGTTCAGCAATGCCAACCCAAGCTAACGCGCTGCCGCCTTCGCTCGTGAACGAGCTGTCCGACCTGAACCGCCGGCTGACCAGCGTGGAGCGCGCGCCTGCCCCGATCAACACCTTTGACCGGTACCCCTCTTCGGAGTGGGAGCCGATTGACCGGGGCGTTGTGGGTGACAACATCTGGCACGCAATGAGCATCGCCAATGTGACCGGGCTCGTCTTCGACCGAATCGAAACGAAGTTCACCACGTACGGCGTGATCAAGGGGAAGCGGGAGCCCGAAGTCCGCCTTGCCGCCTACCGGCACACCCGTGACGGCAAGAAGCAGATCGTTTCCGCTTCGAATACGTGGCAGCTCAGCGGGGCAGATGACTACTTCCTGACCTCCGGCATGATCCGCTGGATTCACGGAATCCCGTTCGGCTGGAATTATGCGACGGATACCGACGTATACAGCATCGAGTTTCAAGTTCGGTACGCGATAGGTCCGGAAGCGATTCCGGCACGGAAGTATCTGAGCGTCGTTGGCGGCATTGATGACCCGTTTACCGGCCTCGACCTTCCGGAAGTGAAGAAGGACCCAAACGGGCAGTCGTGGCGTGAGCTCATCGTCCGGGACGGCGAGAAGTTCCATTGGGACTGGATCGACGTTGGGCCTACCGATACGGGCAACGCGAAGATCAGCGCAATGCAGTACTGCGTTGGTTTGCCGACTGCCCGCATTCCCGATGCCACGACAGTTGGAACCTTCTCCTACGGCCTTGCGTGGAAGGTTGCGCGCTCCCCCGATCTCAACGAGCAAGTTATGAACCTCTGAGGGGAGACCGTGAACTTTGCAAGCCTGCTGAACGGGGCTGAGATAGTCGTTCCCGTGCTCGTCTTCCTGACCTTCTCGTTGCAGAAGTGGAAGGCCGGGATGCACGACGCGTGGAAGGAAGAGGCGGAAGCCTACCGGGCGCGAGCCGAGCGCCTGGACGAGGAGGTTGCCAAGCTCGTCGCCGAAGTCAAGGCACTCAGGTCTGAGAACGCCGAACTACGCGGTCAGATCAGCGAGCTACTGAACCGCTGACGCAAGCCAAGGGGCCGCCTACGGACGTCCGTAGGCGGTCCTTCACATCGGGGGGCTCATTGTCTACAACACCGCTGAGCCTGCCGGCCAGCATTCCCACGGTCCGCGTGCACGGCCGCTACCTCGGGCCGGACGGACGTCCGCTCGCCGGGACCGTCACGTTCTCCGCTCCGAGCATGCTGACGTTTCCGGCCGCCGATCTGTTCATCGCAGGTCCGGTCGTTGCGACCCTTGACGAGCTGGGCACGTTCTCCATCGCCCTTCCGGCGACCGACGCGCCGAACATGAACCCTTCCGGCTGGGCGTATCTCGTCAAGGAAAACCTGTCCGGAGTGATCGGAGGACGCACCTTTGCGGCGCTGCTGCCGAAGAACGTCCCGGACGTCGACCTTGCCGACATAGCTCCGGCTGATCCGACCACACCCAACTACGTTCCCGTTCCGGGCCCGAAGGGCGATCCGGGTTCCGTCGATTCGGTCAACGGCAAGCATGGGCCGAACGTCGTCCTTGACGCCGACTCCGTGGGCGCTCTGCCGAAGTGGGGCGGAACGCTCACCGGCGAACTCAACATGAGCGGCCCGGCGGGCTCGTACCGAACGCTCAACTTCCAGACCGGCAACGTTGAGCGCTGGGTCTACCAGGTGGACAACGGGGCGGAGTCCGGCGGAGACGCGGGCTCAAACTTCGAGCTGTCCAACTGGAGTGACGCCGGAGCGTGGAAGTCCAGCGTGATCTACGGCGAGCGCTCAACGGGCAATGTCGGAATCGGCACGAGTTCGCTGACGCCGAATGCCAAGGTGACGGTCCGGGGGCCGACCTCGCTCATTCTCCCCACTGGATCAGTGGAAAGGCCGCTCACGGTAAGCGCCGTGGACAAGCCGGGCGTCAATCTCATGGAAGTTCGCTACACCGGCTCAGTCCGCTTCGCTGCCGGAAACGTCTACGCGGACAAGGGAATCCGCATCGGTGACGCTACGGCAGATCTGGGCGGGGGCTCTGGACTGCTCGCGCTCAAGGACGCGTCACCGGCCCCAACTGCCGCATCTGCCGGGGCATCGCTTCTATACAGCGAAGGCGGCATTCTCAAGGTCCGACAGGGGAACAACTCTGTCATCACCCTTGGGCGCGGCATCGCTGACGGGTCGTTGGCAACCGGCCAGTACGCCGGCCAATACCGGGACGGAACATCGGGCCTCTGGCGGTGGGACGGCTCCGCATGGCAGCTCATCGGCGGATGGCAGAGCTATACCCCGACCTGGGGCGGTCTCACGGCGCTTGGCTCTTCCACCTTCAGCGGTCGCTACCGCGTTCTCGGCAAGACCGTAACCGCCGTCGCGTGGCTGAGCTGGGGAACTGGAAGTTCCCTTGGGACCGGGAATATCACCGTGAGCCTTCCCATGGCGGCTGCCGACCCCGGCGTGAGCCCCCTGGGCTGGCAAGGGACCGGCAGGCACGTTGACGGCTCCAATCCATGGAAGAGCCTTCTTCCCGACGTGGAGCGTGCCGCAACGGTCGCCACGGTCTTCGCCGTGAAGCCTGCCGATGGTGGGTGGTATTCGCCTGGGGCGCTGGGCTACCTGTGGGGAGCATCAGGCGCGAGCATGCGCATTCAGGTCACCTATGAGGCTGCCTGACTTACGGATTACGTAATCCGCCAACTTGCCCCGTCCGGGCCAGCTACGCGACCTTGAGCGCCGGAAATACGACCTGCCGATTGGGGCAGTCTCCGGCGTGGTCGCGGCGGGCGTAACCATCGCCAACGCGACCGGCAAGGGATAACCGGTCCGTTCGGGTGACCCCTCGGCCCCCTGGTGGCCATGTTTGCGTCTCGCGCCTCTCGCGATACCTAGGCTCTGGTCATGCGATATCTCGCGACATGCGGAATGTGGGGACTGGACTGGGGCAGCGTGCCTGCGTGGATTAGCGCACTCGCGGTAGGCGTTGCCGTGCGGACATATTATGTGTCACAGCGGGATAGGAAACAGGAACTCGCGTACCAGGTGGGCGTCTGGGCTCAGCATGCCGAGCAAGAAGGCGAGCTCAAATACCAGGTCGTAATTAGCAATGCGAGTCAATATCCGATCTTTGAGGCGAAGGTTTTCGATTCGAAGTCCCGGACTGTGCTCATGGATGTTCCGGTCCTGCTGCCGGGGAGGGAGCAGAGCTCCGAGGCTGCCATTGACAAGGACTCGCTCGTCTCGGCGGATGTGCCGCGAGACATTCTCGTGAACGTAGGCGACAGTATTACCTATACCTGGAAAATCGAACTGCGCACAAATCCTGTCGAGGCGGAATTTCGGGATGCGCGGGGCGCACGCTGGTGCATCACTTCTGATCGAAATAAAATCAAGAAACTGGAAGCCCGGCCGCCCGGGAAATTCCAGTGGAGCCGCACAGATAAAGGCTAGAAATTCGAGCCCCGTCCGGGCTGAACCGGGCGGGGCTTTCGCATGCCCAAACGAGGGGGAGATATGGGAACTGCTGACGCAATGATCAACGCCGCTGCGGGGGATCTGGGCTACAAGGAAGGCCCGGACAACGACACGAAGTTCGGTGAGTGGTACGGGCTGAACTACAACCCGTGGTGCGACATGGCGCAGAGCCGATGGGGCCAGGACAGCGGAAACGCTGACGTGGTCGGCCACTTCGCCTACTGCCCCAGCCACGTGACCTGGTTCCGGGAGCGCGGCCAGTGGCACGGGTCGGACGAGACCGCGCGCCGTGGTGATCTCGTCTTCTACTCCTGGCACAACAACGGCGTTGCCGATCACGTCGGGCTCGTCGTTGAGGACTCAGCACCGGGCGCCGAGCTGCACACCATCGAGGGCAACACGTCTTCGGGCGACGAGGGAAGCCAGGGCAACGGCGATGGTGTGTACCGGCGGGTCCGTGGGCGGGGCAACGTCATGGGCTTCGGCCGACCCGCGTACTCCGGCGGCTCGTCCGGCACGTACACCGTGCAGCCCGGCGACACCCTGTCTGAGATCGGTTCGCGCCTGGGCATCCGCTGGCAGGACATTGCCGCCGCAAGCGGGCTGTCCAACCCGGACGTTCTGTCGGTCGGCCAGGTGCTCACCCTGCCCGGTGGTGGTGGTTCGCCGGCCCCGTCCGGACCGGCCTACCCCGGCGCCCTGACCCGCAAGGGCTCCAAGGGTTCCACGGTCCGACAGATTCAGTCCGCGCTGATCGACAGGGGATACGGCTCGTACCTCGCTCCGTGGGGCGCTGACGGCTCGTTCGGCAACGCCACTGACAGCGGCGTGCGGGCATTCCAGAGTGACCAGGGGATCGACTCCGACGGCATTGTCGGCCCGGTCACCTGGGGTCGGCTCTTCAACTGAGCGTCACGCTCAGTCAATTCCGCGGCGCCCGGCATGTCCGTTTCTGGACGGATTTTCGGCCGTGAGTTCTGTGGGAAAAGTTCACTGATAGTAACAAAGAGAGGGAATCTCATGCAGTTCGTCAAGGCCCATGCCGCCCGAATCTACGCTCTCGCTGTGGCGGTGCTGGCGCTCGTCGCACACTACGTGCCGACTCTCCCGTCTGCTCTCATCCTGGGTGTGGTCGCGGCTGCCCTGGGTGCCGGTGAGGCGGTGCAGCGGATCGCCTTCCCCGGTACCGGCGAGCACCGCGCGGCGGAGTAAGCGGGAAGTCGTTGCGCTCCCCTGGCGGGAGACAGTCCGCCCAGTCAGGGGAGAGCACCGCATGACCTACCCGAACATTGCCCTTGTCGGCCGTGCCCGCTCCGGCAAGGACACGCTTGCCGCCCAGCTCGTCAGCCGGTACGCCTACACCCGGATTGCCTTCGCCGACCCGCTCAGGTCGGTTGCGCTGGCAGCGGACCCGATCGTGAGCGCCGAAGCCGGCCATTTCGGCTACCTGCCGACCCGCCTGTCCGATGTGGTGCGGCGCCACGGGTGGGAGAAGGCCAAGACTGCCGTGCCGGAGGTTCGGCGGACACTCCAGAGGTTCGGCCAGTCCATCCGGGACGTTGACCCCAACTTCTGGGTGAACCTCGCCATGGACCGGCTGGACGTGGCCGAGACATGGGGGCTGCCCGTGGTGGTCACCGACTGCCGGTACGAGAACGAAGCCACCGCCCTTCAGGTGCGGGGCTTCAAGCTCGTCCGGGTGGTCCGCCCCGGATCGCCCGAGACCGGCGGAGGTGCCGCCGAGAAGGCCAACCGAGAGCACGTCAGCGAGACGGAACTAGCGACTTTTCCCGTCGATGCAACCGTGATCAACGCTGGCTCGCTGGCGGATCTGGCCACTCGGGCGGACCTTCTGGCGCGGGTGCCGCACGGCCCAATGGCCTGAGCCAACACGCGAATTGAACCAGCCCCCTGCTTCGGCAGGGGGCTTTTTGCGTGCCCTCACCTACGGACGTCCGTAGGTGCCACGGTCGAGTGAGAAAACGTGTTTTTGTTGCGCGCATCGCGGCGAAGCCCTAGTGTCGTTCTCGCAAGCACCGCACAGGGCGGAGCGGAAGCAGGAGGGGCAACACCGTGGCCGCGAAGGACAGCAAGACCGCGAAGCCGAAGACCGCGCGGGAGAAGAAGGTTGACGAGATCCGGGATGCGATCTCGCGTGCTGCGTCGGTCGTGGCGGAGGGGAACGCCGAGGCGCTGGAGAACCTCACAGCGGAGGTTCACCGGCTGATCGGCGAACTCAGGGGGACCGGCGTCGCTGCCGAGAAGGCCACGCTTCGCAACGAGTTCGAGAAGGCCGTTGCGAAGGCTCAGCGTGCGGCGAAGAAGGCCGCGAAGGCGAAGCCCGTTGAGGCGGTCGTCATCCTGCACACGGTCGACTACCGGACGAACCCTGAGACGGTCAAGCGTGTCGGGGAGACCGCTAAGAAGATCGCCGACGGCTTCGCGATCCAGCGGAAGGCTTCTGATCTCGCCCTTGAGATCGCACAGAGCAACTTCTCTGCCCGTGTGCTGATCGATGACAAGAACGGTGAGCCGGACTGGCAGGCGACCACCGCCCAAGGCAAGCAGATTTCCAAGGACGCGTACGCGGCTGCCGGTCAGGCCCTGGGTGTCGAGAACGACGAGGAAGCCCGCCTTCAGCTCGCCTCACTCGTACGCTCGGTTCAGGACCAGAGCCGCACGGCGGCAGTGCTGTACCACCGTGAGCTGAGCGAGAAGGGCGACCAGCACCCCGACGCCCCGCGCTGGAAGAAGGCAGCGGAAGCGTTCCCGGATGCGAAGCTGGGTGACGCGGTGGTTCAGTTCTACAAGCTGCCGGAGCTGACGAAGGCCGAAGAGCTTCGGGCGAAGCGTGAGCTTGAGGGCGGGAACGGCGGGGACGGCGAAGGCGACGGGGAGAAGGGACATACTCCCCGGTTCTTCGCGAACCTGAGTGCGCTCAAGGACGCTGCCGAGAAGGCTGCCGAGAACGCCCCGAAGCTCAAGGAAGAGACGGACAAGGCGACCGCCCGCGCGGAGCTCAAGACGCTCATGGAGAGCATGGCCGCGATCCTCAAGACGCTCTGACCGATCGGCGCCACCTACGGACGTCCGTAGGTGGCCCGTACAGCCTCGCCCTGGTCTCACCGGCCGGGGCGGGGCCCGTCCCGTAGGAGGAGAAGTGTTCAGAGCGACAGCCCAGAAGCTGGGCGGTCCGCCCGCCGAAGGCCGGACGTTCGAGACGGCCGACATTGCCGCGCACATGCTGTTCATCCTGATCAACGCTGCCGGGTGGACGGACAGCGAGGAGAGCGCGCTAGACGTGCTTCGCTCCGGTGAGCCGCTGGTCTTCAAGCGGTTCGAGTACCGGGTGACGGAAGAGCCTCAGGACGTCCCGTAGTCGCCCTGTGCAGCTACCCCAGCCCCGTTCGGCCCCAGCGGTCGGGCGGGGCTTCTGCGCGTCTGCTGACGGCCGTACAGCGGGTGCGCGGGCTCGGAGTGGTGAAGTGGTGTTTTGGTTCCCCTCTCCAACTCCCCATGAAAACTCCCGAGCTAGACCGGACAGCCCGACAAAGCACCAAACCGCCACCGGCCGCCCTGGGGAAGTCGTTGCGCTCTCCCTCCGTGTGACAGACACACGAGCCCGAAGGGGGCGCACATGGGCGCAGTACGCACTATCCAGCGGGGCGGCAGCAGGTTCTACATCGACCCGGACCGGCCGGAGATCAAGCTACCCGGCGTCACGTCGGTAATCGGCATGCTGCCGAAGCCCTTCCTTGCCTTCTGGTCGGCGAAGCTCACGGCCGAACTCGCGGTTGACTCCCTGCCGTTCGTGGCGCAGATGGCAGAGCGCGACCGGCAAGGGGCCGTTGACTACCTCAAGGGGGCCAGTCGGCGGTACACCAAGATCCGTGCGGACCTGGGCAGCAAGGCGCACGATCTCTTCGAGCGGCTGATCAGGGGCGAGTCCGTCGGCAGGGTGCACCCCGACCTTGAGCCGTACCGGGCGCTCTTCGTGGACTTCCTGGCAGCCGTGAACCCGGAGCTTGTCCGGGCAGAGGACTGCGCGTGGTCGGACTCGTACGGCTATGCCGGCTCGTTTGATGCGATCCTCCGAATCTGGGTGGACGCCGACCGGAAGCCGACCCCGGACCGGAGCGGCGTACCACTCCTGCTCATGGTCGATTGGAAGACGTCGGCCGACACCTACCCGGATGTGGCTCTCCAGATGGCCGCGTACGCCAACGCTGACCGGATCATCTCGCCGGACGGGACGAGCGAGCCCATGCCGGAGCTGGACGGCGCGGCGGTGCTGCACATCACGGCCGATCAGTGGGCGCTCAAGCCCGTCCGGATCGACGCCGACGTGTTCGACATGTTCGTGACGCTCCGGAAGGTCTTCACCTGGGATCGGGAGACCTCAAAGACCGTCATTGGTCGGGCAATTGCGTCGTCCGCTCAGGCGCTCGTCACGGGCACTCAGCGCCGCTCCCGCTAGGCGGGAAGTCACTGCGCTCTAGCGCAAGTAGAAGAGGCGGACGGGCGAGCACACCAGGAGAGACACCTACGGACGTCCGTAGGTGGGCGCCGTGGCCCCGTTCGCCTCTTCTCTCAACAAGCACACACAGGGGGAGAGTTCGCTTTGGCGATTCGCATTTTCGAGACCGACCCGGACGCGCGCCCGAAGGGCAATCAGTTCGCTGATGACGTGGTCGCCCGCTTCCACTCCGGTCGGCAGGTGGACAACATCCCGGTTGCGCTGCCGCACTGGCGGATCACGACCGGCGACCCCGAGGCCGCCCAGGCGGTTGCCCAGCTCTTCGGCGGTACGCCGGTCACCGACGAGGAGAGTGCCGCCGAGAACAACATTGAGGTCCAGACCGGCAAGGCCAAGGTTCTGGTCGTCATTGACGGTCCGGAGTCTGTGACTTCGGACATGAAGCTGTGGAACTCCGGCACGCTCGTGCATCACTGCGACGGTGTCGAGTTCCTGTCCCCGGATGACCTGGTCGGTCGGCCGTGCGGCTGCCCGATCCTCATGGAAGACCGCAAGGCGGCTCACAAGCGGAAGATGGGACCGGGGCCGTCCATCGCAGTCACGTTCAAGCTGGCCGACGATCCGGAGCTTGGGAAGTTCAGGTTCCAGACCGGTAGTTGGAAGCTCGCGGAGGTGCTTCACGAGCTGGACAACTCGCTCTCTCGCGTGGGCGGTCCGGCGCTGGCGGAGCTGACCATTGAACTGGTCGAGTACACCACGAAGAAGGGCCGTGACGTCAGCTACTTCAAGCCGGTCGTCAAGGTGCTCAAGTCGTGGAACGACGCGATTGCCGACCCGAAGTTCTAGCGGTGCCGATTCTAGAACTCTGTGCGGGTTACGGGGGGTTGGGGCGGGCCGTTGAGGCGCTGACCGGTGAGCGTGTGCGGTACGTGGCGGAGATTGACCCGTACGCATCGCTGATCACGGCGGCTCGCTACCCCCGTGCCCCGAACCTGGGGGACATTACTCAGGTTGACTGGTCCGCCCTTGCGGGCCAGGTGGACATCATCACGGCAGGTTTTCCCTGCCAGGACATTTCGAACGCGGGGAAGCGGGTGGGGCTCAATGGCGAGAGGTCGGGTATCTGGTCGAGTGTCCTTGAGTCCGTTCGCGTTCTTCGACCCCGGCTCGTCTTCCTGGAGAACGTTGCCGCTATCCGAAGACGGGGGCTCGCGGAAGTACTCGGGGGACTGGCCACGATCGGGTATGACGCACGATGGTGTTGCTTCCGCGCGTCCGGCACTGGAGCCGCCCACGTGCGCGATAGGTGGTTCTGCATCGCTACCCCTACTGCCGACCCCAACGGCGTCGGACGGATCACGGGGACCGGACTTCGCGAAGGCTGACCGGGACGGAGCCGGCGGGGACGACCTTGTGACCACGGTGGCCCGGCTCTTCGACAAGAACAGGGCTCACAAGCTCTTCAAGACCCCGACGGCGAACCTGGGCAGCAACGGCGCACCGCAGCACCCGGACAAGCGCCGTGCGGGCGGGCACGGCCCGAACCTTGACGACGAGGTGTCGTTCCTGCTGCCGGTCGATCCGGACGAAGCTGAGGAGACGCTGCCAGGGGTGTTCCACTCCCCGAAGGAGTGGTGGGCGGACTACGCCCCAGCCGTTCACCGCTGGGAAGTCATCTTGGGCAGTCCAGCGCCTATCCCCGTTGAGTTCGGTCCGCGCGGGGGACGTCGGCTCGCTGCGGTGTTCGGTGAATGGCTCATGGGGCTCCCACGGGGGTGGGTCACTCACATTCCCGGCCTGAACCGGGCGCGGCAGCTCAAGGCGATCGGCAACGGCGCCATGAGTCAGCAGGCTTTCACGGCCTATCTGCATTTGATGAATCACAAGGAACGGGGGGAAGGCGATGGGTAAGCGAGGAGTCGTCACCGACTATGCGGGCGAAGAGCTGTACGCGGGGGATCTGATTGCCTACGCCGCACGGCAGGGCAATCGGGTGCGCATGAGCGACGCCATCGTGAAGAAGGTGACTGCTCACCTGGTGGACGGCCGACTTCGGCCCATGCTCAAGGTGCAGCCGACCGGTACTGAGTCGGGCTTCACGAAGCGCAAGAGCCTGCGGACCGAATGGATTGCCGCCGAGCACGTGCGGCTAGTCCTGTCCGGCGTGGCGCTGCCGCACTGACAGCCCGGCAAAGGGCCGGATCACTCCAATTCTGGGGCGGTCCGGCCCTTTTCGTGTTTCCACCTACGGACGTCCGTAGGTGCTCTGAGGGGGACGGATGATCAGGACAGTAGAGAGGCAGAGCGCTCCGGCGCTGGGGGATCTACGGGCAATGGGCGAGCGGGACACGGTGGTTATCGTCCCTGGGGCGGAGACTCGCCCGGACTGGGCACGGTACGCGGAAGCCATCGGCGCGGCTGTCGGCCGTGGTGCCGAAGCCAGGTGGTCCCGTGGCTAACCCCAACAAGCAGAAAGGGACCGCCTGGGAGAGCAGTGTGCGCGACTACCTGAACGTGGAGCTGGGCCAGGTGGACGAGTACGGCAGGCTTCTCGACCCGTTCGACGGCATGAACGTCCGGCGACCGGCCCAGGAAGGCGCGCGTGACGTGGGCGACGTGCACGCCGTGCCCTTCGTCCTTGAGGCGAAGGACGTTGCGAAGCCCACCGTTCCAAGTTTCCTGAGGCAAGCGGAAGTTGAGGCCCAACACGCGGGATTCCCGTACGGGGTTGCGGTGGTCAAGGTCCGGCGGGCCAACGTCCGGGCGGGCAAGGTCCACTTCACGGTTCGCACGTGGACACGCGTACGGCTTGCCCTGGGGCTCAAGTCCCGTGATTTCGCGGACCGTTACGGCTTTGGCTTCTCGCTCCGAGGGCTGGACACCGGGCGGTGGTACGCGACCACCGACCTTGAGAGGTTCGCTCGACTACTGGGAGACGTCCGCGCGGCTCGTCGTCACACTCGGTGAGATTCCGCGGTTTCGTCGTGCTGGGGTGAACCTGGGCAGAAACGGACATAGCGACGGCCGCGGAGGTAACGGAAAGTGAGCAAGTCGGGAAGTTCTTGCGCTCAAGGGCAGGTGAGAGAAGGAGTACTCACACATGCACCTGAACGACCTACTTGCCCGCTTCGCCGATGTGCAGGAAGAGGCCGACGGGTACCTTGCCCGCTGCCCCGCACATGCCGACTCCCGCCCGTCCCTTCGGCTCTGGGTCGGGGATGACCGGAAGGTCCGCCTGTCCTGCCGCGCCGGGTGCGACACGGACGCCGTACGTAAGGCCGCACGGCTCAACTGGACAGACCTGTTCGACGTTGAGGGGGACGCGATCACGGTTCCCCGTGGGCGCCCGTCCGTCGTTGGCCCCGGTCCGACTGCCGCACTCGCGATGTACGTTGACCGCACCGCCGCATGGCTGCACGATCCGGCATCCCAGGTCGGGGACCAGGCGCTCACCTACGCTGGCGACCGGTTCGGCGTGGACGACGACCTTGCCCGTGACCTCTCCCTTGGAGCCGACGACGGATTCAGCGTCCCGAACTTCCCTTACCGGTCACGGGCGTTCACCCGCTATCCCCGGCTCACGGTGCCGCTCAGGGACTTCCGTGGGGTGGCCCGTGGTCTACAGGGGCGAGACCTCTCCGGCGGGTGTCCTGGGCGGTGGGTGTCGCTCCGCAATCCCGAAGGGCAGCGCTGGGGGCTGTACGGCGTTTTCCGGGGGCAGGGCGGCTACGGGACCACCATCGTCACGGAAGGCCCAGGCGACGCGCTCACGGCTGTCGCCATGGGGTACGACGCCGTAGCCGTCCGGGGCGCGTCGCTCGCCGGCTCGCCGGAGCTGTGCGAAGAGCTTGCCGCCGGACTCCGGGGCAGTCAGGTAGTGGTCTGCGGAGACAACGACCCTGCCGGACAGGGTTTCACCGCTCGTCTCACTGAGGGACTGGCAGCCCACGGGGTCACGGTCTACGCGCTCACGGTTCCCAATCAGGGCGAAGACCTCACGGACTGGCGAGCACGCGACCCGATCGGCTTCCCCCTCGCACTCCACCGCGCGGTGAAGGAAGCCCGCCCCGCCGGAGACTCCGCCGAAGCACAGGCCCGCGCGGTATCGGCGGAGCTGACTGACCGAACCGGCGCGGGAGTCGTCACCGGGGATCAGGGCATGGAAGCCGCGCGCATCCTCGCCGGACTGATCAGCCGGTACGGAGAGAGCGACGCCATGAACGCTCACGCCCTGGTCGCCTGGACGGACGGCAGGATCAAGTACGCGCCCGGCCTGGGCTACTACGTGTGGTCCGGGAAGACCTGGGAGCGCTCAACGGTCCGTGTGCGGCAGGAGATTCACCGCATGGGCGCCGCGCTCGTCCTGGCCGGCGAGACTCAGAAGGCGCGCGGTTTCACCATGACGTCTCGCATCGACGCTCTCATGACGGAGCTTCGGAGCGTGCCAACCGTCTACGTGGACGCTGCCGACTTCGACGCCCGGCCCGAGTTGCTGTCCTTCAAGAACGGCACGGTCCACCTGCCGACCGGCGAACTCCGCCCGCACGACAAGGCCGACATGCTGACGTACTGCCTTGATCTCGACTACCGGCCGGATGCCGAGTGCCCCAGGTGGGAGAGCTTCACGCGGGAGATCTTCCCAGGGAACCCCGACCTACCCGGCTACCTTCAGCGGCTCGTCGGCTACGGCATCACGGGCAGCACCGATGAACAGTGCTTCGTGGTCGCCTGGGGGAAGGGCGCGAACGGCAAGTCGGTCTTCACGGACACGCTGACCCGTGTGTTCCGTCAGGTCAGCAAGACGACGCCGTTCAGCACCTTTGAGGAAAAGTCGTCCGGTGGTATCCCGAACGATGTTGCCGCGCTCAGGGGCGCACGGCTCGTCATGGCGTCCGAAGGTGAGAGCGGAAAGCCCATGAGTGAGGCGGTGTTGAAGCGCACCACGGGCAAGGACGAGATCAGCGCAAGGTTCCTGCGACAGGAGTTCTTCACCTTCCGCCCGAGCTTCCTGCTGATCCTGGCGACCAACCATAAGCCGCGATTTCGCGGCCAGGACGAGGGGCTTTGGCGAAGGGTCAAGCTCGTGCCGTTCGTCCGGTGGTTCGCTCCGCACGAGCGGGATTACGACCTTGACCGGAAGCTCAGCGCCGAAGCCGAAGGCATTGCCGCCTGGGCGGTCCGGGGGGCTGTCGAGTGGTACCGCGACGGACTCAAGGACCCGAGCGTCATCACGAGCGCGAGCAAGGAATACCGGGAGACCAGTGACGCGCTCGCTGGGTTCTTCCCCGGTGCCCTTGAGCGCGGGACCGACGCCGACGTGATGAACGGGACGGAGGCTTTCAACCACTACTTGGACTGGGCGGAAGCCGAGAACCTGCCCGCCCGAGAGCGTTGGACACGGCGCGCGTTCTACGACGCCATGGAAGAGCGGGGGGTGGCCAGGAAGAAGACCGCAAAGGGGGTCGGGCTGGCCGGCCTTCGACTGCCCGCTGAGACCAGCACGGCACCCGGCATCTTCAAGAGCTGACCGGCCCACCACGGGGCACCTACGGACATCCGTAGGTGCCCCCTTGCGGCGGTATGCGGACCTACCTTCACGACGTGGCGGGCGAGACCGTCACCATTCACGTACCGCAGAACGCGGACGACCTTGCACAGTTCACCCAGTGGGCGCGCGAAGCGTCACGCCGGGGGCCGATCGCGCTGGACACGGAGACCAGCGGCCTTGATATCTTCGCCGATCACTACCGCCTTCGTACGGTCCAGTTCGGGGACCGGTCCGACGCGTGGGTGATCCACTGGGAGCGCGGCGGGCTCTTTCAGTCGGTCGCGCGTCTGGCCCTTGAGAACATCCGGCGATTCCTGATCCACAACGCGCCGTTCGACTGGCTGGTTTTGGATCGCCACGCGGGGGTGTCGGTCGAATCGCTGGCGCCCCGCACCACGGACACCCGGATCAAGGCGACCCTTCTCGACCCGAGGCAGCCCCAGGAAGGCGGGCTAGGAACAGCCCTCAAGCCCCTGTGCGGGTACTACGTCGATCCGTCCGCCCCCGACACTCAGGGGGACCTGACGTCGGTCTTCCGTGGTCTCGGGTTCACGAAGGCAACGGGCTTCGCCCGGATCGACCTTGAGCACCCAACCTACAATCTTTACGCGGGACTTGACGTGATCTACACGGCTCGTCTGGACCCGATCCTCACCAATCAGCTTGCCCATGTCGGGGTACGTGACGCACTCGCCGAGTACGAGCACGAGCTAGCCCGGATCTGCACCATCATGCAACGTCGGGGGCTCGTTCTTGACGAAGAGTTCACGCGCGAGCTTGACGCCACCCTGGCCGAAGAGGCATCCAACTACGCCGAGAAGGCAGCCCGTTACGGTGTCGAATCGGTCAACTCCACCCGGCAGATAGCCGAAGCACTCACGGGCATGGGGGAATTGCTGACGGAGCGCACCGGGGCCGGCGCGGTCAAGGTGGACAAGGCCGTACTTCTCGCGCTCGCTGATCGGGACTTGCAGTGGCAGCGCCTGGGGGCTCGCACTCCAAACCCTTTGGCAGAAGCGGTGCTTCACGCGAAGCGGTCGGGGAAGTGGCGGACGACCTACGCGCAAACCTTCCTTGAGACGGTGGATGCTGACGGCCGTGTGCACCCGTTCATCAACACTCTGGCCGCTCGCACCGGTCGAATGAGCGTGACCCGTCCGGCCGTTCAGACCCTGCCCAGCTCCGATCAGATGATCCGGCGTTGCCTGCTGGCGGACCCCGGACACGTGATGGTGAGCACTGACTTTCAGGCCGTGGAGATGCGCGTCCTGGCCGCTCTCGCCGGGGTCAAGCGGATGATCGAGGGCTTCCTAGCCGGTGAGGACATTCACGCCTTCACGGCTCGTCTGGTCAAGGGCGACGGCGCCACCCCGAAGGACCGGAAGATCTTCAAGGGGGCCGGTTTCGGGAAGGTCTACGGCGGCGGTATCAGCACGATCTCAAGGCAGACCGGAGCGCCAGAAGACGAGATTGCGCGGGCGGTTGCCGCGTACGACCGTCTGTACCCGGAGATCAAGCGGGCTAGCTCTCGCTGGCAGCGCGAAGCGCGCGGGTCGGGAATGGTCTACATCTCGGCTACCGGCCGACGCCTTCCCTTGGATAGGGACCGGAGCTATGCAGTGGTGAACTACGCGTGTCAGTCGGCAGCTCGCGACCTGTTGGGACAGGCAATGCTCAACGCCGAAGAGGCTGGGATCTTGGACGCGATGCGCCTGCCGATTCACGACGAGATCCTTGCATCCGTCCCGAAGGGCGAGGCGCAGGAGTACGCCCGCGAGTTCGAGCGGTGCATGACCATGGATCTCTACGGCGTGCCGATCACCGCTGAGGCGGAGATAGGCGGCCGGTCCTGGGGCTCGCTCTACGGGGCTGACTTCTAGCCAGGCTCTGGCACCTACGGACGTCCGTAGGCGGTCTCAGGTAACGACCGGGTAACGCTCGTCGGCTGGGGTCCTTCCCAGGTATGAGACGAGCGACCCGGCCGTATCGGCTCAGTGTCAGCCCATACCGAAACCGCAGGTCAGAAGATCAAGCGTGTCCGAACCATCGGGTTGGCCAACCCGTCCCGCCATAGCTTCGTATCAGCAACGACGAACGGCGCGAATCCGGGAAGTCCTTGCGCTCAAGGGGATTTGAAACCACATCTCATGGCCCAGGGGGACACTCGTGATCGACCTTACCGAGCAGCAGATTGCCGACGCGAAGAACAACGACCTTGAGGCGGTCACGGCCGTCGTCAAGGCGACCGAAGAGCGGGTGACTCAGCTCGCCGCCCGATACGCGTCCGGAGCCGGCAGGACCGATCCGGAGCTTGTTGAGGACCTGGCCCAGGTCGGCCGGATTGCCGTCTGGGAAGGGCTCGCCCGATTCCGTGGGACGACGGTCGCCGAGTTCTTCGCGTTCATGGACAAGACCGTCAAGGGCGCCATGAGCGACGAGCGCAAGGAAGAGACCCGGCAAGGGGTCAGCCGGGCCGTTGCCGCCGACTTTGAGCGGGCACTCTCGCTGTCCGCCGGAGACCCCTACGAAGCCGAATACCTGGTGACCACCACGGAAGCCATGGGAGCGCGCCGGATGACCTCTGAGACGGCCTACGCGGCTCGTCTGGCATACCAGGGGCTTGAGTACCTTGACGCGCCCGTGAAGGGCAGCGAGAGCGACAACCCCGGCGACTTCGCCACGCTCGCGGACACCATCGTGAGCAAGACCGGCATCCCCGAAGACCTACTTGAGTCCGCCGACTTCGTGTCGGAGCGGCGCAACCAGACCCGCGAGAAGGTTCACGGCACGCTCGGGAAGATGGGCGAGCAGCAGCGCCACGTACTCATGGCGCTGACCGGCATTGCCCCGGTCGGCTACTACGGCACCGACAACGACGACGAGCTTGCCGCCGACATGGGGTTGCCTCGGGCGCGAATGAGCGTCATCCGCAGCAAGGGCAAGGACCGGTTCGCCGCCCTGTGGGTCAAGGCCGCGTGACCCCCTGAGGTTCAGCACCGCAGATGGCGGAACCGTCCAAGTCACCCGGTACGCATGCCGCGTGGAGATGCACCTACAGGCCGCCGACGGCCGCACCGTGGCGAGCGTGGACATGAGCGACCACGACGCCGACGCACTCATTGACGAGCTTTACAACACCACAGACAACTAGCAACAGGAGCAACCGTGTTCACTGTCTCTCGTGAGACGAAGGCCACCCTTGTCACTCAGGCCGGCGGCAAGGTGGTTGGTTGGCACAACGACAAGGAAGCGCGACACGTCAGCATCGCGGTACCTGGCGACCGCGCGAAGCTCACCCCGGTTGAGGCAAGGAACCTCGCAGCGTGGCTGATCGACGCCGCGCGAGAGGCCGAGAAGGTTGAGGGAGACCGTTCGCCGCTCCGCACGGCAACCCTGGGAACTGCCGAACGGGTGGCGCGGTGGTGAAGCTCCGGGAGCGCTGGAGACGAAGGCAGGAAGAGCGCGGTTGGCTGCGACAGTGGCCGTGCTGGTGGCGCCACGGGGAAGGGGGCGGCATGTGAAGCGCCCGGCCTGTGTGAGATACGAGAAGGAGTGGCCACCTACGGACGTCCGTAGGTGGTCCAAGATGGCCCCCGCTACGGCGGGGGCCTTTTTTCGTTTCCCAAAAATGGCATGTTCCGGACACTTGAATACGTGACTGCCCGTCAGAAAATTCCCTAAAATCGCGTGCAACCTTCGGCGGGGATGCGCGTCTCTCTAGGTAAGGTCTCGATTACCGACGATGCGTCAGGTATGTCCTTGTCAAGGCTCTGACCTGCGAACTTTAGGTTCTCTTAAGTCGTGGCCGATTGTCAGTACTTAGGTGTACGTTCAACCAGTTGTCTGGATGCGAAGGAGTGTCCGGCCGAGAGATTGGGGGGTGGCGCGTACGCGCATGTCCAGGGGGAGCAAGCCGACAGTTGAGATCCGTACCGAGATTTTCGCTCGGGTGGCGCGGGGCTTGCGGGCATGGGTGCCTGCCGGTCGCGACTACCCGACAGAGCCTGAATACGTCTACACGGAGGATGAGTTGACCCGCGCGCTTTACGTCTACAGCTCAACTACGGCCAGATTCCTGCCTGTTGAAAGAGAGCGATTCCGGCTCGTCGCACACTCCCTGACGGTCGGGGGAGTGGTCGGCATGCATGAGTGGACTGTCTCGGCTGAGTCCGGCCGGTGGGTACCGACCGGCGCGCCGTGGGTGCTCTGGGATGAGTGGGTGCAGCTCGCGGCTTAGGTTCCCGCGGCGCATGATCATACATTGGAGTGCATATATGCAGTTAAAGGCGCCCCGCCGGCCTGGGGGTTTCAGTGACCGACTGTGAGTGTGGACAGACCCCGGTGAACGCGTCGCCGGGGTCTCTCTGCGTCTCAGGGCGGGCACTCCTGGCGGGGGAGTCTTCGCCATGGCCGACGAGTACCTACCGTGACCCTGGCCCGGCGTCAACTCGTACCGCACGGGTATGAGATAGCAGGGCTACGCTGATTACCACAGGAGTGCGTGTCACGGGAGAGGGCCAATGAGCGACCTATCCGCAGAACTCACGACCGGCGAGCGAATCCGGGCGATCCGGGAGCGTCGGGGCATGACCCGCGCCGTGACGGCCGGGCTGGTCGGCCGGTCGTCGGACTGGCTGAAGAAGATTGAGCTTGGGGAACGAGAGCTTCACGGCGTTCCGATGCTGCTGAAGTTGGCCCAGGTGCTCCACGTGGACGACGTGAAGGTGTTGACCGGCGGGGACATGAGCATCCCGGCGGCCGACATGGGCAAGGTCAGCCATGTGTCCGTTCCGGAGATCCGGAGCGCCATGCACACGGTGAGCTTCCTCCCGGCCCCACCGGAGGTTACGGCCCCGTCAGTACTCAAGGGCAGGGTCGAACAGGCGTGGCGACTCTGGCACACGTCGCCCGAGCAGCGCACGGCAGTTGGTGCGATCCTGCCGGACTTGATCCGGGCCGCACACGCAAGTGTCCGGTACCACCAGGGCAGCGAGCGCCGCACCGCGTATGCGGCCATGGGGGATCTGTACCGCCTGGTGCAACGCATGCTCGCGCACATCTCCGAACCGGAGTTGTACTGGATGGCGCTGGATCGTGCTCGGGACGCCAGCGAGAACGCCGACGAGCCGGTGAGCTTGGCTCTGGGCGCATGGACGGTGAGCATCGGTCAACGTGCGGCAGGCTTCTACGAGGAGGCGGTGAAGACCGCCGAAATGGGCATGGCGTTGGTCCGGCCGATGCTGGAGACCGGCGGGGCTGACGTACTGGCTGCCTATGGTCAGCTCAACCTTCAAGCCGCATGCACCCACGGCCTTGATGGACAGTCGGGGCCTGCTGAGCGGTACCTTGCTGAGGCCGAAGAGACGGCACGGAAGCTCCCGGCTGGGTACTGGCACGCTCAGTCGGCCTTCGCCATGTCCAACGTGGACGTCCACAGCGTCACCATCGGTGTCGGCCTGGTGAAGCCGGGAGAAGCGCTGGCGCGTGCTGAGAGCATCGACCCGGCGTCCATCGGCTCGCTCGAACGCCGGTCTCGTCTGCTGCTGGACATCGCCTACGGGCACCACCTGAAGAAGGAGACGGCGGCAGCAGTCCACTACCTGTCCGAAGCTGTCGGGGTCACCAACGAGGGCGTCAAGTACGTGCCTAACGCCAGGACGCTGGCCGCTGCCCTTGAGCGCAGCGCCAAGGGCCCGCTGAAGGCGTCGGCCGTCGCACTGGCGGAGTCACTGGGAGTGGCCGCGTAGTCATTTTAGGTAGGGGGACAACCAGTCCCCCTCTCGTGTGGTGAGTGCCCGTACCGTCTTTCGGACGTGACGGGCACTCAGCATTTCTCGGGAGGTGGAGTGGTGGCGACGCGCAGAGGGCCGCACAGGCCCATCTATCGGCCCCAGGTTGGGGAGATGGTCCGCGACGGCGCCCACAACGGCGCTCAGGGCGTCTACATGGGCGAGCAGAGCGGCAGGGTCTACCTTCGGCCGAAGGCTGGCGGGGTGGAGTGGGATACCTCTCCCTCTGATATCGAACCACTCTCTCCAGTACCGGAGTTGGTCCCGGTCATGAGGGCAAGCCGTCCCCGTGTCGCCCCAGGCAGGCCATTCGGGGCCCAGGCGCAGTACGCCCCCAATGCATCGGCGTTACCAGCGGAGTTGAGCGCGTGACCGCCCCGGTCTTCTACCGGATTCCGGGTGACGAGCTTCCGGAACCCGAGCCCCTGACTTGGGCGTTGGGCCGATGCTTCTGCTGCCAGCGCCCCAACATCGTTACCGCTGCCCTGACCTTCGACCTGAGAACTGGCACGGGGCCGGCGACGCTGCCGATCTGCCCTGACTGCGTTGGGCGAGCCGCCCGACAGGCTCACAGAGCGGCACTGCGCGCCAAGCTGGCCAATCCGGGGAGCCATCCGACGTGACCGACGACCAGGCCGAGTACCACGAGATGGCAGAACGGGCCCGGAAGGGGCTCCCGGACCCACCGCAGGCGCTCATGGCCTACGCGGTCTCCGTGGCT